>NZ_CP085211.1:1868012-2179347 GCF_044797955.1 Idiomarina seosinensis | reverse complement strand
AGTATGGTAAGAATTTTTGTCAGGCGCTCCGGAGTAATTGCGCGGTTTACGTAAGCTAATGGTATGTGTGTGGTTACTAATGCCACCCGCAGACCTTCAGTAGCCAGCATCATAACCACGTCAGTACGGTTTGCCTGGCTGGCAAAAAATTCAGTGTGGCCGGAAAACGCAATACCGGCTTCGTTAATAATTCCTTTATGGACGGGACCGGTTATTACAGCATCGAACTCGCCACTGAGGTTGCCGTTTGAGGCGCGGGTTAACGTATCAACAACATAGTGGCCGTTTTCTACTGCAAGCTGACCAGCAACCGCTGGCTGTGCCAGAGGGATATGCTCGACCAGTAAAACGCCTTTTGGCAGTGGAGTTGTTGGGCGCTGTCCGTTGTAGCGCTCGATAGTCACATCCAGACCAAGCTGTGCAGCGCGCTGTTGCAGTAAATCAGCATCAGCGCAGACAACGATGGCAGCCGGCCATTGCTGCTGCATCATCATCACAGCAAGGTCAGGACCAATGCCGGCCGGTTCGCCGGGAGTGAATACCAACAACGGTAATTGATTAGCCGCCATATTAATTTACGACTTTACGAACATAAGCCCGGTCGCGTATTTCCTGCTGCCAGTTATCCAGCTCTTCTCTGAATTTACGTGAAAATAGCATCTGGTAAGCGCGCTCTTGTTTGCTTTCCTGAGTGGCATCAAGGGTCCGGCGATCGGTTACTTCAACAATATGCCAGCCAAACTGGGATTTAAACGGTTCGCTGATGCGGTTTTTTTCAATCGTTTGTACTTTTTGCTTAAATTCCGGCGCGTATTTATCAGGTCTTGCCCAGCCTAAATCACCACCGCGGGAGGCCGAACCCGGATCCGCTGAGTGCTCACGGGCAAGTTCATCAAAGCTTTTTTCATCGTTCTGAACCTGTTGGCGAAATTCGGTCAACATTTTTTCGGCGCGGCTGTCCGATAATATTACCGACGGTTTAATCAGGATGTGGCGGGCTTTAACTTCCTGAACCTCGACCCGTTGCTCGCCGCGTTTATCGGCTACTTTTAAAATATGGAAACCAACACCACTGCGGATCGGGCCGACAACCTCACCGACCGCTTTGCCTTTAACCACATCGGCAAACAGCGTTGGCATTGTATTTTCGGTCATCCAGCCTAAGTCGCCGCCATCCAGTGCATTATTGCCCGAGGATGAGCGTATCGCCAAATCGGCGAAGTCTTGTCCTTCGTCCAGCAGTTCCAGCACTGTTTCGGCACGTTGCTTGGCAAGTTCCTGTTCCTGTTGCGTAGCATCAGACGGGCTGGCAATTAATATTTGGCTTAGCCGGTATTCTGTCTGTACCTGTTCATTATTTTCAATCAGTTCGACCAGGTTGTTCACTTCCTGCGGAGTAATACTAACCCGCCGCTGGACAGCTGCCCGCTCAACCTGAGAGGTAATCAGTTCGTTTTTGATTTGCTCGCGAAAGGTGGCCCATTCCTGACCAGATTGGGTTATTTGCTGACGCAATTGCGGAGCGGTCATGTTGCGCTCGCTGGCGATCCGCTCTATGGCTTGTTCAAGCTGTGATTCACCGACCTCAACGCCCATACGTGCCGCCATTTGCAACTGCAGTTCCTGCAGCACCAGACGGTCTGTTACCTGAGTTTCAAGTACTTCGTCAGTGGGAGCATTTGAACGATCAAAATTTTCGCTGTTTTTGACTTGTTCTATCATCTGATCAATCTGACTTTGCAGGATGACGCCCTCATCAACGATAACCGCTACCCGGTCAATAGTTTGTTGTGCGTTTGCGAACGTCGCGGTTAAGGTAGACAACCCAAGCACCGTTACCGCAAAGAAAAGAGTCGCAAAATGTTTCATTATACCTACCACTAGTTACTAAGATAAAAAGGCCGGCGATAGCCGTATATGCTCTTCTCGAGCATCTCGATTAAACTACTGCTGTCAGTGCCCAGCCCACTGATAATAAACTGCAGGCTAACACCGTTGTCAAATTCTGCTGTTGAAAGGTTTGGAGTAACCGCTCCCGCCACGATATCCGCTTCAAGGTCACGATGGATCCGACGGTAGGCCGATACCCGGACGGCCCAGCAACAACTACTGTACTGCACCCCGACAATGGCATCATTGACCCGGTCGTTTGCCAGGTCATAATAAACGTTCGCCGCAACCTGCCACTGTTTACTCAGTTCCCAAACGGCCTGCGAACCAACCTGTTCGATATCGTTGTTAAAAATATTGGTCGCTTTACGGTGATTCACCTGCAACAGCTTACGTTCATTAAGCCGATATTCCAATGCCGTCTGACTCTTGCGGGTGCGGTTTAGTTCCGTGTCATACTGGATCGCGCTGCGCAGGCTCCAGTTAGGATTAATTGACCAGTTTAAATCGGCTACCCACTCTGAGTTGCTGGAGGTTACTTGTGTTTGCTCGCTGAGGAGCTGGGTCCGGCTGTCACTAAAATAATAAATTTGGCCCAGATTGACACGCAGCAGTTCACGTTCTTTTTGGTTAAAGATACTGCTGCTGGCTCCGTAAGTAACCTGGTTAGCCTCGGCGATGCGGTCCAGGCCCGAAAACCGTTGCGCACGAAATAGCCCATGATAATCATCCTGCATCAGCGAGGTGTCATAAATGCCGATGTTTTGCTGATTTTCATAAGGAACATACAAATATTGAATCTGTGGCTCCAGAGTTTGCCGCATTGAGCTGCCGGAGCTTTCAAAATAGCGTTCCAGATGCAGCCTGCCGCGGACTCGCGCCCGGGGCAGACTTCGGGTTACCCGTTCCTGCAGTAATGGCAAATCACTTTGCTGGCGGTAGTGAGTAACCAGATAGTTAAATTCAGCTTCTGCATCGTAAGCGGGTTGTTCAATGGTATAGGACACGGATGGAGCTGTATGCAGCCGGGTGGCGTAGCGATTGCTCTGCTCCTGGTTTTGAAAGTAAGTTAACTCGTTATACCAGCTCCAACTTAACCCCGTAGGTTCGGGCTGGTGAAAAGTAAGGCTAAGTTGCGGGAGCGTGCGGTAAGGGCTGCGGTATTGGCCCAGCAATTTATAGTCTTCCGAACGTATCCGGAAATGCAGGCTTTGGCTGTTGTAATCGACTTGTGCCACTCGATACAAGTGTGTATCGGCACGCCCGGCGAAATCGCTGCCAAAGTCGGTTAAATAATTGTCATCGCTAATGTGCGTTGCATCAATGAAGGCACTCCAGTCTTGTGCAAAATCAGTGCTATGGCTGACATGCCAAAGGTAGCGATCTTCACCATCAGCGCGGGCATTATCGCTGGGCAGAAATTCGAGATTAATTTGTCCACTCGTTTGGCTGAACAAGTACCGATATTCACCTTTTACCATAAGACCCCGTTCGCTCATCCAGACCGGTGCGATGGTAGCGTCCATGTTTTCAGCGATGTTCAGGTAGTAGGGCGTTTCAATTTCCAGACCGTTATTCGAAGAGGAATCAATGGTAGGAAACAGTAAGCCCGATTTACGCTGATCGGTTACCGGAAACGTAAAATAGGGTAAGTAAAAGACCGGCACATCAAACAGTTCAAGCTTTGCCCCCCAGGCTTTACCGTAATCACTTGTCTCAGTAATCTCAATACGTTCAGCGGTGAGCTGCCAGGCAGGGTCATTACTGGGACAAGTAGTAAAACTGGAGTTAAGCAGACTGACCCTTTGTGCCGACAGATTTAACTGTTCCGCCCTGCCACGAGCGTTAGTGTTTGCCATCTGATATTCGGTATCAGTTAGCTGAGCTTGTTCCTGCTCACCGTCAAATAAAAAAGCCTGACCACTTACCTGAATAAAGCCATCAGTGAAGCGTACACCTTCTGTCGCCCGAATGGAGCGGGTTGACTGGTCAATGCTGGCCGACTCAGTGATAAGCCACTGGTTATTCCGTTGTATTAATACATCGCCGGTGAAATTAGCGCTCTGCCCGGTGAATATTTCTGCTCGATCAGAGTAAACTGCAATTGACCCCGGTTTTAACGATGAGTCAAAATCAGGCGCCTCAAACTCAAAAGACTGGCCGGGTGAGCGGCAATCACGAGAAGTAGTATTAGCATTACTCTGCAAAGCGGCTGCCGGAGGCGCAAAAAGGCAGAGGCTCAGCAATGTATGCGTTATGAGTTTTGAACTTACCGACAAAGGCGAAATCCGTTTAGTTTAATGTGTGCTGTAAAGATTGTTTAGCGCGGATGCTATGATATAGCAATTTTGGTAATTTCGCTATTTGATACAAGGTCTGTTTGCTGTCACCAAGCGGGAGAATAATTGTGGTTAAAAACAGAGAAATTGAATTAAAAGCCTGGTGCGAAGCGCAAACCGGTGTTCATCAGCCGCAGCTGGAAGTGGTGTCCGGTGATGCGAGCTTTCGCCGCTATTTTCGTGTTGCCGACGGAAAGCAAAGCTTAATTGCGGTAGATTGCCCACCTGACAAAGAGGATATGGCCCCTTTTATTGCCGTAGCTGATGCTTATCAGCAAGCTGATGTTAAAGTGCCTGCGATTATTGCCGTGCAACGCGAGCACGGATTTATGCTGCAATCTGATTTTGGACAAATCCTGTTGCTGAGTAAGCTGCACCCACGAAATGCGCGCTCTTATTACACGAAAGCACTGGAAATCCTGCCAAATATAATGTCAGTAACTGACACCCGCCTTGGACCGCTTCCAACGTTCGATCGCGAGATGCTAATGCGTGAATTATCGTTGTTTAAGGAGTGGCTATTAGAACACCACCTTCATTGGCAGTGGGACAGTGAGGATGAAGAGGTCTGGAGTGAATTTTGCCAATTAATGATAGACAATGCGCTACAACAACCGCAGGTCGGAGTGCATCGGGATTACCACTCGCGTAACCTGATGCTGTTAGATAACGATGAGATTGGTGTTATTGATTTTCAGGATGCAGTGCTTGGCCCAATCACCTACGATGCGGTGTCGTTGCTTCGTGATTGTTATATCCAGTGGCCAGCAGAAATAGTTACTGAACTGAGTGATTTTTTACGTGTTCAGTTGCAACAGCAGGAAGTACTGACCCGGACAGTAACGCAGGCACAATGGCAGCGCTGGTTTGACTGGATGGGGTTGCAACGGCACACCAAAGCGGCCGGTATTTTTGCGCGGCTTGCGCATCGTGACGATAAGCCTGCCTATTTGCAGGATGTTCCCAGAACCTTAGACTATTTACAGTCGGTAAGTGCTCACTACAAAGAACTGGAGCGCTATCATCAATGGTTGTCCAGTAAAGTAATCAAACGTTGGGAGACGCAATGAAGGCCATGATTTTGGCCGCCGGACGCGGAGAAAGAATGCGGCCTTTGACCGATAGCACGGCAAAGCCGCTGCTCACTGTTAACGGGCAGCCATTAATTGAGTATCACTTACAAAAGTTAGCAGCAGTAAACGTTAAAGAAGTGATCATTAATCATGCCTGGTGTGGTGATAAAATTGAAGCGAAACTGGGGGATGGTAGCCGATGGGGGCTTACTATTCGCTACTCAGCCGAGCCTGAGGGCGGCCTGGAAACTGCCGGTGGTATTATTAACGCGTTGCCATTGTTGGGGACAGACCCTTTTTGGTTAATTAATGCTGATGTGTTTAGTGGACTGCCTTTTGCTGCGCTACCCAGGACTCTGGCTGATCATGATCTGGCACATTTAATGATGGTGCCTAACCCCGACCACAATCCTGACGGCGACTTTGCGGTCGTTAATGGTAGACTGACAACGAAGCAGAGCGACCGGTTGAGTTATACTTACGCCGGTATGGGTCTTTACCGGCCGCAAATGTTTACCGGACAAGCGGTTGATAGGCTCGCCTTACGGCCTTTTTTCGAGCAGGGTATAGCGCGAAAAACACTAGCGGCCAGCATCGTCGATGACAATCTTTGGACCGATGTCGGAACACCGCAGCGGTTGCAACAATTAAATCAACAATTACGGGGTTCTCATGATTTGGGGTAAAGTTATTGGTGCCGTTGCCGGCTATTTGTTTTTGCGGATCCCGGGTGCAGTGATCGGGGCCTTTATCGGCCATTGGTTTGACCGGGGCATGGCCCAGGACTTTACCCGTAAAGGAGGCTTCGGACAGTTTTTATTTGGTGCCGACAAAGCGGTCGCTGACGCTACATTTTTGTACACACTGTTTGCCGTCATGGGGCATCTCGCAAAGGCCAAGGGTCGTGTAACCGACCAGGATATTGCCCAGGCAAGTGCTTTAATGGACCGGCTGCGCTTAACGGGTGAGGCGCGAAGTGAAGCACAGGATGCATTTAGAGAGGGCAAACAGCCGGGCTTCCCGCTGGAAAAAGAAGTGACGGCGTTTCGTGAGGCCTTTTATGGCAACCGTGATGTTTTGCAGTTGTTTATGGAGCAGCTGATGGCGCTGGCGTTAAACGACGGTGTACTTGATAAGGCAGAGCACGAAGTGCTGGTAACGGTCGGTAAAAATCTGGGCTTTACGCGTTTCCAAATTGATCAGTGGCTGACAATGCAAAAAGCTGCTTTTCGCTTCCATCAAAGGCATCAGCAGAGTCAGGGCCGGCAACAACAGCGCAGTAGCGAAGACGATCTTAAAGATGCTTATCAGGTACTGGGTGTTACATCCACGCAGTCCGATGCAGAAATCAAAAAGGCTTATCGAAAACTGATGGCTCGGCACCACCCTGATAAATTGGCATCAAAAGGCTTGCCGGACGAAGTCATGAAAGAGGCACAGGAACGAGCCAGGGATATCCAGGCCGCTTACGATACGATAAAAAGTCAGCGCAGTATGCGTTAAAACCCCTGATGTTTAAGCCAGCCTTTGATTGCCCGCGTAAGCTCCTGTGGAGCCGTTGCAGCGCTGCTAAGCAGAGCCTGTTGACGGTAATTAACATGCTGGTGCTTCTGACTGTACTGTTGTCGCTTGGGTTGGCTTTTCGCTGCCCAGGCGTTAGCGTTTGCAGTGTAAATATCAAGGACTGGCAGCTGCAGCTGACTTAGTTGCTCAGCAACCTCATTGTTAAGCTGGCGCTGAGGCAAATACATATCGATGACAATCAGAGTGTCCGGCATCAGTTCCGGACGTTCCGTCAGAAGCTTAACAGCTATTGCCGCGGTAATGCCTTCAACCACCCAGACAGAAAACCCGGGCTCGTCAACAACTTCTTCATTTAGCTGGGTTATCCGTTGAGCCAGAGCTTCTATGGGTTGGTCAAAAAAGCTTTGATCGACCGGCTGGTAGTAAACCGAGCCAGATTGATGTTGCTGTAGTTGGTGCTGACGGATTGCCCGGGAGGGGGGCACCAAAGCCCAGCTATGCCAGCCAAACAGCGGAGCCTGCTGGTACAAATGGGAAATTAGCGGCGATTGCAGCGGATGTAAGTTCCAGTTGGGCAGATGAACCATGTAACCACGGGCAAAACTAACCATTGGCTGCTGGTATAACGCCAGGTAACGGTCGTCGTTATCGGTCTCTAGCCAGACCAGCTGGTCTGGTGGCAGGTAGCGCTGCAGATCGTTCACGGGCGGCGCGCTGTGAGCATAATAGGACACAGTGCAAAGGGCAATCACAATCAACAAAAGGCGCTTAGTCATACCTTCTTATCGGGCAAGTGCTGATTATCTTGAGTTGTTTATTGAAAGGGGGTGGGGCTGGTAAAGGTTAGCCAGTGTTCGCTAACCGGGTGCTGAAATTCTAATCGGTGTGCGTGTAACAACAGTCTTGGGGCAGCCTCAAAAGCTGCTGCATGAGCATAAAACTTATCGCCCAGAATCGGGCAACCCAGCGCCTGCAAATGAACCCGTAGTTGGTGAGAGCGACCGGTATAAGGACTGAGCTCGAGTAAACTGGAGTTGGCGTCGGTAGTGATCACCCGGTAATAGGTTTGACTCGGCTTACCGTTTTGATAATCAACCTGCTGACGTGGCCGATTGGGCCAGTCACAGCAAAGTGGCAGGTCAATCCAGCCCTGTTGAGCCGGAGGACAACCGGCAACCCTCGCATGGTAGACTTTTTTCGGTATGCGCTGCTGAAACTGACGGCTCAAATGACTTTGGGCTGCCCGACCATTGGCAAATAAAATAATCCCCGATGTTGCCATATCCAGACGATGTACCAGTTTAGCTTCCGGCAACACGCGGGTGATGCGACTGTAAACCGAGTCATAGTGTTCCCGGGCTTTGCCGGGAACACTTAATAACCCACTGGGCTTTTCAACCACCAACAGGTGTTCATCGCGAAACAGCAGCTTTAGGTAAGGCTGCAGCGGTGGGTGATAATGTAAAAGCGCCATCTAGGGCTGATTAACCAAAATACGGATCGCATACAAGGATAAAGTTGGCTGTTGTAACGCCTCCTGCAACAGTTGTTGACGTTGCTCGACAGCGTCTATTTCATCATCGCGCACTGATGGGTTACGTTCTTGTAGCCTCAGCAGGCGTTGTTTTTGCTTTTTGAGCTGCTGCTCTGCTTGCTCTTGTGCAGCGGTGGCCTGCCCGGCAACCCATTGCTCAGCCACAGACTGTTGCTGTTCTATAAAAGAGCGCGCCGTATCACGTAATTGCTTGACGATTTGGCGGGCAGTTTTTTTATCCAAAAAGCTCGCCTGCTGAGTTAATGCGTCACGCGGAACTTTTGCACTGAGTTCACGACCCTGGCTGTCGAGTAAAATTCGCAGCCGTTGCTGAGGGAAAAATTCCTGGGCAGCAAGAGCTGGCGCAGCAGCGACATCCGCGACATAGTCCAGTTCAAGAAACCATGCGCCGGCCGGTAAGGCCTTATTTTGTAAACGGGCGACGCAGACACTGCCGAAATCTTCCAGTGTTAGCAGCTCAATTGCTGCCTGCACATGGGGGTGGTCCCAGCTTAAAAACTCAATATCCTCGAAAGCCTGAGCAGTCGTCCTGTCCACTGTAACCGTCATACCTTCGTCATCCAGCCCGGGTATTGCGGGGACCCGCATATGCTCACTTGGTTTTACAAACAAGCGGTTTTCATCGAGCACCTCGGCGTTGACACCAAAACGGTCCCAAAAAGCGGTCATAAAGTCGTACAGCGCATCACTGTCGCTGTCTGCTTCTATTTGACTAATGATTTGCTCAGCTTGGCGCGGGCGACAAGCGTTGAGCTCCTGTAAGCGGTCACGACCCGATTCAACCTCGTCGAGCAACTGTTGGTGGTACGCCTGGGTCGCCTGGATTAATTCGGCAGGAACCTCGTCGGCACTGCTTAGCGTGCCGTCGAGGGCGTCTTTAAATTTGTCATAGACAGCGCGCCCAACAGGATTACACTGTTCAAACGCATTCATCCCGGTGTGGTACCAGTCTAGGAGCAATGCTTCGTCGGAATGCTCCAGATAGGGTACGTGAATGTGAATATCGCCCTGCTGACCAATACGATCAAGGCGGCCAATGCGTTGTTCAAGAAGATCCGGATTTTGAGGCAAATCGAACAGCACTAACTGCTGTACAAACTGAAAGTTGCGGCCCTCGCTGCCGATTTCAGAGCACATTAAAATCGGGCTGCCTTCTTCAACAGAAGCAAAAAAAGCAGCCGCACGGTCACGCTCGATTAATGACATCTGTTCGTGGAATACGGCAGCCTGCATTCCCGACAGGACTCGTAGTGCTTCGGCTAAATCCAGCACCTGATCCGGGCTTTGGCAGATTAACAAAGTTTTATTCGGCTTTTGCTCTTTAAGAAAGTCAATCAGCCAGTGTACGCGGGGATCATCCAGCCACCACGGCTCACCGGATTCGGGAAAATGCTCGGGCAGGGGGTAGGCGTGCAGGTGCCGCTGCGGAAAGCCACCAATGTGTTTTCGGCGGTTGCGAAACATCACGCGGCCGGTACCATGTTGATCCAGCAATTCATCCAGCCCCTCACCACTTAATTTTTCTGCTTCAGTGGCGAGTTGACGGTAACGCTGCTGTTCTTCGATAAAGGCCTGAAGGTCATTAAAACGGTTGGAGTCTAATAAACGCAGCCGTTGAAAGTGGCCTTCACTGCCTTCTTGTTCCGGCGTTGCTGTAAGCAATAATATATCGGCAATGTTATGGCATAGCTGCTCAATCGCCTGATAGCCAGGCGACTGGGGTTGAATGTGGTGCGCTTCATCGACAACCAGTAAATCAAATTCAGCTTCAAGTAAAAATGACTGCCACTCGCCCTGTTCGACAAACCGACTACTGACGACAATACGCTGCTCGGACAAGAAGGGGTTGCCGCCATCGGTAAGCGCCTGTACAGCTCGCTCTTCATCGAACACACTAAAGGTCAACGCAAAACGCCGTTTCATTTCGACCAGCCACTGATTGCGTAAGCTTTCCGGAACGACGAGTAAAACGCGCTGGTTACGCCCGGTTAACAGGCGCCGCTGCATGATCATGCCCGCTTCGATGGTCTTACCTAAGCCAACTTCATCTGCCAATAAAACCCGGGGGTGATAACGGTCAGCGACGCTTCTGGCGACATAAACCTGATGCGGCAGCAAACCCACCCGGGCTCCTAACAAACCGGCTACCGGACTTTGTTGCCAATTAGCGAAAAACTCACTGGCCTGATTTCGTAATAAGTATAAATCGTGCCGGTCGGCATTTCCTGCTACCAGCCGGGTTAATGCCGGATTAATATCAACATGATGAGACAGCTGCGACTCGGGCACCATCACTTCAGAGCCGTCATCGTGACGCTGGCCGAAGTAGATGAGTAAGCCACTTTGTTCTTTGACATCGCTGATGGTAAACAGCCAGTTATCAGCATGGCGCGCTTGCTGCCCTACACTCAGTTTAAGCCGGGCTAAAGGGGCATCGCTGCTGGCGTAAATACGAGTCTCGCCGTTGCCCGGGAAGAACACCGTAATTTGCCGTCCGTCAATTTGACTGATGATTCCCAGCCCAAGACTGGTTTCGGTTTCGCTAAGCCACCGCTGACCTAAATTAAATTCGCTCACGTTATTTCCTTTCTCTGGCAGCTTTTGCGGCAAATGGTAATTGCCCTTCTGGAAAAAAACAACACGAAAGCAGTTAAACTGCTTAGTAAGGGTCAGGTGTCAGCGCCTAATCAATGTTAATTGCGGTGAATTGTCCACTATCGATATAAAACTGGCTGTCGACAGCAATGGTACCGGCAGCCATTAAAGATGGACCGGCGACTTCCATCAGGACCATTGTTGTGCCGTCGACAGTAACGGTGGCGTCGTTATCTTTGGGCGGCATTTGCACGGCAAACAAGGCATGTCCGGGTAAATAAATTATGGCCATTTTTTGTTGAGGCATAATGGTCCGCAGCACAGCTGCCATTAGTGACGCTTTACTGTCGCAGTCACCCTGGTTGTAAAAAAGCACCTGGTTGGGTGGTAAGAAACCGTCACCACGGTTATCGATTCCGTCTTGCAGGGCATTGTACGGAATGGACTGGATAAACTGGCCGACCAAATTAGTGTAGTTGCGGCGACTGTTATTTTTGAGGATTTCACCCAGTTGGCTGACTAAATCGTTAAGCAGCGGGCGTTGCAGCTCAGCAATACTGACTGCGTCGGGGATTATACCGCCTGTGGTAAATGGCAATTGCAGCCGGCGATAGTGGTTTGCCTGTAAATATTCATGCCATTGCTGCACGTAATAAGCTTTAAGTTTTTGGGTTTGCTGACGGAAGGTTTCGCTTTGCTTGTTGCTAGTGGCCGAGCGGGGAGTGATTGAAATACTGCGCTGGCGTGGCGAAAGCTGAACGTTAACACCTCGCCAGCGCTGTTGCTTAATGTATCGGTTTAACTGGTGAGCTAACTCGCGATTGGCCCGTTTGCGCTCGTAGTTACGAAAACGGGCCAGAGAGTCTAAAAATTTAGATTTGTTAATACCAAACTGGACGCTGTGCTTCGTGCCACCAGTGTCTTGCCACTGATAATTTAGCTGAAGCGTTTCATCCTGTGATTGCTTGTCAAAGCTAATTTGCTGGGCTGGGGCTGAGCCCGGGTGTAGTACGAAAAAAAAGCCAACGACGGTGGCTAACGCCCGGAAGTGGCGATGGAGGTCCATCAGCTGTCAGAATTTCATTTCCGTAATCGGGCTTTCTTCGAATTTAAGATCAACTTGATATTCGACGCCACCGGCACGGACAAAAAAGTAGGTTTTATCACGTTTGAACAACTCAACCACTGAAACATTTTTAACACCGGGCCGACGCTGCGGCTCCCAGTCGGTCAACTGGACACCTGAACGAGCAACCAGGATATTCTGGTAACGGTCGCTGGTCACTAACAATAATTTTTTATTCTCGTCTTTAAGCAATATCGTATTGCCCGTCAAGCTGTAAGGTTCTTCGTTACCAAGCACGATTCGCTCCTGATTAAAAAAATAATAACCAATCCCACCATCACTGTTTGATTACTATAACGAATTATTAAAAATTAACCAATATCCGATTGCAAGCTTCTGCTCCTGTCATTTAAGACTCAGCGGCCAGGTAATCTTCAACAATCAGCAATGCGGCATAACTGTCGACCTTACCCTTTTGTAAGCCTTTATAACCTTTGTTACTGAACAATTGTTCCCGTGCAGAGGTGGATGTCAGCCGTTCATCCTGAAAACTAACCGGCAAACCAAAGCGGCCGTGTAGCCGTTGGCCGAACTTTTTCGCGCGCTGGGTCAACGGCTGCTCTGAACCATCCATGTTTAGGGGCAGTCCGACCACCAGCTGTTGCGGCTGCCATTCTGTGAGTATTTGCTGCAGTTGTTGCCAGTCAGGAATTCCTTCGCGTGCTGGCAGAGCCGCCAGCGGTGAAGCGGTGCCGGTTATTGACTGGCCGACTGCCACACCGATGCTTTTAGTACCAAAATCAAAGCCAATGATGGTCATGCGTGGCCCAACCCCGGAGCCAGTTGCGAGACATCAAAGCCGAGCATTTCGGTGGCCTTTTGCCAGCGTTCAGAAGTTGGCGTGTTAAATAAAATATCAGCGGCCGCCGGTATTGCCAGCCAGGCGTCTTCGGCCAGTTCCTGTTCCAGTTGACCGGCTTCCCAGCCGGCATAACCCAGTGTCAAAATAAACTTGGGCGGGGCGGCGGATGAACCCAGAGCCTCCAGAATATCCCGCGAGGTGGTCACCATGATGTCATCACTGAGTTGTAAACTGCTGCGCCAGTTTTCCTGCGGAGGATGGATCACGAAGCCCCGTTCCTGGCCCACCGGGCCGCCCTGAAATACCGGGCCTTTTAAACTTTCGCTGCTGGCCGGATAAACAATTTCCAGTTTATCGAGCAATGTGGTGACGTTAAGATTGGCCGGTTGATTAACGATGAGGCCCATAGCCCCCTCGTCGCTGTGCTCACAGATATAGGTCACACTGCGCTTAAACAGCGGTTCATTCATTGTCGGCGTGGCGATTAAAAAATGATTTTGTAAGCTTTGCATCGATAACTCCTGAATGACTAGGCTGAAGCGCCTGATCGACGCCTTTCTGCAATTGCCTCGAACAACTGTGCGGCAATATTAATATCATAAGCCGCCTCGATTTCTCGCATACATGTTGGGCTGGTAACGTTAATTTCAGTTATCGCGCTGCCAATAACATCAAGACCGACCAACATCAGCCCCCGTTTTTTTAGTTCAGGGCCAATCCGGCGGGCAATTTTCCAGTCACTTTCAGTCAGCGGCTGGGGTCTGCCGCTGCCTCCTGCAGCAAGGTTACCGCGCGTTTCGCCGGCCCCGGGAATACGGGCTAACGAATAAGGCATAGGTTCGCCATCAATAATTAAAATACGTTTATCGCCATCTTTTATCTCCGGCAAAAACTTCTGTGCCATGGCATAGCGACTGCCGTTTGCGGTTAAGGTTTCAATGATTACACCGAGATTAGAGGCATCGCGGCCAACTTTAAAAATTGAGGCGCCGCCCATGCCATCCAGCGGTTTCATAATGATATCGCCATGGGTTTGCTGAAACTCTCTGAACACTTCAGAGCTGGCGGTTACGATGGTATCGGTAATAAACTCGCGGAACCAACTGGTGTAGAGCTTTTCGTTGCAGTCCCGCAGGCTTTGCGGGTTGTTAACAATCAAGGCGCCATCCCGTTGCGCTAATTCCAGTATTTGCGTGGCATACAGATATTGGCTGTCGAAGGGCGGATCTTTGCGCATCATAATGACATCAAAGTCCCCCATAGCCATGCGCTTTGGCTCTCCTAGCTGGTAAAAATCCTGCGGCTGGTCGGCTACACTGATGGTGCGGCTAATGGCAAGTGGATTACCGTTATCGATTAGCAAATCGGGCAGCTCGATATAAAAACATTGATAACCCTGAGCCTGAGCTTCAAGCAACAAGCGAAAGCTGGTGTCTTTTGCCGGTTTTACATCACTAATTGGGTCCATGACCATGGCAAGGCTTTTCATAAACAGTCCTTTAATCGATGCTGAGTCAGGCTAAGTCGCCTAACTGATATTGTAATAGACTAAGCGCTGTTAGTGCAGCGGTTTCGGTTCTTAAAATACGCGGACCTAAGCGCATTGGTTGATAGTGGTTTTGCCGGGCGTGCTCCACCTCAGTCTGGCTAAAGCCGCCTTCGGGGCCGATTAACAGGCGCACCTGGCTGAGATCCGCTGATTGCCGGGTTAATTCGCTGAGCGGAAGCTCGGCCAGCGGGTCCAGGGTTAGCTTTAAACCACTATCAGCTTGTTCTGTAAATTGTTCTAACGCTACCGGCTTGTTAACGGTGGGTACTAAGCTGCGGCCACTTTGTTCACATGCGCCAATGACAATTTTTTGCCATTGTTGCTGTTTTTTTTCCAGTCTCTCGCCGCTTAATTTCACGCCACAACGCTCACTAAACAGCGGTGTGAGCTCGCTGACACCTAACTCGACGCTTTTTTGTAATACAAAGTCCATCCGGTCACCGCGGGAAATAACCTGGCCCAGGTGGATCCAGGTGGGGGATTCCGATGCATTACGGACAACAGACTGGACTCTGGCAGCAGCGGATCGCTTGCTAACGGCGGTTAGTACAGCATGATAATCATAGCCATCGCCGGTAAAGAGAGTAACAGGCTGGCCTTCGCTCATACGTAATACTTTAACCAGGTGCTGAACACTATCTGCTGATAACGATGCTGTCAGCCCGTCGTGCAATGGCTCAGGATGAAAAATTCGCGGTACTCTCATTAAACCTTCTTGTTGTGCCGATGCTTAACTGGCTCCCGGACTGTTAGACGTCCAGAAGTAGAAAAATTATAATTGATCGGTTACATTATAATTCAAGTATCTGTAGTCCAACCAAAATAAAGGAATGGTAGACATATGTCACGTCACCTGTTCACATCTGAATCGGTTTCTGAGGGGCATCCCGATAAAATAGCCGATCAGATTTCGGATGCTGTACTCGATGCGATTTTAGCTGATGATCCTAAAGCCCGTGTGGCTTGCGAAACCTTTGTCAAAACTGGCATGGTCATGGTGGGAGGAGAAATTTCCACGAATGCCTGGGTTGATATTGAAGAGCTGACCCGAAATACCATAAAAGATGTCGGCTACGTTCATTCGGATATGGGCTTTGATGCTAATTCGTGCGCCGTATTAAATGCTATCGGTAAACAAAGCGGTGATATTAACCAGGGCGTTGACCGCGAACATCCTGAGCTGCAGGGCGCTGGCGATCAAGGTTTGATGTTCGGTTACGCTTCAAGCGAGACCTCCGTTTTAATGCCTGCACCTATTACCTACGCCCATCGGGTGGTACAGCGGCAGTCAGAAGTTCGTAAAAATGGCACACTGGACTGGTTACGTCCTGACGCGAAAAGCCAGTTGACCTTTATTTATGAAAACGGCAAACCAGTCGCTATCGATACCGTTGTATTGTCGACCCAGCACCGCGAAGACATCACCCAGGCGCAGTTGCAGGAAGCGGTCCGGGAAGAAATATTAAAACCGGTGTTACCGCAGCAATGGCTGACCAAAGAAACCAAGTTTCATATTAATCCGACCGGACGGTTCGTAATTGGTGGGCCGATGGGCGATTGTGGGCTAACCGGACGTAAGATCATTGTCGATACTTATGGTGGCATGGCGCGCCACGGTGGCGGCGCATTCTCTGGCAAAGACCCTTCAAAAGTCGACCGCAGTGCTGCTTATGCTGCTCGTTATGTGGCCAAAAATCTGGTTGCGGCGGGTTTGGCGGAACGCTGTGAAATTCAGGTTTCTTACGCCATAGGAGTGGCTGAGCCCACCTCGATCAGTATCGACACCTTCGGCACTTCAGTACATGATGAAGAAGCGCTGATCAAATTAGTGCGCCGGCATTTTGATTTACGCCCTTATGGACTCATTAAGATGCTTGAACTGGAGCGTCCTATCTATCGTCGTACGGCGGCTTACGGACACTTTGGGCGGGATGAGTTCCCTTGGGAAAAAACCGATAAAGCCGAGCTGCTCAGGGCGGATATATAAGCTCGATAATGCTCATAAAACACGCATAAAATTTGCTTGTAACCCCCGAAATGTGGAGAATACGCGCAACGTAGTTTGCTTCTCACCGTTTGGGGGTTTTTCATGTCTGACCGTCGTCATCTAGCCAATGCGATTCGCGCATTAAGTATGGATGCAGTACAAAAAGCCAAATCTGGCCATCCCGGAGCACCTATGGGCATGGCAGATATTGCCGAAGTCCTTTGGCGCGATTACCTGAAACATAACCCGAACAATCCCGACTGGGCCGACCGTGACCGTTTTGTTTTATCCAACGGCCATGGTTCGATGCTGATTTACTCGCTGTTACACCTCAGCGGCTACGATTTAAGCATTGACGATCTTAAAGAGTTTCGTCAGCTGCACTCGAAAACGCCGGGTCATCCTGAGTACGGTTACACCCCGGGAATAGAGACAACGACCGGTCCCTTAGGTCAGGGAGTTGCCAATGCAGTAGGTATGGCATTGGCAGAAAAAACCCTGGCAGCTCAGTTTAACCGCCCCGAACATGAGATTATTGACCATCATACCTACGTATTTTTAGGCGATGGTTGCCTGATGGAAGGCATCTCACACGAGGCTTGTTCGCTTGCCGGAACCCTGGGACTGGGTAAATTAATCGCCTTTTACGACGATAATGGCATTTCAATTGATGGTAAAGTTGAAGGTTGGTTTACTGACGACACCGCCAAACGCTTTGAATCCTATAACTGGCAGGTTATACGTGATATTGACGGTCATGACGCTAACGCTGTCGATGAGGCAATTAAGCAGGCTCAGAGCAATCAACAACAGCCCACTCTCATTATTTGTAAAACCGTGATAGGTTTTGGCGCACCAAATAAACAAGGCAATCAAAGCAGCCATGGTGCCCCCCTTGGAGAAGAAGAAATTGCCGCAGCCCGCGATAAGCTCGGCTGGCAGCATGGACCCTTTGAGATTCCTTCAGACGTTTACCAGCAGTGGTCAGCAAAAGATCGAGGCGATGCCATCGAGGCGAGCTGGAATAAGCGCTGGGTTGCCTATCAGCATGAATTCCCCACTCTGGCCGCAGAATTGAAGCGTCGGTTAAAGGGAGACTTGCCTGAGCAGTTTGAGTATTCGGTCAGCAAATACGTCCAACAGCTGCAAGAAAACCCCGATAACCCGGCTACCCGGAAAGCATCGTTAAATACGCTTAATCAGTTCGGCGATCAGCTTGGAGAGTTACTGGGCGGATCAGCAGATTTGGCCGGCTCTAACCTGACGTTATGGGATGGTGCTAAGGGCATTACCGCGGATGATGCCGGCGGCAACTACGTTTATTATGGGGTCCGGGAATTTGCGATGTCGGCAATAATGAACGGTATCACCTTACATGGTGGCTTTAAGGCCTACGGAGCAACCTTCCTGATGTTTATGGAATATGCCCGTAACGCAGTGCGGATGTCAGCATTAATGAAGCAACCGAGCATCTTTGTTTACACTCACGACTCTATTGGTCTGGGCGAAGATGGACCTACCCACCAGCCGGTTGAACAAATCGCTAACCTGCGCATGACGCCTAACCTGAATTGCTGGCGCCCCTGCGATGCTGTTGAAACTGCCGTTGCCTGGGCTGAAGCGCTTAAAAGCACAGCAAACCCCAGCGCTTTGGTGTTAAGCCGCCAGGGCATGCCACAGCAGTCTCGTGATAAGCAACAATTGAGCGACATTGCCAAAGGTGGCTATATCCTCACTGACAGTGAAGCTCAGCCCGACTTAATTTTCATCGCCACAGGTTCAGAAGTTGATATCGCGGTGCAGGCTGCCGAACGCTTGCGCGAGCAAAATCATGCGGTACGGGTTGTTTCGATGCCATCAACTGACGTCTTTGAACAGCAGTCAGATGAGTACAAAGCATCGGTCCTGCCGGCTACCGTAACCCGTCGTATTGCAGTCGAAGCAGGGATAACGGACTACTGGTACAAGTACGTCGGCCTTAACGGCGCTTTCGTGGGCATGACCAGCTTTGGTGAATCGGCTCCGGCAGACGATCTATTTAAGTATTTTGACATAACGGTTGAAGCAGCCGTTGAAAAAGCAACAACTTTACTGGGGTAACCTTTGACCATCAATGTTGCAATTAATGGCTTCGGCCGTATTGGCCGAAGCTGTTTGCGGGCGCTATACGAAAATGGCTACCGCGAACACTTAAAGGTTGTTCTGATCAATGAGCCGGCGGATACCAAAGGCATTGTCCATCTGCTTAAATACGATTCCAGTCACGGGCGTTTTAAAACGCCTGTGCAGGAAGCAGAGGGCGGCTTACAAGTGGCTGGCGATGCTATCGTATTAAGCCACGAAACCGATATAAAAGCCGTAGACTGGCAACAGCATCAGGTCGACCTGGTTATTGACTGTACTGGTGTATACGGCAGTCAGGAAGATGGTCAGCGTTACTTACAACGCGGCGTAAAGCGCGTACTGTTTTCGCACCCTGGTAATCCGGATGTCGATTTTACAGCAATTTATGGTATCAACCACGAACAGCTCAGCAGTGATCATCGGGTTGTTTCGAACGGTTCCTGCACGACCAATTGTATTGTGCCGGTAATCAAACTACTGGATGATGCTTTTGGTATTGATTCTGGTGCAGTCACCACAATTCACTCAGCCATGCATGACCAACAGGTTATTGATGCTTATCATCCGGACTTACGGCGAACCCGCGCCGCAGGCCGCTCGATTATTCCCGTTGATACCAAATTAGCCCGCGGTATCGAACGCATTTTGCCTAATTTAAAAGGCCGCTTTGAAGCAATAGCGGTGCGGGTGCCGACTACCAATGTGACGGCAATGGACTTAAGTGTCACTTTAAATAGTGACGTTGATTTACAGCAAATCAATAACGTAATTCAGCAAGCCGCAACGGCTGGCTTGCAGGGGATCCTGGACTATACCGAGGAGCCGTTAGTGTCGATTGATTTTAACCACGATCCGCACTCGTGCATTGTTGATGGTACGCAAACCCGGGTTAGTCACAAGCGGCTGGTAAAAATGTTGTGCTGGTGTGATAACGAATGGGGCTTTGCTAACCGTTTACTTGACACCGCAAAGGTTATGAAACAAACACTGATAGCCGATAAAAATTAAAAAGGGAGCAACCATGACCGTATTAGCAATGGATGATCTGGAGTTAAAAGACAAACGTGTTTTGATCAGAGAGGATCTTAACGTACCGATAAAAGATGCAAAGGTGTCTTCAGATGCTCGGTTAAAAGCAGCCTTACCGACCATTAAGTCGGCCCTGGAACAAGGCGCGGCAGTGATGGTAATGTCGCACTTAGGAAGACCGACTGAAGGTGAATTTAACCAGGAGTATTCATTAGCGCCGGTGGTGGATTATTTAGCCGAAGCGTTAGATGTGCCGGTTCGTTTGCAAAAGGACTATCTGGACGGTGTTGATGCTAAGGCCGGAGAGTTACTGGTACTGGAAAACGTTCGCTTTAATATCGGTGAAAAAAGTAATGACGACGAGCTGGCGCAGAAACTGGCAAAGCTCTGTGATATCTATGTTATGGATGCGTTCGGCACGGCCCACCGAGCACAGGCATCGACCCATGGCGTGGCAAAATACGCACCAACGGCCTGTGCTGGTCCGCTGCTGGTCAATGAGCTTAAGGCGCTGAGTAAAGCGCTGGATAATCCTAAGCGACCAATGGTTGCTATTGTCGGAGGTTCAAAAGTATCAAGCAAGCTGACAGTGCTGGAGTCATTGTCTAATGTGGTTGATCAGCTTATTGTCGGTGGTGGCATTGCCAATACATTTATTGCGGCAGAAGGCCACAAGGTCGGTAAATCGCTGCACGAATCCGATTTAATCCCTGAATCAAAACGCTTAATGCAGCAAGCCGAACAGCAAAATGCTGAGATTCCAATGCCCACCGATGTGGTTACCGGTAAAGAGTTTAGCGCTGAAACCCGCGCCGAAACCAAACTGGTGTCTGAAATCGAGGCTGACGACATGGTGCTGGATATTGGTCCCGATTCGGCGCAGGCATTAGCTGAAAAACTAAAGAACGCGGGTACTATCGTCTGGAACGGACCGGTCGGAGTTTTTGAATTTGCCGCCTTTCGTCATGGCACCGAGGTTATTGCCCAGGCTATTGCCGATAGCGACGCTTTTTCGATTGCCGGTGGTGGCGATACCCTGGCGGCGATTGATCAATTTGGTATCACTGATAAGATAAGTTATATCTCAACGGGCGGTGGCGCTTTTCTGGAGTTTCTGGAAGGGAAAACCTTGCCCGCAGTTGAAATCCTGGAACAACGCGCAAACAATGCGTAATTGCCAACCTTTTAAGGAGTAAGAATTATGGCCCTGGTGTCACTGAGACAAGTACTGGACCACGCCGCGGAGAACGGCTATGGCGTTCCAGCATTTAACGTCAATAATTTAGAGCAGATGCGCGCTATCATGCAGGCTGCGGACAAACTTAACAGCCCGGTTATCGTGCAGGCATCAGCCGGAGCAAGAAAATACGCCGGCTCTTCTTTCTTGCGTCATTTAATGCAGTCCGCTGTGGAAGAATGGCCTGATATTCCGATTGTGGTTCATCAGGATCACGGTACATCTCCGGCAGTTTGCCAGCGCTCAATTCAGCTGGGCTTTACGTCGGTAATGATGGACGGTTCGTTGCTGGATGATGGCAAAACACCGGCCGATTACGATTATAATGTGCGCGTTACGCAACAGGCAGTTGCAATGGCGCATGCCTGTGGTGTCTCAGTAGAAGGCGAATTAGGTTGTCTGGGTTCTCTGGAGACGGGCGAGGCCGGCGAAGAGGACGGGATAGGTGCCGAAGGCAAGCTATCTCACGAGCAGTTGCTCACCGATCCCGAAGAGGCCGCAGATTTTGTTAAAGCCACTCAGGTTGACGCCTTAGCCATTGCCTGTGGTACGTCACATGGCGCTTACAAATTTACCCGTCCGCCAACGGGCGACATTCTGGCTATTGACCGGATTAAAGAAATTAATCGGCGTATCCCTAATACCCATTTGGTGATGCACGGATCGTCATCGGTACCACAAGACTGGTTAGCAATCATTAATGAATACGGTGGCGAGATTCCTGAAACCTATGGTGTACCGGTTGAACAAATTCAGGAAGGGATAAAAAACGGCGTTCGTAAAGTGAACATTGATACTGATTTGCGGCTGGCCTCGACCGGGGCAATCCGTCGCCACCTGGCTGAAAACCGGTCTAACTTTGATCCGCGTAAGTATTTTGCCGCCGCCGCTGATGCGATGCAGGCAATCTGTGAAGATCGTTACCGGGCCTTCGGTTGTGAGGGACAAGCCAGTAAGATCAAAGCGATTCCATTAGAAAAAATGTACCAACTGTATGAGAACGGCGATTTGAAGGCTGTGGTAAAGTAAAGTAAACTTTAAATCATAAATTCGAATGTTCAGTGCCAGTTAGCCGTCAGGCTAACTGGTTTTTTAACTATAGGGGTATGCGTGCGCTTAATTGTTTTTCTTACCAGTTTAATTTTATCGGTATCGGCCAGCAGCCAGACGTTTATGTTTGACGATGCCGAAGATATGGATACCGAGTCGGTTGAAGAATGGGAAGCAAGCGCCGAGCTCGGTTTGTTGTTTACCACAGGCAATACCGATAGCGAAAGCCTGAAAGGCAAACTAAATGTCAGCAGAGATTACAAGCGCTGGCGTCACAAAGGAACCCTGGATTACTACACAGCTGAACAAGAAGATCAGTCCACTGGTGAATCCTACGAAACAGCAGACCGGCTGTTTTTGTCCGGACAAAGCAACTATAAATTTGCCGAGGATAGCCGTTCGTCGTTATTTGTCTTTGCCTCATACGAGGAAGATGAATACAGTGGTTACGAATACCAAAGCACCGTTGCTCTGGGTTATGGTGCGCGTTATCGCTATAGCGAGGATATTTTCGCGGACTATGAAATTGGTCCGGGTTACTCACGCTATAAAGAAATTGAAAGTGGTATTCCACGGGAATCACAAGGGACCGCCATTCTGCGTTTGGCCGGGGACTTGCAATGGAGGATTTCCGAAACCTCTAAATTCAGTGCGCTATTGTCTTCTGAAATTGGTGAGGAAAACACCAAAAGCCGGGGTGAAGTATCGGTATCAGCAAACTTGAACAGTGCACTGGCGATGAAGTTCTCCTTTGCTGCCACTCATAACAGTGAAGTCGCTAATGAGAGCATCGAAAAGCTTGATACTGAAGCCGCTGTTACCCTGGTTTATAGTTTTTAACCACTAGTGGTGACTAGATTTGCAAAAGCCTGCCAGTCGGCGGGCTTTTTTTTTGTTTATTAACCGAAGCGATGCGGTTCCTTTTCTACTAAGATTTAAGTACCATTCGCGGCAGCTATAACTGGCTCATAAACAAGGTCTATTTATGTCTGTAAATTCATTTCTGGGGGTTTTTGCAAAATCTCCAATAAAACCAATGATTCAACACATGGACGAAGTGAATCGATGTGCTGAGGCACTGAAACAGTTTTTTAAGGCGGTTTACGCTAATGACTGGGACGCTGCTGAGACAGCGCGAGCGTCGGTCGTCGAATATGAACAGAAAGCTGACGAGTTAAAGCGGAAAATACGGCTGAATCTGCCCGGTGGTTTATTTATGCCGGTAGAGCGTACCGATTTGCTTGAACTGGTGTCACAGCAGGATCGTATTGCTAATAAAGCTAAAGATATTTCAGGATTAATGACCGGGCGTCAGCTGCAAATTCCGGAACCATTGACCGAAGCTTTTGACGCTTACTTAATTCGTTGTCTGGACGCCACTGAAAAGGCGAAAGAGACTATTGGCGAATTTGACGACTTACTGGAAACCGGCTTTAAGGGCCGCGAGCGCGACCTCGTCAATAATTTCATCGCTGAACTGGATGCAATCGAGGCTGATACCGATGTTTTACAGGTTCAGCTGCGTCAGGATCTGCGCAAAATTGAAACGGAATTGAATCCGGTGGATGTTATGTTCTTGTACCAAATCATCGATTGGGTGGGAGATCTTGCCGACTTATCCGAACGCGTTGGTGCGCGTTTTGAACTCATGCTAGCGCGAGTCTAAGGGAGCACTCCATGGATATTATCTCTTCATATGGCATGATCCTGGTGATCATGGCGGCAGTCTTTGGCTTCTTCATGGCCTGGGGTATCGGGGCTAACGATGTTGCAAACGCAATGGGAACCTCTGTTGGCTCGAAAGCGCTAACGATTAAACAGGCCATCCTTATTGCCATGATTTTCGAGTTTGCCGGGGCCTATTTAGCCGGCGGCGAGGTCACCTCTACCATCCGTAAAGGTATCATTGACTCAGGTTATTTTGCTAACAGCCCTGAACTGCTCGTCTTTGGTATGATTTCTGCTTTGTTAGCCGCCGGAGTGTGGCTACTCATTGCCTCCTATTTGGGTTGGCCGGTATCGACAACCCATTCGATTATTGGTGCTATTGTTGGCTTCTCGGCCATTGGTGTCAGTATGGACTCGGTGCAGTGGACCAAAGTGGGAGCGGTAGTTGGCTCGTGGGTAATTACGCCGGCCATATCCGGCTTTATTGCTTATCTCATTTTTATGAGTGCCCAGAAACTTATTTTTGACCGCGAAAATCCGTTAAAAATGGCGCAACGCTATGTACCTTTTTACATGGGCCTGGCGGGCTTTGTTTTATCCCTGGTGACAATTAAAAAGGGACTAAAGCATGTTGGCTTAGACCTTGGTGCGGCAGAAGGGTACTTGTGGGCGATTGGTATTGCGGTCATCGTTTTTGTTATCGGAAAAATGGCGATTTCACGCCTTAAGTTTAACCCTTCAGACGATAAAGAGATGCATTATACCAACGTAGAAAAGGTATTTGCTGTTCTTATGGTTGTAACCGCCTGTGCCATGGCATTCGCGCACGGCTCTAACGACGTTGCTAACGCTATCGGCCCACTAGCGGCCGTGGTCAGCATTGTCTCAAGTGGCGGTGAAATATCGTCCAAAGCGGCCTTAGCCTGGTGGGTATTGCCGGTTGGCGCTATCGGTATTGTTGCCGGCCTTGCGATGTTGGGTAAACGAGTAATTGCAACCATCGGCCAGGGTATCACGCACTTAACGCCCAGCCGAGGATTTGCTGCTGAATTGGCTGCGGCAACGACAGTTGTACTGGCTTCTGGTACGGGGTTGCCAATCTCAACAACGCAGACGCTAGTCGGCGCTGTGCTGGGTGTGGGCATGGCCCGCGGTATTGCGGCCTTAAATCTCGGTGTCGTGCGTAATATTGTCGTGTCCTGGGTTGTCACCCTGCCGGCGGGCGCATTTATGTCGATTATTTTCTTCTATATATTAAAAGCAATTTTCGGCGTAGCTTAATAAAATACCAGCAAGTCTTACCTTCGGCAGCCGTGACAGGCTGCCGACTTTCGAGTAAAATCCGCGCAACTTTAAATATTCTCTACTAGCGCCTTAACATGACCCAACCTGAATCGAAATTAAAAGTCAGTGACTTTAATTTTCAGCTACCCGATGAACTCATTGCCCGTTACCCGCAACAGCAGCGTAGTGCCAGTCGCCTATTAACGGTTGATAGCGCCGATGCGCGCATTGAGCATAAAAGCTTTGTCGACATTGTCGACTTACTTGAGCCGGGCGACTTACTGGTTTTTAACGACACACGCGTAATTCCGGCACGTCTGCTGGGTGAAAAGTTATCCGGTGGTAAAGTGGAAGTACTGGTCGAACGGCTACTGGACGATCATCGGGTGTTGGCACATATTGGCGCTAACCGGGCGCCGAAACCGGGCCAGCAGCTGGTGTTGGAGGGGGCGTTAACGGCGACTATGCTAGCCCGGCATGATGCGTTGTTCGAACTGAAGTTTGAGCATTCGCAACCGGTGCTGGAGTTACTTGAAAATTATGGTCATATGCCGTTGCCGCCATATATTGACCGGCCTGACGAAGCCAGTGACAAAGAACGCTACCAAACCGTCTACAATCGTGAGCCGGGGGCTGTTGCTGCACCCACCGCAGGACTTCACTTCGATGATGAAATCTTACAGAGACTGCGGCAAAAGGGAGTTAACTTTGCGTATGTCACCTTACACGTCGGTGCGGGGACTTTTCAGCCGGTGCGGGTAGATGAAATTGAGCACCATGTGATGCACAGTGAATACGCAAAGGTACCACCAGAAACTTGCGCGGCAGTCCAGGCAACCAAGGCTGCTGGTAAGCGCGTTGTTGCTGTGGGCACAACCTCGGTTCGCTCACTGGAGTCGGCAGCCGCAGCGAGCACGGACTTAATTAGTCCGTTTTTTGACGATACCGATATTTTTATCTACCCGGGCTACGAATTTAAAGTGGTGGATAGCCTGATTACTAATTTCCATCTTCCGGAGTCGACGCTTATCATGCTGGTTTCTGCGTTTTCCGGTCGTGAACTCATCATGCAGGCATACCAGCAAGCTATTGAAAAAGAATACCGTTTTTTCAGCTATGGTGATGCGATGTTCTTGTCGCGCTAACAACAGAAAAGTTACTCAAAATGATGAAATTTGAACTTGATAAAACCCATGGACGTGCTCGCCGCGGAAGAATGACATTTGACCGTGGTAGCGTGGAAACACCAGCCTTTATGCCGGTTGGGACGCTCGGAACAGTTAAAGGAATGACCCCTGAAGAGGTTAAAGAAACCGGAGCAGAGATTTGCCTGGGCAATACCTTCCACCTAATGCTTCGACCCGGCACATCAATCATTCAGCAACATGGTGATCTGCATGATTTTATGAACTGGGATAAGCCAATACTGACTGACTCAGGTGGCTTTCAGGTATTCAGTCTGGGAGAGTTACGAAAAATCACCGAAGAAGGGGTTACCTTTCGCTCCCCAATTAATGGTGAAAAGATACTGCTGACTCCCGAAAAATCAATGCAGGTTCAGCGTGAACTGGGCGCCGATGTGGTGATGATTTTCGACGACTGCACCCCTTATCCGGCAACGCACACTGAAGCGAAAAAATCGATGCAGCTGTCATTGCGCTGGGCGGAACGGTCGAAGCAGGCGCATCAGGGCAATCCAGCGGCGCTGTTCGGAATTATACAAGGCGGCATGTATGAGGATCTGCGGGATTTATCGCTGCAAGGCCTGACCGATATTGGTTTTGATGGGTACGCTCTGGGCGGATTGTCAGTTGGCGAGCCTAAAGACGATATGATGCGCGTGTTAGAGCATACTGCGCCACAGATGCCGCAGGATAAGCCGCGTTATTTAATGGGCGTTGGCAAGCCCGAAGATTTGGTCGAGGCTGTACGTCGCGGCATCGATATGTTCGACTGCGTTATGCCCACACGAAACGCCCGTAATGGACACTTATTTATCAGTACCGGGGTGGTTAAAATTCGCAACGCAGTGCATCGCACTGATACCGGGCCTTTAGATACCGATTGTGACTGTTACACCTGTAAAAATTACTCGCGGGCATACCTGCACCACCTGGACAGAACCAATGAAATTTTAGGCGCCAGACTTAATACCATCCATAATCTACGATTTTATCAACGGGTTATGAGTGATATGCGAACCGCCCTTGATGAGGATCGGTTTGATGATTATGTTGCCCGCTTTTATCAACTGAGAGATCAGCAGGTTCCGGAATTAGATTGATCAGTAAAGTTTTGTAGCTGACAATAAAACTGCTGATACTGAGCTGAGTCGGGCTGCAAATAGAGGGCCTGCTCAGCCGCGTGTAAAGCCGCTTTATACCAGCGGCTGGCAAGATGGGGCTGACGCTCGTATTGCTCCGCCAGAGCCTGATAAAGCCGGGCCTGATTAAACCAAAGTAAGTGATTGTCATCGTTGGGGTTTAGCTGCTCAAGGCGCGATGCACTGTCGAGTAATAAAGCGGTCAGTTCGGATTTAGTGAAAGGCCCTCGTTCTTGTTGTTCCAAAAAATCAACCAGTTGTAATAATGCGTTTATATCCGCTTCGTTTTCTTCCAAAGCATGATTGAATAAATTAATTGCTAACTGGGCTAACGTACGGGCATCACCAGCGTTATCAACACGCATCAAATGCTCAACATGGTTAGCTAAGGCCATGCCCCGATGAACCAGGAGCTTCGGTTGCTGCAAGCCGGATCCTTGCAGATAAGTTGAGACCGGCGAAGTTGAAACAATCGCTGTAATCATTCCGGTTAGTAGCAACGCACTGGCGACAGCTACCGACAGTGGCAACCAGTGATTTTTTTGGTAAAGGAACCCAGTCAGTTGTTGAGCCAGTGTCTCTGCACTTTGGTAGCGATCTGCAGGATCCTGCGCTAAACAGGTTAAGATAATTTTGCGCAATGAACGAGGGCATTTAACTGCGCTTGATTTCAGCCGTCGACCGGCCTGCTCCGAAGGAGCCTGACCCGTTAACAGAAAAAACAGTAACGCTCCGAGACTGTATATATCAACAAGCTCTTTTGCACTATTAACGGGTCGTGAATGGCTTTGCTCCGGTGCCGAAAATAACGGTGGAGTATCCGGACCGCGCTGTCGCACATTGGTATCAGAAAAAGGCTCAGCGACACTCAAATCAATGAGTACCGGCACCAGCTGTTGATTTGGATGCCGTTCGACAATAACGTTGGTTGGGTTTATGTCGTTATGAACCAGCCCGGCAGCGTGCAGCTCAGCCACCCCTTCAGTTAGAGTCTGCACTATTAAAACGGCATCGGTAACGGATATATTTTCTGCTAATTCTGTTAAAGGCCGACCCTCGGCCAGCTCCATCACTAAAAATAGCGATGAATTGGTATCGGCAGGCTCGCCCACATCGTACACAGAACACAGTGACGGGTGCTTAAGTTTGGCCAGCGCTCTAGCCTCATTAACAAGGCGCTGGCGACTGATAAACGAAGGCATCTTGATAAATTTTATTGCTACAAAGCGCTGTAATAAGTCATCCCAGGCTTTGTATACTGCGCCGCTGCCGCCACTGCCTAAATACTTTTCACAGTGATAGCGGCTGGCAATAGGGTAAGGAAATTCTATTTTATCGAGGCTGTTTTCATTCACGCCGGGCACCTGGCACACACTCCGCATCATCCTGATATCATTTTAGTTTACCGAAGTCTAACGGGTTGCGGGTGATTTCCTGCTAAAAATACCAGAACTTAGCAGAAGCTTGTGTTAATTGACGTCAACGGCTAATAAGGATCTTAACGATCCTTGTTGTTTAGGGTTTACAATGGTTATTTGAATCGGTACAATTCAGCACCAATTTTAGCCCGAAACGGTTAACTTTTAATCAAACCAAATAATTTACCCGAGGTGATTTTTTAATGCCAGTCGTTAAAGTCAAAGAAAACGAGCCGTTTGACGTAGCTTTGCGTCGTTTCAAGCGCTCTTGTGAAAAAGCAGGCGTTCTATCTGAAGTTCGTCGTCGTGAACACTACGAAAAGCCAACTGCAGAGCGCAAGCGCAAGAAAGCAGCTGCTGTTAAGCGTCATGCTAAAAAGCTGTCTCGTGAAAACGCGCGCCGTACTCGTCTCTATTAATTAGTTTAGAGCGACTCGACGAAACGATCCTTTCGCGTAATGACAATGACTTGCTGAATTTGGTCTTGTACCGAAAGCCGCGCCGGATTGCCGTCGCGGCTTTCTTGTTTTTTGCGGGATAAAAACTGAAAAGGGTTGGGGGACAGGCATTTTATGGCAGGACTTATTCCAAAGTCGTTTATCCATGATCTGCTCGATCGTGCGGATATTGTTGAGCTGGTTGACAGCCGCGTGGCGCTGAAAAAAGCCGGCAAAAATTATCAGGCTTGCTGTCCCTTCCATAACGAGAAGTCACCGTCATTTACCGTAAGCCGGGATAAACAGTTTTACCACTGTTTTGGCTGTGGAGAACACGGTAATGCCATTGATTTTTTAATGAACTACGACGGCCTGGACTTTCCTGATGCGGTTGAAGAACTGGCAGGTATTATGGGGCTTGATGTCCCGCGAGAGCAAACGGCTAACCCCCAGAAAAGCCATCAGAAACAGCAACAATTAAGAGATGATGCTGAGCTAATGGCGCAGTGTGCGAAATATTTTCAGCATCAGCTAAAACACCATCATGAATCAGCAAAAGCCATTGATTATCTAAAAAATAGAGGGTTAACCGGCGACACAGTTAAAAAATTTCAGATTGGCTATGCAGGAAGTGAATGGGACGGGTTGCTGAAAACCTTTGCAAAAAGCCCTGGGCAACAGCAGCAATTGGTCGATTTAAAGCTTGTTAATCAGGCCGACAGCGGACGCCATTACGATTTTTTTCGTCAACGAATTATGTTTCCGATCCATGATCGGCGCGGGCGGGTTGTTGGCTTTGGCGGGCGAATTATTGATTCAGAAGGTCCCAAATACCTGAATTCGCCGGAAACCCGCTTGTTTCATAAAGGCCACGAACTGTACGGGTTTTGGCAGTTACAGCAACAGCGCAGCAAACCCAGCCAGGTCGTTATCGTCGAAGGCTACATGGATGTTGTTGGTCTGGCTCAGGCGGGTATTGATTATGCTGTCGCCTCGTTAGGAACCGCAACCACTGCAGAGCAACTGCAGAGGCTGTTCAGAACAACAACTCAAATTATCTGCTGTTACGACGGAGACCGGGCCGGCCGTGATGCCGCCTGGCGGGCGTTGGAAAACGCGCTGCCACTGTTAAAGGATGGCGTTGATATGCGCTTTTTATTCTTGCCTGACGGGGAAGATCCGGATTCGCTGGTACGGGCGCAGGGCGCTGCTGCATTTGAGCAAAAGCTGAACGAAGCGGTGTCGTTTATCGACTATTTTTTTGAACATTTTTTGGCCGACATCGATCCAAGCAGTGACGCCGGCCGTTCTCAATTACTAAGTCAGGCAAAACCAAAAATTGAGAAAGTGGCCAGTGACTTCTATCGTGAAGCATTAATGGAAAAGCTGGCTGTTTATTTACGGCGCGAAAAATCCCAGCTCGAACGCTATGTCGAAAAACCGGAGAGCCAGCGTCAGGCACAACAGACAATGAAGATGACGCCTTTGCGAAAGGCTATTGCGTTATTGCTGCAGTATCCTAAGCTTGGGCAAACGGTACCATTAAGAGATGAACTGAAGCAGCTTAAGTTACCGGGTATTGAACTTTTTAGCCAACTGCACCAACAAACGTCCTCAGGCTTGGCTACAACAGCACAAATTCTGGAAAGTTGGCGAGATACCGAGTATCACGAGGCGTTAATTAAATTGGCCAGCTGGGAGCACCAGCTTGAAGATGAGCATATTAGTGCTGAGTTTAACGATATTTTTGTTTACTTAATCGACCAATATGTTGAACAACGCGCCAACGATTTATTAAAAAAAGAGCAAAATGAGCAGCTAACTAAGGCCGAAAAACAGGAATATATGATGTTGCTACGGCACTTACAGAAAAAACGGTAACCTGCGCCAAAGTCAGGGTTTTACTGGCTTAAAAGTCGGTAAACTGTTATACTTTCTGGTCATTTTGAGTATTTTTCACAGGTCAGTAACAACGGGTGGAACGTCTGTATGCAGCAGAGTCGGCAATCGCAACTTAAAGTCCTTATTGCGAAAGGCAAAGAACAAGGGTTTTTAACATTTGCTGAGGTCAATGATCATTTACCGCAGGAAATCGTTGATTCCGATCAGATAGAAGACATTATCCGCATGATTAACGACATGGGGATCCGCGTGTTCGAAAGCGCGCCTGATGCTGATGATCTGATGATGGCGGAGAGTGCTGCTGATGAGGATGCGGCAGAAGAAGCTGCCCAAGCGCTTGCCAGCGTTGACAGTGAAATTGGCCGGACTACCGATCCCGTGCGCATGTACATGCGGGAAATGGGCACGGTCGAGCTGCTGACTCGTGAGGGCGAAATCGACATTGCCAAACGCATTGAAGAAGGCATTAACCAGGTTCAGTGTTCAGTAGCTGAATACCCTGAAGCGATTAATTTTTTACTGGATCAGTGGGACTCATACGAAGCCGAAGAACTTCGCCTGACCGATATCATTGTAGGCTTTATTGATCCCGAGGACGTTGACCAGGCACCCGTCAGTGCAACCCACGTAGGCTCAGAACTGCCGCAGGAAGAATTAGAAGACGAAGACAAAGATAAAGAAGATGACAGCGATGACGAAGAAGAGTCAGATACTGGCATCGATCCTGAATTTGCCCGCGCCAAATTCACTCAGCTTCGTGAACAATACGACGCCACGCGCGAGGCAATCACTCAGCATGGCCGTGAGCACGCTAAGGCGCGAGTAGAAATAGACAAGCTAAGCGACCTGTTTAAACAGTTCCGGCTGGTGCCAAAACAGTTTGATCGGCTGGTTAAAGATATGCGCGATATGATGCATCGCGTCCGCGTGCAGGAACGCTTGGTGATGAAAGCCAGTGTCGAGCATGGCGGCATGCCTAAACGCACCTTTATGAAGGCCTTCTCGGGTAACGAGAATTCGATGGCCTGGGTTGACGAGCAAATAGCGGCTGATAAGGGTTACTCACCGTCGTTAAAAGAAACTCGTCCCGAAATAGAGCGCTGTGTTAATAAATTACTGGAAGTTGAACGCGAAACCGGGCTGACGATTGGCAAAGTAAAAGATATTAATCGTCGTATGTCTATCGGCGAGGCGAAAGCACGGCGGGCCAAAAAAGAGATGGTCGAGGCTAACCTGCGCCTGGTTATCTCAATAGCTAAGAAATACACAAACCGAGGCTTGCAATTCCTGGACTTAATTCAGGAAGGTAATATTGGTTTGATGAAAGCGGTTGATAAGTTTGAATATCGCCGGGGCTATAAGTTTTCTACCTATGCAACCTGGTGGATCCGACAGGCGATCACACGTTCAATCGCCGACCAGGCGCGGACTATTCGTATCCCGGTCCATATGATTGAAACGATTAACAAACTAAATCGTATTTCCCGTCAAATGCTGCAGGAAATGGGTCGAGAGCCATTGCCTGAAGAGTTGGCTGAGCGAATGATGATGCCTGAGGATAAGATCCGCAAGGTTCTGAAAATTGCCAAAGAGCCAATTTCAATGGAGACCCCCATCGGTGACGATGAAGATTCTCACCTGGGCGACTTTATCGAAGATAATACCCTTGATTTACCGATCGACTCAGCGACCTCGGAAAGTTTACGCAACTCAGTCAGAGAAGTGCTTGGTGGGCTGACCGCACGCGAAGCAAAGGTATTGAGAATGCGGTTTGGTATTGATATGAATACCGACCATACTTTAGAAGAGGTGGGTAAACAGTTTGACGTGACGCGGGAGCGCATCCGTCAAATTGAGGCCAAAGCTTTGCGTAAATTAAGACATCCAAGTCGATCAGAGCAACTTAAGTCATTCTTGGATGAATAAATCGATAAACAGGGACTTACGATTTTTGGCTAGACACGATAAGCTAGCAAGAGTTGGATTAACGCGTCAGGAGGCAGCATGGGATTAAACCGTGATGGGTGGCCAAAACGGATCATTGATTCGCACTTACATATTTACGACGAACAATTTCCGTTAATCGAGAACCAGGGCCACATCCCGGAGCCTTTTTACATTGATGACTATCTTAAGCTGGTTGCAGGTATACCTGTCGAAGGCGGTGTCATTGTATCAGGGTCTTTTCAGGGGTTCGAGCAACGCTATTTGAAAGCGGCGCTTGAAAATCTTGGCGATAACTTCATCGGTGTGACTCAGTTGCCCGGTAGTGTTAGCGACGAAAAAATTCTGCAGCTGAAAGAACATCGCATTTGTGGGGTCAGAGTTAACCTAAAACGCGGTGTTCACCGGGATATAGAAGGTATTGTCGATTTTGGGCGCAGGATCTGGGATCTGGCCGGTTGGCATCTTGAAATATACGTTGACAGCCGCGAACTGGACGATATGGTGCCGACTCTTTTAAAGCTACCTAAGCTAAGCGTTGACCATCTGGGCATGGCAAAATCGGGTTTATCCCAGGTTCGTCGTCTGGCTGAAGGTGGTGTAAAAATTAAAGCCAGTGGCTTTGGCCGCACCGAAGTAAATATTACCGATGCAACAAAAACACTGTATAAGGCAAACCCAGACTGCCTGATGTTTGGCACCGATTTGCCGGGTACGCGTAGTAACCGTTCTTTCGAGCCAAGCGATATCGATACCATGGTAGCGGCGTTGGATGATGAAGAGGCGATCGATAAAGTCTTTTACCAAAACGCTCGCGAATTTTATAAACTGCCTTAGGCAGTCACCAAAAAGCGTGGTAGTGAGTGTCTGCTCTGTCGTCCCACACTAAAGTAAACCGCTGGATGGCGATAGTTTTTATTACTATCGCCGTCTTGGGTTTAGTTCTAACGTTCTGGTATTCAGCAAATAAGGTAATTGCTAAGCATCAGCACCGCCTAACCGCAGCTTGCGGGCAGGCAGCCACCGATGTTACTCAGTTATATCCTACAGACGATAACCGACAGGTTCAGGTCAGCAATGCCGATCTACTGCAGCAGCAAATGCAACGTGTGCTTGCGGAATTATCCGGCGCAGCGGGTGGCTTCTGGCATATCAACAGCAAGTTTCTGGGCTTTAGTTTTGATACTTATGGCTTACGTGACATCCAAACCGATGTGCCACAAGCAGAACGAATGGTGCTTAGCTCGCTTTCGCAGCGGGCATTAACGCAGGAAAAAATTGTTTCTACAGTGCAGCGCAACCAGAACAATGCATTGGTGGCTGTCGCCTGTCCCATTCCGACTCATGAAGGCCTTACTGGCTGGATAGTCACACGCGTAAGTTTGATCCCCTTGCTGTACTCAGTGTTTTCTGCACTGCTGTTTGCCGTTATAGGCGTTCTTGCCTTTATGAGTCTGGGTCGTACCATACAGTTTGAGCGCCGCTGGTACGCAGAAAGGGACCGGTTGATTAAACAGGCCGAGGACGACACAAAACCTGTGCCTGTCACCTCAACCATCAATGAAATACAACCCTTGCTAATGTTGCTTTATAACGCGCGACAAACACAGATTAATGTAGAACGCGGTGTCAGCTCCCTACAGGCTAAATTGGGCAGGCAAACTGAGTTAGCGGTGATGGCCAGAGTTTCCGCATCCCTAGCCAGAGAACTGCGCGCCCGTATTAATGGTTGGGTTGAGAAACTGCGCAAAGCCGCACAGCAACAACATGAAAGCCCTAATCAGGATTTTGAAAAGCTGGCACAAGACATTGAGCAAACAAAGCACTTCATCCGGTCCTTTGAAAATCTCGATTTGCGCGAGCAGGCCGTTTACGGTGTCGAAGTCGTGAATGTAAAAACCTGGCTGGAAGAAATTATACGCTATCACCAGCAATTTAATGCACGACCGGAACAAGCGCTCACTGCCATCGTTGATACGAATTTGCACCTTGAGAGCCACTTTTTATTGTTACGCTATGCTTTAGACACGCTGCTTACTCAGGCCATTACTTTCGGTCCGGATAATGGCGAAATCGTGGTAAAGGCGACCGAGGAAAGTGGCTTGCTGACTTTTGAAGTTATCGATGAGAGTAAGCCCCTAAGCAGCGCTGTTGAACGACGACTATTCCGTCAGGACGACGTGTTACCAGAAACTTACGGGCAAGGCCTTAAACCTGTCCATGAGGTAATAAAAAGCTTAGGCGGTGAGATCAGTTACCATAGTGATGGTGAAAACTCCCGATTTATCTTGCAGATACCGATGACAAGCGAATAAAAACTTCGTATAATCTGCGCCGTTTTACCGCATTCCAATTTATATGGCCCCTTAGCTCAGTGGTTAGAGCACCCGACTCATAATCGGTTGGTCCCCAGTTCAAATCTGGGAGGGGCCACCACTATTTAAAAGTATTATAGAGATAGTGGTTACTAACATTCCGGGTGTTTTCTTGTCGTTGGGTTTAGTTATGGGTCTAGTTACGATCTCTATCTTTTAAAGAGTCTTTTAGTCTGATCACAACTGAATTGTTTTCTTTGTTTTGCTCTACAATCAAAGATTCACTCTCATCCCAGCCCAATACTAACAGGATACTATTCTCTATAGGTATAAACACGTTATCTTCGTCATATTTGATTACTGTTGTTTCCGCCTTCATTTCTGAACTCCTCTAAGTCTTTCCATTATCTTGCTTTCAAATTCATCCGGGCAGTTTTTTTTCCAATAAATTACTGTTGATGCGGCTATGTGCGTCCCTTTTGAAAGATGAGCATATGAGCTTGTCAACGGCAGTTTAAATTTGACCCCCTTTGGGCTTGATTCGGCAATCTAATTTTGACCCCCTTGGGGTTAAATTTCACCGAGTATCGGTGCAATGCCTATCTTCTTTTTGTCCTTCAACCGATAGCTTTCACCACTGATTTGAATCACATGGCAATGGTGCAACAGGCGGTCTAACATCGCAGCCGTTAATGTCGTGTCGTTCGCGAAGGCACCAGCCCATTGGCTAAATGGTAAGTTGCTGGTTAGTAATGTGCTGCCACGCTCATAGCGTTTTGCGACTACGTTAAAGAACAGATTGGCTTCCTCGCGGCCAAACGGCAGGTAGCCGATTTCATCGATGATGAGCAACTTTGGACTCATGACTACGCGCTGGAGGTACGTTTTCAGTTTGCCTTGGTGCGTTGCGTTTTTGCTTTCAGCTCTTCAGCTAAAAGCTTCTCGATGATATCGACCTAAAAATAATTTATGTCGAAAAAATAATAAAAAATCGACACGTTAAATTGATATGTCGATCGGAACGACATAAACTGGACCCATCGTTGATTTATGTCGATTTAGACTGGAAATTTAAGCATGACTTGGCAAGCAGAGCAACCGTACAACCAATTACCGACATTACCACCCAACCTAGATGTCATAGAAACTAGGGCTGTGCTGAAGGCCTGTATTTCTGCACGTGCGGCTGTAGCGGAGTTAAAAAAGGCTGGAGAGCTCATTCCCAACCAAAGCATGTTAATTAACCTGCTGCCTTTGCTTGAAGCAAAAGATAGTTCAGAAATTGAAAATATTGTTACCACGACCGATAAACTTTTTCAGTATGCGCAAGGGGGTAAAGGTGCTGATCATGCAACCAAGGAAGCATTACGTTACCGAACGGCGTTATACCAAGGCTTTATACAACTTGAGAAAAAGCCGCTATGCACAGCGACGGCGATTGAGGTATGCAGTACTTTAAAGCACTCAGAAATGGATATTCGCAAAGTACCGGGGACTTTTATAGGAAACCAAACGACAGGCGAAATTATCTATACGCCGCCAACCGGCGAAGATGTGATTCGCGACTTGTTAACCAACTGGGAGCGATTTCTTCATAATGACGACGACCTGGATCCACTGATAAAGATGGCGATTAGCCATTATCAATTTGAAGCTATACACCCTTTTTATGACGGGAATGGCAGAACTGGTCGTATTTTAAACGTTTTATACCTTATTGAATCGGGTCTTCTAACACTGCCTATTTTGTATTTGAGTCGCTTCATCGTTCATAATAAGCAAGACTATTATCGCCTCTTGAACCAAGTCACTAAAGATCAGAGCTGGGAAGAGTGGTTGTTATTTATGCTAAAAGGTGTCGAGGAAACCGCACTATGGACCTGTGAAAAAATCACAGCGATTAGAACGCTCATGGAAAGTACAACCGATTATGTAAAGGCTCAGATACCAAAAATATACAGCTACGAGCTTGTTCAGCTTATTTTTGAACAGCCTTATTGCCGTATTAGCAATCTGGTTGAGCGTGATATTGCAAAACGCCAGACGGCTTCAACGTATTTAAAGCAGTTAGCGGATATTGGTGTGCTGCAAGAGGTCGATTCAGGAAAGGAAAAATTATTTGTGCATCCGCGGTTGATGACGCTAATGACAAAAGACAGTAACAGTATTAAACCTTTTGAAGCAAACTAATCTCAAGCGGTAGTTACAGCGGAAGTTAAGATCAAAATCGTCAAAACCGGCGTCGGATCAAAAACAGCCAGGTAATACATAACCACCTGAAAAATCGAATGTTTTCAACCGAATCTGAACGTTAGAAAAAGCACTAATGCAGGACTCATAATCGGTTGGTCCGCAGTTCAAATCTGCGAGGGGTGTAATCCCCCCGGAAAATTGGAGCAGTTATTAGTAGAATGTGCCAATGGGACGTCCATTTATTGTAATTTATTTACCCATGTAGGAAACTAAAATCAGCTAATTTTGAAGGGCTTTCAAGATGAAACTATTAACATACCTTCTGATTTGTCTTGCAGCAGCCTTGGTAATTTTTGATCTTTATAAAGATTCCATTTTTTTTATTTTGTGGAATCTTTCACCATTGATAATAGCAGCCATTACTTTGGCTAACACCAGAATCCTTTCTTTACTGCGTAGTAGTGCTTTGCATTTCGTCTTGTCATTAACCATACACCATCTTGTTTGGATGCTACTGATTGTTATTGACAGCAAAAAGGTTCTTGGGGACTCTTCTACGTCGGCTCTTTTTTATGTTTGGCTACCTCTGGGTACTCTCGGTATCGGACTTAGTGTGTTGGCTATTTCTGCGTTTATATTAAGCCCTCCAATCAAAACTGAAAAGTAGGGCAAGCTGAAACCTTCCACCAATACCACGATATTAACCAAGTAAGTTTAGCGGCGAGTTTGCCGGGGCCCAGTGCCTGATGGTTGCTAATATAATAAAGAATACTATGCTTTATTAATTAAATGTTATTGCAAGGTGGTTTTATATTTTACGAATCACGCAGTGTCCCATCAGAGTATTCCACCCCTTAAGCATACTTTTTGTTGTTGTTGTTGCTTTGTTGCTTTGTTGCTTTGATGCTTGCTGCTTTGCCCGCAGCTTTAGCTAGTGAGGCGTTTAACACCCCTAATGGCAAACTGCGTTTTGGCGGTGACTCTGCTTACCCGCCTTTCGAATGGTTAAACAAAGGAGAGCCCACAGGCTTTAATGTCGAGCTGGCAAAACAAATAAGCAAGAGTGGCGGTATTCTGGCTGAATATAGGCTTGGTCCATGGAAAGAAATAGAGCAAGCGTTGAGAAGAGACGAAATTGATATCGCACCGATGTTAATCACCGAGCAGCGAAAGGATAGTTTCCAGTTCACGACGCCGTTTTTTATCATAAACCACGCAGTTTTCGGGCCAGACGAACAGCCCCTCGTAGGCGGCATAAAAAGCTTTTCGGGAATGAAAATAGCCGTGGAGGAAGACTCATTTGCGCATAATCAGTTAATTAAAGAAAAGATCGATGTAGAACTGATTATCGTTGCCAGTGCTATTGAGGCGTTAGAGACTGTAACCACAGGAGCTGCAGGTTTTGCGCTTTTGAATGAGTCAACAGGGGAACACCTTATTTATACTTATGAACTCCCGTTAAAACGCAGGAGTACCCCATTCTGGGCGCGTGAGTACGCTTTTGCAGTAAAAAAGGGAGACGAGAAGCTTTACTTATGGCTGCAGAATTCGCTAAATGCTGTTTTAAGATCAGGCGCTTACGAAAAAGTTTATGAAAAATGGAAACCTGATATTCATTCAGCTGATTATTATACTATCCGGGTACCATTTTACATTGGCTATACCGCTATAACGGCACTACTGCTAATGACTGCTTTTTTATTATGGTCATGGCTTTTACAGCGAAGATTGAAAACCAGAACCGCTGATCTTCATGGGGCTTTGCTGCAGGCAAAAAAAGCCGAAAACGAAGTAAAATTAATAGCTGACTATGAAACCGAAACTGGATTATCAAGGCCTCATCATTTCTGTCAGCAGATCGATAAGGGGCTGGAAAATCGGCCAGAAAACTGTGAACTACTAATTTTTAAACTTGTTTACTTGAGTGAAATACAGGGGACGCTGGGACAGCAATATTCGAAGGAACTTATCGATTTTATTACCTCACTATTAAAACTACAGGTAACCGGGCCCAGTTGTTACTATGGCCGTGGTATTTTTGCTGCTTTTTCTGATCGGTCCGAAATAAAAGAAATCTTTAACCAACTAGCGACTCATCAGGCCAAAGAACTCCCCTACTCAAAATATGTTGCAGGCTATGCTCGTTTCCCCGAGCACGGCACCGATAGTGAGGCACTGCTCTCTAACGCCGATTCAGCCTTGTCTGCCGCACTATCTACCGGGCAAAACTGGGTTCTTTATGACCCATCGATGGCTCCCGATCCAAGGCATAAAGAAATAATAACCGCATTTAGAACCGACAACTTAGAGGGTATGCATGCCGTTTTTCAGCCACAAATTGACATTAAAACGGGGCGCATCGTTGGGGCCGAGGCTTTGGTTCGGTGGCAACATCCGATCCTTGGCTTTCTGTCACCGGATGACTTTATTCCGTTAGTTGAAACACTTGGCTTTGTGTCACAAGTGACAGAGCTTATGATTGATACAGCGATTCGCGTCGGTGCTGAGCTGCGTGCTCAAAATAGGCCAATAGTTTTGAGCGTTAACGTTTCAGTGCATGACCTGGTCGGCCCGAACTTTGTTAAATTAGTTGAGAATATAGCCACCCGCTGTCAGGCGGACCTTTGTGACTTGAAACTGGAACTCACTGAAACGAGTTTTTCCAATGAAAGTACACAAATTAATAGTGTATTAGAGAAACTGAAAGAGCTTGGCGTAAAAATCTCGATTGATGATTTTGGGACCGGCTATTCATCACTGGCTTATTTAAGCATTTATCCGATTCAGGAACTAAAAATTGATCGCTCGTTTGTATCAAATATGGTCAACAATACGAAAAACTGCAATATCATTCAGTCGACCGTGGTGCTGGCTAATCATCTGCAACTGAATACCGTAGCCGAAGGGATTGAAGATGCACCCACTTTAGCGCTACTGAGCGAGCTTGGTTGTGATTGCGCCCAAGGCTATTTCATTTCAAAGCCGCTAGCAGAAGCAGAGTTTTTTGAATATCTTGACAGAGAAACGCGGTGAAACATTAACCTTTCCCGTTAACAGTAGTCTATAGTTAACGGCGCGGCTACAGCAGCCGCTAAAATCAAACTTTAAAGGAAATGACCATGAAAAAAGGACTTGCTCTTGTACTTACTGTTGCCACTTTTGCGTCAGCAACTTTTGTGTCACAGCCAGCAGAAGCAGCGGGCGAACGGCTTAATGCCTGGCAGCATTGCGGTATCGGCGCAGCTATATTCCCTGATAACGGAACAGCATCGGCAATATCAAATATCATCTGGGATTTAGGTACGACAGCTTTGACGTCAGCAACAGTGTCAAAAGAAACGTGTAATTCAAATTTAGTAAGAACGGCTCAATTTATTGATGAGAATTATGAGCAACTGGAAACTGATTTAGCCATCGGCGAGGGTCGGCACGTTGATACTCTACTGACTATGTTCGGCGTTGAACACCCAGATCGTGCAAAGTTTATTCAACAGTTACGCAGTTCTTTAGTCATTGATGATGCTCGCTCGAACAGCGAAAAGGCACAAACTTTGTTTTACTCAGCACAAAACCTTCTGGCTGTTTAGCTAGACGAAAAGGGGGTTAGTTTAACAGAGCACCCGGGCCTGGTATTTAGGTCCGGGTTTTTGTGCGAACAAGGATATTAATGTGTCGTTAAAAGCCATAGCGTATATCACGGCGTTTATGTTTAGTGCCGGAGCGACGGCAAGCGTTCAGCTGGCGCAATCCTGGCAGTGGAAAAAAGTGCTGCAGTACAACGAGAAGGGTTATTCAGAAGTAAAACAAGGGAACTTCTTTTTTTCTTTAAACGGTCATCAAGATCCGGCTGCTGAGTTGCGGCAGACGTTATCGGCTTTTAAATCCGGTAAAACTGCTATTTGCCGCTTTCCGGCGCGGCACATGCTCACTACAAAAGCAGGCTTAACCGAAGCTTTTAATTATACTGAATGCAATGACTTCATAACATGGCAACAATCCCGCTTTGTCGATAAAGCAGCGCTGGTTTTTGCGGACGGCTACCTGAAAAACCCCGCTTCGTTTCATGGCCATTTATTTATTACGTTAAGTGGTGAACAAAGCAGCAGCGGGTTACTGGACAACAGTTTAAATTTTGGTGCAAGCGTGCCGCCGGGGGTAAACCCGGTAACTTACATTCTAAAGGGATTGTTCGGCGGGTATCAGGCACGATATTCGGCGCAGCCTTTTTATCGGCACAATTTGTCTTATGGACAAATAGAACTCCGCAACTTGTGGGATTACGAGCTTAACCTGTCGGATTTTGACGCGCAACTTCTCTCCGCCCACTTATTCGAACTCTCCGAAACCGAGTACACTTACTATTTTACCAGTAAAAACTGTGCGTATTACGTAGCGCGGGCTATCGAAATTGTCGCCGACGACTATCTCGTCAGCGATGATGAACTAACGGTTTTTCCGTCAGAAATCGTGCAGCGTATCGCCGAGCCAAAACGGGATTTAGTCCGCTCTGTTACGTTGAATGAAAGTGAACAAAAACGCTTTCAGTCGAGATACCACGCTTTAGCCGAAAGCGAAAAACTAGCTGCGCGAGGGTGGGCTAACGGAAACCCTCACAATCCGGCATTTAATCGTTTATCAAAGGCCGGTCAAAAGCGCGTTTTAATTACTCTGTCGTCTTACTTTGAGTTTCAACGGCGGCAGCAGCCGGACTCTCAACAGCACTTTAAAAATAAACGCGTTGTACTGATGGAACTGTTGAAACATCCGGCTGGCAATAGCCATAAGCAGGAACCCGTTGCTGAGCAGCCCCATTTGGGGCAAAAGCCGAACATGGTCCGTATTAGCCGGGTGTTGCACTCTGGCGAGGCAGATCGATGGGAGCTAACCTACCGGCCGACTTATTACGACCGTCTACAGCCTAAAATAGGTAAACCCAAACACTCCGGGTTAACAATGGGGGAGTTGGCGTTGTCTTATGCCGACAACAAACTATCTGTTGAAAGCCTTACTCTGATCGATATTACGTCTTTTAATGTCAGTAGCACCGGCTTGCCAGGTGACGGCGGGCAGTCATGGGCAATAAAGGCCGGCGCTGACCGAAAAAGACTGCGTGATACCCAGCCTGATTTCTCAGGGTTTGTTGAGGGAGCTTATGGAGCTGCGACTGATTTAACTGCAGGGGCAATCGGCTATGCGCTTGTCAGCGCACGGCTGCATGATAAAGAGGTCGATGGTGACAGTCACAATGTCACGCTGGCGGCGAAATTCGGCGTTGAGGGCAAAATAGCAAATAAAAACTGGTTTTGTGAAGTGAGCTCACCACTCAGTGTCGCTGATAAAGTTAAAGCCCAGGACTGGATAACCCGTTGTGGAGCGAATTTGCTTCACGGAACCGGCTTTGACCTCAGATTAACTCTAGAAAAGCAAAATTTTGCCAATTATCTGCTTGGTTTTTCATACTACTTTTAAGTTGTCATGGGATGTAACACTAGGTTTTCTATTTGTGATAACCTGAAAAAAATGCCCTGACAGGAAACAAAACCGTGAAATCATTAACCAATTACTTAACTCGTTTTTCTTTGCTTGTTTTACTGGGGCTGTCCACCAGCATTTCAGCTCAAACTGGCGCGTCTGAGTCAGATGAAAAGCAGGCAGAACAAAAGGTTTCGGAACCGACACGCTTCAGCTCTCAGCATAAAGGTACATTTAATGGTACCAGGCTAAGTTATACGGTAGATGCTGGCGAAACTTATCTTCGTAATGCGGAGGGTGAGCCCACTGCGGCTGTCTTTTCGTTCGATTACCTGGTCAATGACACATCGAATCGCCCGGTAACCTTTATCTGGAACGGTGGCCCGGGCTCTTCTTCGAATTGGTTACATATGGGCGGTTACGGTCCCAAGCGTATTGTCGTTCCTAGTGACGCCGGGCATCCGGGGGCTGCGCCATATACGATAAAAGATGCGCCTGAGACGATTCTTGATGTTACCGACATGGTGTTTGTGGATCCGATTGGCACGGGTTTTTCACGGGCTATTGGCGAAGGGAAAAAAGAAGATTTTTGGGGGCTTACGGAAGATGCCGATGCCATGGCTGCTTTTATCGCCCGCTGGCTTACCAAAAATAACCGCTGGAACTCGCCGGTATTTTTGTTAGGCGAAAGTTTTGGGACGACTCGCGCCGCTGCGGTAGCAAAGGTGCTGCTCGATGATCACGTAATTAATGTTAACGGCATTGTGTTTGTCTCTCAGGCACTTGATTATCAAGGTTCTACACCCTACGTCGATGACAATATCATTTCTTATATTACTTACATTCCTACCATGGCTGCGACTGCCTGGTACCACGGCAAGGTTGAACAATCAGGAGACTTTGAGTCTTTCATTCAGCAAAGCCGTGAGTTCGCCATTGATGAACTGCTGCCTGCCTTGTTTAAAGGAAATGAATTAAGCGATACCAAGCGGGCTGAACTGGTTGAACAGCTGCAGTATTTTACTGGCCTGAGCAAAGAGTATATTGAGCGTGTTGACTTGCGCATTAACGCCTTCCGGTTTGCTAAGGAGTTGCGGCGTACAGAGGGAATTGCCGTAGGTCTGCTCGACAGCCGCTATACCAAAGACGAACGCGATGATGTGGCGGCCAGGCCGCGAGAAGATGCCGCACGTGCTATTTCGCCGGCTTACAAGGCTTCGCTAATGCATTATATGCGCAACGAACTGGGCATTGACTGGCACCGCAGCTATTTAAACCCGGCCGATCCGGAGCTTTCCGGTAAGTGGCGTTGGAGTCCGCTGCCCGAGGGGCGGTCGTGGGAGCCACATTATGTTAACACGACCCCGGATCTGGCTGCGGTTCTGCGCAGTAATCCAAGCTTAAAAGTAATGGTTGGTTCGGGTTATTACGACTTGGTTACACCGTTTTTTGATGCTGAGTATACCCTTAACCGCCATGGCATTGCGCGTGAGGATATTGTTTATCATTACTATCAGGGCGGTCATATGATGTACGTACATGAGCCGGCACGTAAGGCCTTACTTGAAGATACCCGGCAGTTTATTAAGGCGCAGACGGGGACTGGTGACTAACGGGATTTGTCGTGACAGGACAGCTGGTTAGAGGAACTGGTCTGGGCGGTGCCCTGGTAATTGGGCTGGGCTCAATTTTGGGTACCGGCGCTTATGTCAGTGTTGGTCTTAGCGCTACCATTGCCGGCGATATGTTGGTCTGGGCCATTGTAATGGCAGCTGTTACAGCGCTTTGTAATGGGCTCTCATCGGCGCAATTGGCCGCAGTGCATTCCGTAAGCGGCGGAACGTATGAGTACGGTTATCGGTTTTTAAACCCGGCCAGTGGTATTGCGGCTGGCGGACTATTTATTATTGCAAAAAGTGCCTCTGCGGCGACAGCGGCACTCGCCATAGCCTGGTATATCGGCGCGAGTTTTGCTGTTTCGGGCTATATTATAAAAGCGATTGCCATCGCCTTGTTGCTGTTGTTTACGGTCTTTGTGCTCTTGGGAGTGCGTCGTACAAACTGGTTAAACATGGTATTGGTTAGCCTGGGCATCATTGGTTTATTTGTCTTTATTGGGGTGGTCTTTAGCTCAGATCTTGCCGGGCAGAAGACTTTGTCTCAACCCCTGATAGCAGATGACCTCTCGGTTTTTCATGCCGCCGCGCTCATGTTTGTCGCTTTTACTGGTTATGGGCGGATTGCGACCATGGGCGAAGAGATTACCGAGCCGCGCAAAAATATTCCCAGAGCAGTGTTGTTAACCCTGGTGCTGGTCAGCGCGCTATATATTGCTGTGGGCTTAGCCATTCTGCAATTCGGTCACCTTGCAGAGGTTAAAGACCGCCACTTTAATATCGCGAGTTTAATCAGCGATTCACCCTGGCAGTGGCTTGTTATTCTGGGTGGTGTGGTTGCCATGGCCGGCGTGGTGCTGAATTTAATACTGGGCGTATCGCGTGTTGTTTTGGCCATGGGGCGCCGGGGTGATCTGCCGCGCTTTTTGGACAGGCTGGATAAAAGTAATCAGTCAGCCCCTGCAGCAACTTGGTTAAGTTTTTTAATCATGGCAGTGATTGCTGCGTTTGGCGGCATTGAATCAGCCTGGACGCTGAGTGCATTCACCGTTTTGATTTATTATGGTATCACTAACCTTGCGGCACTTAAGGTCAGTAAAAAACAGCGATTTATTCCAAAGTTCGTATCGGTTTTGGGGTTAGTCAGCTGTGTTGTATTAGTGCTGTTAGCGGCTCTTGCGTAGCCGATTTATTCTTTAAAAATCCATGAAATACCTACCTTCAAAGCAATAAATTTTTGCGAAACCTGAGAACTTGGCTAGATTAAAGTATGAAGTACTTTCTTCATACAGTTTGTCATCAATTTAAGTGATTGAAGGGATATCTCATGGAAAATTATGAAAATTTTATGTCGTTTGGGTACTGGCAGTATGAAGTTATACGCCACGCCTTCGGCTTTACAGTCGCGGTATTCGCTGCATCGTTAGTTTACTTTGCAATGACCGTAGGGCAGGCTACGGCGAAATATCGGATGACCTTTGCTATTTCAGCGGTCGTTATGGTGTCTGCGACTTTTGAAATCTTTCAGCTTTGGAATATGTGGGACAAAGCATTTATCTGGGATGAAACCCAGCGCCTGATGGTCAGGGCTGAAGGCGAGGTGTTTAGTAATGGCTATCGCTACGCCAACTGGCTGATCGATGTGCCTATGCTATTGACCCAGTTCCTTATTGTGCTGCAGTTTACCGGCCGCGATCTCTTCAGTCGCTGGTGGAAGCTCACCACTGCAGGTGCCGTAATGATCATACTTGGCTATATTGGCCAGTACTACGAGCCGCAGGTAGCCGATTTAGTTGACGGTTCAGCAGCTCCTTTCTGGATTTGGGGTGGCTTAAGCTGGCTGGTGTTCTTTGTTCTGCTTGGTATGGCCAACAACGCTGTTAAAGCGGGCTTGCCGCAGTTACATGAAGAATCCAGAGGCGCAATGCGCAATGCCTGGAAACTGTTAGTGATTACTTGGTTTATCTACGGTTTTGCCTACATGGTTCCGGCAGTCCCCGGCGCCGCTGACAACGATACACTGGTTGTCATCCGCCAATTGATGTTTACCTTCTCTGATGTTGTTTCTAAGACAGTATTTGGTGTTTTACTTGCCAATGTTGCACTGATTCAGTCGCGTCACGATACCGAATAGAGTGGTTAAATAGCTGGCTTTGCTGTTCAGGGCAAAGTCAGCTTTTTCGTATCATTCTGATAATGAGGTACCAGGCTTATGGACAGTAGAAAGGAAATGCTGGAACGCCATCTAAAAGGCCGGGATATTCACGATGAACGCGTTCTTGAGGCTATGGCGGCAGTCGATAGGGAGCTTTTTGTACCAGAGGAGCTACAGCACCGAAGTTACGAGGATCGACCCTTGCCAATTGGCCATTCGCAAACGATTAGTCAGCCTTATATCGTTGCTTATATGGCTCAGGCCTTACAGTTAAGTAAAGAAGATAAAGTGCTGGAGGTGGGTACCGGCTGTGGCTACAACGCAGCAATCCTGGCTCATCTGTCACATCAGGTCTACTCCGTCGAAATTGTTGAGTGGCTGGCGCAGTTGGCACGTAAAAATTTGGCGAAAACGGACATCGATAATGTCCAGACACGTTTTTCTGATGGCTACGAAGGCTGGCCTGAGCAGGCTCCCTTTGACGCAATCGAGCTAACGGCAGCCCCAGCCAAAATTCCCCAAGCATTAAAGCGGCAGCTTAAAATTGGCGGACGTTTGCTGGCGCCGGTTGGCGATCAAAAGCAAGAACTGAAACTGGTTAAACGTCTCGGTGAGGACGAGTTTACCGAGCAGACGCTGCTGCTAGTGCAGTTTGTCCCGATGACGGGGCAGGCACAAACCGAGTGACACAGGTGATAAAATGAAGAAATCAGTCATTGAAACCTTGCAACAGCAAAAAACCGATTTTAACGATATCGATGATTTTCAGGCCTTACTGGACGTAATTAAAGACAAGAAGATCGTAATGCTGGGTGAAGCTTCCCATGGAACCCATGATTACTACCAGTGGCGGGCCGATATTTCAAAAAAACTTTTGCAGGATTACGGCTTTGATTTTGTTGCGGTAGAGGGCGACTGGCCTCCTTGCTACGAGCTGAACCGTCACGTCAAGCATTACGACGATGCGATTACAGATATCGACCAGGTAATGCAACAGTTCCAACGTTGGCCCTCATGGATGTGGGCGAATAAGGAAGTTCGTGAATGGGCTCGGTGGCTTGCTAGCTTCAACGGTGATTTACCGGAAGATCAGCAGAAAGGTTTTTACGGATTAGATGTTTACAGCTTGTGGGAGTCTTTGGATGCGGTTATGGACTACCTAAAAGAAGAAGACCCACAGGCTTTTGAAGTGGCAAAAGACGCGATGCGCTGTTTTGAACCCCACCGTGACGACGATGGTCAGCGCTATGCGCTCTCCACGCGCCTGGTGCCTGAAGGATGCAGTGCAGAGGTAACCGAGCTGTTGCGCAAAGTACGTAGCCGCGCGCCAAGCTATAACAGCGATCGCGAGCATCCGCTGAGCGTTGAGCAAAACGCTTTGGTGAGTAATAATGCAGAACGCTACTACCGGATTATGGTTTCCGGGGATGAGTCGACCTGGAATCTGCGTGACCAGCACATGATGGATACCCTTAAGCGTTTAATGGCGTTTCATGGTCCAGACGCTAAAGGCATCGTATGGGCGCATAATACCCATATCGGCGATGCGTCATACACTGATATGGCCGATGCCGGCATGTATAACATTGGCGAACTGGCGCGTCAGGAGTATGGTCGGGATGACCTAGCGCTGATTGGCTTCGGTTGTTACCAGGGTACGGTATTAGCAGGGGCGGCCTGGGACGAACCCGTTCAGGAAATGAAGGTGCCGGAGGCCCGGCCGGATAGCTGGGAAGACTACTGCCACCGGGCTGGTACCCAGTTTTATGTTGCCTGTAGCGATTTACTGGATTGCCCTGAATTAGAGCGACGCATTGCCCATCGCGCTATTGGAGTAGTTTACGATCCGCGCCGCGAGCGATTTGGCAATTACGTGCCTACCGACATTACTCAGCGTTATGATTATTTTATCTTCTTTGACGAAACGCGCGCGTTACAGGCACTTGATGTGAGCGAAGACCGGCTCAAAGTCCCTGATACCTATCCGTACGGAACTTAATTATTACTCAGATATTAACGCTTCCTGTAGCTGTTTAATCGTTGAGCTGCCGCTGCCCCAACAGGCAATGCGCAGCTCAAATTTAAGTTGTTCTATTGTGGCAATACATTCTGTGGTCGACGAGCGTGCTGCGCTCAGGATACGGCCGGCCACTGAAGTCATAGACGCTCCAAGCGCCAGGCATTTAGCAATATCCAGTCCGTTCCGGATACCGCCAGAAGCGATCAAAGGCAAATCAACGGGTGTTTTTTGATATTGTTTGAGCAAGTGAACGGTGGACTGCCCCCAGTCAGCGAAGCTTGCAGCGGCCTGCTGGCGCTGGGGATCTGCTGCCATGGCTCCCTCGATGTCGATAAACCGGGTGCCTCCTTTACCCGCCACGTCTATAGCCGCGGCCCCTGCTTTTTGACAATGAAGCGCAACATCCGGGCTTAAGCCCATACCGACCTCTTTTATAATCACGGGTAAATGACAACCTTCGATGCTTTGCCGCAGACAGTGAAAACTGTTTTGCCAGTCGGTGTCGCCGTTATCCTGAAAAATCTCCTGCATCGGGTTAAGGTGAATAATCATTGCATCGGCACCGACCTGCTCAGCCAGGCGATTGAGACAGTCCGGCTGCTGCCATTTTATTAAGTTGGCCAGTCCGACATTGCCAAATACCGGTATTTGTCCTGCCCAATGACGCACTTGCTGAGTCAGGCCCTGATTGTTTTTGCCCTCAAAGCTTATCCGTTGTGAACCAATGCCCAGAGCAATACCGGTTTCGCGCGCGGCTTCGGCCAGATGCTGATTTATCCGGTTAGCTTCTTCCGTACCGCCGGTCATCGAGCTGATCATGATCGGTGCGGATAACGGAAATTCCAGAAATTGACAATTAAGTTTAATAGCTGAAAAGTTGAAGTCGGGTAAGGCACAGTGTTGCAGGCTCAGATAATCAAAGTCGGAGCGGCGGGTTTGTTGCTGGTCGGCTAGCTCGATATGTGACTTTTTTCGATCCATCAGCTTTCCTGGCAAGTTGCGCGGTATTCCAGCTCTAACAAAAACATATGGGGTACAGTTAATGCAGCAATACCAATGAAAATAACACTAAGAAGTTTTGAGTCCCAGGTCAGCGACGAATAAAAAAGAACAGCAACAGCAGCCAAAATTGGCACGACCGTTAAGGCTAGAATCACCCAGGGAGCTTGTTGTTTTTGCGGTGTGTTTAGACGTTGCCACTGCTCGCGCAAGTGGTTGGGACTATGAGAAAGCGCAAAAAATAAGGCAAAGTAAACTAGCGGATGAAACAGTACCGCCGCTGCCAGCAAGAGCATTAACAAGAGAAAGGTGGATTTTCGTTTATTAAAGTGCAGAAGCACTTCAGCCAGGATCACCAGACTACCAATGATTGCCAGCCCCTGAAATAAAGTGACAACGGCCTGGGCCTGGCTTTCAGGTACTAAAATATGAGAAAAAATAGAGGCGACCAAAAGGGGTTCAACAAGCAAAGGCAAACCGAGGATAATAAAGCCAAGACATAAAGCGTACAGAGACTGCTGCGGGTAGTGATCGCGTCCAAAGTGCAAAGCAGAGATCAGTAAAAACAACCCTAGACTGATTGCCGGAGCCAGCAGCCAGAGACCGACAATAGCCAGAGCAGCTAAAGTATAACCTATCAGCCAGTTAACCAACTGACCCTGGGTACGCCAAAATCCAAGTCGGTTAGCGATATAGACGTCAAAAGCTCCGTGAGGTAGTCCGGCAATGACTGCAAGAACCAGAACAAGCGTTACCAGAAAGGAAAGCTCAGTCATATAAAGTCCTTAAAAATGGCTGCTTAGGGACAGAACGCATCACTTTTAATAAACTAGCAAAGGAAGGCGATGAGATAAAGCGGGCAAACTCGTCCCCTGACAGTTGTTTGGCCATACTCATAAAAATCGTTGGCAAGTGCTCCGGACGATTTTCAATGATATGAAGTAAGCGGGCATCAAACCAGCGTAGCAACGTTGATTGTGGGTGATAATCAGGCTTCTGTTGGTTAACAATGTTTTTAGCGCAGCGCTGTGCCCAGCGCTTCGTTTCCAGGTAACCATAACCGGTTGCGGTTCGGATTTGCTGAGAGAAAAGGCGGTTATCTGAATGTCTTACAATCCCCATCGGTAATACAGCCGACTCCTGACGCAATGAGTCAGTGTTTACTTCCAGGCCGCTAAGGGTCTTTTGCAGGTATCCCTTTAGCTTGTCTGTGCCAGGCGGATCGGCGGTAAATTGGGTGACTTCTACCAAAGCCCGGTTATCGGGCATGGGCAGAATATAATCAAAAGTGAAGCGGCCGTCTTCCAGCCGCATATTACCCATCAGCTGTGCTGTTGACGTATCCCAGGTGTTTTTCGTTTCGACCTCAACCCCGGCGAAACACTGTTTAATCCACATATCGGATGGCTGGCAGGGACGCGTATCAACGACATGTGAATCCTGCAGACCCTGAGTGTCAGCGGATACTCCCGTTACCAGCTGCACCTGAGGACTGTTTTCAATACGGCCAAGCAGAGTATCGTATACATCGCCTGCTGCTAACCTGAAATACTGATATTTCGAGCCATTCTGTTTATGCCCGGAACAGTTACCAGCCAGACTAAAAGTCCAATTATCATAGCTTTGATAACGAACATCATCAGGCGGCTGTGTAGCAAAAAAACAAAAAGTGCGATCATTGGTATACTGGTGGCGTTGTTCCAGAATAACGATCTCACCGGGCAGCGGTTCGCCGCGGGATTTATAAATTGATAACAATTCGTCGCACAATGACAAGCCTGCTAAGCCGCCACCAATAATTGTCAGCCACGGCTTAGACATACCCCCTCACTTGCCCATCAGCATATCAAGGGATTTTTTTGGTTTGCCGAAGCCGGGCTCCCTGGTATAGCGCCAGTAGCGCGAACAGATAAAAAATTCTGCGAGCGCCTTTAAGATAATCTGCGTTTTCTTTGAGGTCACCAATCGGCTGCGATTGTGCCAATCAGCGGCGTGCTGTTTTTGCATTTGTAGCCCTATGCCTTCGTACAGGCGACTGGCAGCGAGTATTGCCAGCCGCGACCGCAAAGGCAGCAAGGTGATTCCCTGCCGTGCCCTTTGATACCGCTGTTCTGCGCTTTTTATCAAGCGTAAAATTGAGTCTTTAATGGCGGTTTCAGATGCGCCATCCGCCTGCAGAATCTGCTGCGGTGTCAGGTCGCCAACCCAGGTTTCTGGCAGGTAACGGCGACCCATTTCAGCATCTTCATAAACATCTCTGGCGATATTCGTCATTTGCATTGCAACGCCAAGGTCTATTGCATGATCAGTTGCTCTTTTATCTGAGCAACTGAGTGCTTCGCACATCATTTCACCGACAGTGCCGGCGACACAGTAGCAGTAGTCCTCAAGCTCTTCGACAGACTTAATTGCGACCTCGCCAATGTCGTAATGCATGCCACGAAAAAATTCTTTGAGTGTGGAAGAGCTGATGCTCAGAGTCTCGCCGCTGTTTTGTTTGCCGGAAGAGTCGGAATGAGCGAGTGACTGGTTTAATTGCTCAAGCCTTTGTTTTGCTGTGTTGCGATCCGGAGCCTCATCAATCTGATCGTCAATGTCCCGTAAGAAAGCATAAAGTGCGGTCGCACGCCGGGCATCTCGGCGACCTAAAAATGTGCGAGCCAGATAAAACGACCTACCATGCTGCTGCAAAATTTTGGCTTGCTCTGCGGGTTTTATTGCCAGTTTCACGAGGCCTCCGGCACTGCTTCTGGCAACAGCTTCTCGACCACTTTAGCAGAGCTGAGTACACCCGGCATTCCGGCACCGGGGTGAGTGCCGGCGCCGGATAAAAATAAATTGCCAAAATATTCCGATTGGTTATGAAAGCGAAACCACGCCGACTGGGTAAATTTGGGGGCAATCGAAAACCCCGCGCCATCGACACTAAGATAATCGGCTTTAAAGTCTTCCGGGGTCATTGAGAAGACTTGGGTAATGCTGTTTTTAAGATTGGGGAGTAACGTTTCGTCCAGCGCATCTATGATTTTTTGGCGAAGTTTTGGCTCTTCAGTATCCCAGTCAATTGAGGCTCGAAGATTAGGTACCGGGGCAAGTACATAAAAGCTGTCACAGCCTGCCGGAGCAAAAGAGCTGTCGGAAGCTGTCGGACGATGTAAATATAAGGAAAAATCATCGGGTAATTGTTTTTCGGCAAAAATTTCATTCAGCAATTCTTTATAACGTTTACCCAGCCAAATGGTATGGTGTTCGACGTCAGGATATTGAACCGTTGTACCAAAAAACAATACATACAAGCCCATAGAACGTTTGCTTTTTTCTACTTTAAGTCGCAGCGCCGGTTTTGAACGGCTCTGTGGTAGCAGCTGACTGTAAAGGTATAAAGGGTCGCCGTTAAAAACGAAGTTGTCGGCGGGTAACTGCTCAGTTTCATTAATCTCTGCGTAGTTAATAGTCCTGCCGGTTGTGCCAAATGAAGTGACCCGGGCATTGGTCATTACCTCGATACCCTGTTCCTGCATCAGTTTCTGTAAAGCCTGGACAATAGCACCGGTACCGCCTTTAGCAAAAAAAATTCCGTATTCCCGTTCCAGGTAATGAATAAGTCCGTAAATACTTGTGGTACTGAAAGGATTGCCCCCGACTAATAGCGGTTGAATCGAAAAGGCCTGGCGCAACTTGTCATTCTTTAAATACCGACTGACCATGCCCCAGACACTTCGGTCTGAGCGCAAGCGGGCGAGTTGGGGTATTTGTTTGACCATAGTAGTAATTTTGTGAAACGGCTGATCAGCCAACTGCTCAAAGCCTACTTGGTATATTTTTTTACTGTGAGCGATAAGTCGCTGGTAGTTAAGTTGGTCAGCGGGCTCAATTTTGGCTATTTCAGCTAAGGTATCTTCCACTGTTCCACCGTAGTTAAATCGTGTTTTATCGTCACTAAAGTAAAACTGATACCAGGGATTCAAAGGAATGAATTCGACGTAATCGGCACGGTTTTTGCCAAACAGAGAAAACAGCTCATCAAATAAGAACGGAGCCGTAATAACTGTAGGGCCTGCATCAAACTTAAAACCGTCACGTTCAAATACTTGCGCCCGACCGCCGAGCTGATCGTTCTTTTCGATCAGCGTTACTTCGTGTCCCTTGGCTCTGGCTCTTAATGCCGACGCGATACCACCAAAACCACCACCGATTACAATCGTCCGCATTAGCTTGCTGCCGCCCATTGATTTTGTTTCGTTAACATAGCATCACGAATATATCCAAAGCTGGAATTAATCGATTCGTCATGTTGGCTAATAAGTTGTTCAGCTGATTGCAGCTGCTGCTGAACTGCTTCGTGCAAAGCCGTTTCAGCGTTCTGTTGCGTTGTGCGTGCGAGGATCCAGTAGCCGTTAAGCCGCTTACCCCGATCAAGTTCTCTGTCGTTTAGATCATCGAGCAACTGGTACACCGTACCCAATTGCAGGAATGCCTCATTTACCGACAAAATGTCATTGCTGGAATAATTATTAACGACCATAGCGGCTAACACCGGTAAGCCCAGCAAAGCGCCGGATTTTTTTCTTACCGCAGCGCAGTAGTCGGAATAAGAGAGTCGCTCAAGTTGCTGCGCGTCGCAGTCAGCGATCTGTCCTTCGGCTGCCGTTTGTATTGCGTCCCGGAATAAGGTCGCGATGGCATGCATTTGTGTTGCTGATATTTGTGGTATGCAATTGCTTTGAAACATTGCTTCAACGATAAGCGCATCGCCAAGACAAATGGCGGTTTCGCTGCCAAATTGTTGCCAGATGGTCGATAAACCGTTGCGCTGGACGTCTTTGTCCATTAAATCATCATGAATCAGTGACGCCTGATGAACTAATTCACAAGCGCAGGCAAGATATTTACATTGCTCTTCAGTAGAACCTAAAGCTAAGGAGGTATGCAGAGCAAGTCGCAGCCGCAGCCTTTTACCTTTGGCCAAAATTTGGTGACGCCAGGCAGCTTGCAATGCTGGTTTCTCTGACGTGATACAGTCAGCCAGCCATTGCTCACAGTCATCAGCAAGTCGATTAACCGTTTTTTCGACAACAGATACCGGACTTGTCATAAGGCCTCCCTTTGGCGATACCGGGTCAGGAAACCCTGTTTGAGTATCCTGACCACAGGTGTAAGCTTTAGCTTTCTTGCTGGTTGCTTTCACTGGTTGCTGCGTACCAGATTAAGATACCAAACGCGATCTTATTCACCACATCTGCCAGGTTATAGACAATGTTTAAGGTGTCTTGATCGGCACTGCCGGTCATGTATCCGAGTACATAGCCCAGTGGGTAAATTGCCCAACCGACGGTAACAATCCAGCGCATCGCTGAATAAGCGAATTTAACTGCTGGAGAGCCATTAGCTGCGGCAGCTTTGCCCGCTTCACCGGCAAAGATTTCGTACAGGATGTACAGCCAGCCAATCATTCCGATAACAAAACCAACGGTAATATTAATATAGCCCGCTTCGCCCAGATATCCAGGTATCAACATGACAAGTGTACCAATCAGCAGACGCCAGAAAATACCCGCACTGGCAGCACCTATGGCGCGCAAGATAAGGTAAAATTCAATCATCAGCAGGGGTACTGTCAATAACCAGTCAATGTAACGGTAGACGGTTGGTGTCTCGCCAGTGCTGACCCAGACATCGCGCATATAAAAGTAATGAAAGGCAGCGATAAAGGTTACCAATGCAGAAACCGTTAACGATGTCTTCCATTTACCCGACACGCACTGTGTTTCCCATAAGAAAAACACCGTTGCCGCTGCAAGAGCCATGGAAATTAACCAAAACGAAATACCAACGAAATCATCAGGCTGCAGGTTTGCCGCATTGGCAGAACCGGGCATCAGTAACAAAAATGCCGGCGCTAATGCCGCTTGCCATTTTTTAAATATCGCGCTCATAAAGCACCTCAAATCAATGTAGAAGTTTCACCCCGGCATCGACTTCAGGCATGCCTGTAAGGGGTGTTTTAGTTCACAAATGCGGTTTAAACTTTTTTTTAACATTTGTGTGAAAATTGATAGTGCATTTAAGAACCGATAGATCACTTATTTTATTAATTTATTTCAATTTTTAACTGGTTCGACAATCATTGTATTCAACACAGCAACAACGTTGACGTACTCCTCATTGAGAAGTTTGATTATTCTTTCATTATAATGGATAGAACGACCGCCGCCACAATTGCCTTTAGTTTGGTCGCAACTGGAATTTTAACGTCTGGTGCGCGTCGGTAGCGGTTTGTAAACGCATCAAAATCGCCATTATAAAGCAGTTCATGATATCGATAGGTAGTGTTCAGAATTCTGTGTCATTTCGTTCACCACTCATCAAGCAACTGACTGATGAGTGCTCACCTGCTTAATTCATGATTGAGGATAAGGAATGACTCAGAAGTAGAAGAATAAAAGCCTATAATTTTACGTATATTTACGCATTGCATAATAGCGGTCGGCTCATTAATATTTACCATGTACGCGGGTTTTTATGGCTTGAGGAGAGTATGTGCAGCGGTTTTATATAGAAATTGGGGAGCAAGATAATGGTCAGCAAGCGCGTCTGTTGCATAAAGAAGATTGCCAAAAGTTAAAGAATCCGGAACATGCGGTTTCTTTGTCAAAAAGCCCAACATTTAGCAGAGCTTTAGAGGAAGCACAGCGACTTTTCAGTGACACTTTAAAGTGCCCAAACTGCGCGACCAGCGAATAAATGGTATTAATTTTTTGGTAGGGGTTCAATAATAATACTGTTTAAAAGTGCAACCACTTTAACGAATTCCTCGTTCAATAGACCGATCAGTTTGGGGTGATACCGTGCGACGGCCTGCTGCTCAAAATCTTCGATAATACTGAGTAACCTCCCCAAGGGTCCTGATCTCTCAACAAGTGCCTGAACGACGGTAGCGGAAACATTAATTTCCTTCAAAATGTGCTCAAGGCTAGTTCCATTAAGACGGTCAAATAAAGACAGCAAACCACAAAAAAACGCTGTTCCCGGTGACACATCAGAGGTTTTTTTTGCTAGTGCCTCAGCCAACAGCGCGCGAGTTAATACCGTCCGTAGTTGTAGCTTCTGAATCGGGTCATGGCGCGATAGCGTGACTGCGGCAACAATCGATTTGAGTTTGGTTAAACCAACTGATAGTACCGCCTGCTTAACACTACTGACTGGCTTAGAACGGAGGTTACCAGCATTATTGGTTTGTTTCATCAGTACATAACATAGATAAGGCTGTTGAATAAGGGACTGTTCAATCAGCTTCAAATCGGAGTTGGGATCCGACAGTAATTGCAATAATTTAAGTTCAGCTATGGGGTTGCTTTGACGCTTTCCGGAAGCAGTTTCAAGTGTTTTCAACGGTGAAAAAACGTCCCCCTGAAACAATGCGTAGCCATCATTTCTCGCCTTGCTAAGTGCTTCTAAGCATGTGAGCCGACGCAGCAGGTGTTGATAAGTTGGCTGAGCGCCGCGAGTAAGAAGTTCACGCTCAATAAGCTCATCATGTGTGAGAATATCAAACAGTCCCCTGAAGCCAATACCTACACTCTCTAGCTTACTATACGGACAGGCAAGGCGAAGACCCCGCTTCTTCAGGCTTAAGAGTGCAGCGGACAGGCTTTTATTAACGGACTCCGGATCAAGCAGTTCGATAATTAACTTATTGGGTAAAATTTCGACCAGATCTTTGTTAGCTATCCAGTGCGAGGGAGCCTTGATCATCAGTGTACGCTCACCGATCAGGCTTGGCAGGCCCAGTTCTAGTAGTGCGGTCGAGCAAGCCCTGGCGGTTGCAGCGACAGGGTCAACAAAGTTAGGACTAACTTGTTTATCCGCAGAGTAATATTGCAGCTCATCAGCAACATGGCGGAAGTTACGGTCACAAATTGGCTGCAGTGCAATACAATAGTGAGGTGAATTAGTCGACATAAATGTTTTCCAGAATAGCGGTCGGAAAATCTTTGGGAATGCGTTCGACCGATGCATATACCTCGGTTATGTCGGCACCGAAGTCAATCGAGTGCTCGGTGCGCAGCTTCTGCTCCAGCTTTGCTGCGGATTTACTGGCATCTTTAAGACCGAAGGATGCAAAGGATGATTTTAATGTGTGCGCGGCAATCAAGGCTTGTTCTCTCTCGCCGTTAAGCACGCTCAAGTGTTTGGGCAGTGATTTTTTAAACAGTTCGAATGCCTCTTGAAATAATTCTAGATCATCATCCATCATGGCGAGTGCTTCAATGACATCTGTTTTATTTGCGATTAGGGCCATTGGTTCAGAATCTGATTCGTCAAATTGACCGTTAACAAGATCTTCGAGTGTAGGAAGATCGTTTTGAATTGAATGATCAACGAGTACCGTATCGATTTCTCGGATTAAAAGCCGGTAGTCTATCGGTTTACTGACAAAGCCCTCAATCCCGGCTTCTTGATACTGTTGTTTGTGCTCTAACATCACATTCGCTGTTAACGCGATGATAGGAGTGCGTTGCAACTGCAGTTGTTGTTCCAGCTTTCGAATCTTTCTTGAGGCAGCAAGGCCGTCCAGCTTTGGCATCATGATGTCCATAAGGATGACATCGAATTGCCCAGTGGTGAATTTTTCTAATGCCTCCTCACCGTTGTCGGCAATTTCGAGTATGACGGCGTGACGCTCGAGAATTTTGGTAATCAGTAACTGGTTTACCTGATGATCCTCGGCCAACAATACTTTTATTGGACTGTCTCTGTCGCTGCCAAGTACTCGTTCGTCCCGTGAAGCTCCAAAGCTTGAGCGCAGTTTTAAAGTTTCAGCGAGATCGGCTTGGGTCACCGGCTTAGTGAGGTAAGCTGGAACGCCAAGTTGCTTACATTTTTTGCTATCACCAGATATTGGCGATGAGCTTAGTATGCGAATTTTTGTGGGCGAAATAAGCTTTTCGTGTATGACTGCCTGAACAAGCTGGTAGCCGTCCATTCCAGGCATGCCTGCATCTGTCAGTAAATGGGTAAATGCCTTCTCGGTACCACGTAGTTTAAACAACGCCTCCTCAGCGCTAGAAGCTGTTTCATGAGTCACATGCAACGAATTGAGTAACGCTGAAATGACCTGCCGGTTGACTGCTTCATCATCAACCAAAAGCACCCGCATCTTTGCGGACTGATGAGCTGTAGGAAACGCTTTGGGCTTGACGGAACTCTTTACCTCTACCGGCAGACAGACTGTGAAAGCTGAGCCTTTACCTATTTCACTCTCCAGGTGGATGCTGCCGTTCATCATGTTCACTAATTCGCTGCAAATGGTCAGTCCGAGCCCAGAACCTTCATAACGGCGGTTTAAGTCAGCGTCTACTTGGCTAAAAGATTCGAAAATTCTTTGTTTATCAGCGGTGTCAATACCAACGCCTGTATCACGTACGATAAAAAAGAGGTTTGCTCTTGTGTCATTTTGAGGTAAGTCGAAAGAAGCCTTAGTTGTTAATTCGACGCTGCCAAAATCTGTGAATTTTATCGCGTTACTGAGCAAGTTAGTGAGGATTTGTCGCACTCGCATTGGATCTATCGATACCATATGCGGCAGCTCAGACGCTATCGAATAGGTTAACTTTATTCCGCGGCTTTTGGCGGCCGTAGTGTGTGCTTTAATAACTTCTCCAATAAAATCGAAAAGCTCTACCGACTCGTAGTTTAAGTCAAAGTTTTTGGCTTCGATTTTGGATAAATCCAGCAATAAATTTATAAGTTCAAGTAGCTGATTGGCTGAATTTTTAGCAAGCTTAAGGAACTGACGTTGCTCAGCATTTAAATTCGTATCTAATACAATATCCAGCATCCCCATGACTCCGTTCATGGGGGTACGTATTTCGTGACTCATATTGGCCAAGAACTGACTTTTGGCAACATTTGCGGCTTCAGCCTGTTGCGCTTTTTGTTCTAATTCATTAATTTGTTGTCGGAGTTTTTCAACTAACAGCCTGGAACACATAGGATTAATAACTCACTGCTTCTTTAAAGAACTTAGGGCATTGTAAATGTGTTGTTTTAGCACAGGGACACGTATTGGTTTCGAAATAAAATCGGTAGCCCCTGCATCAAAAGCCTGAGCCATAGATTCAAGCTCTTCACTGCCGGTAAGCATTAAAATTGGCTGCTCGGCATTGGCTTCTCGTAACTGTTTGGTTGCGCTGACCCCGTCCATGATGGGCATCATCATATCCATCAAAATTATGTCGGGCTGGAATCGTTCATAAACGGCGACCGCCTCAATACCGTTACGGGCCTGTTCGGTTTCATAGCCGGCCTTTCTCAGACTGCGAGTAAGAATAGTGCGAGTTTCCAGGCTGTCATCAACTATCAGAATTTTCTGTTTAAGATCGACAATTGTTGTTTGTTTCTTTTTCTCTACTGAGACAAACTCAACATTTGCAACTCCCGTCGTTGGATCAAAATCGACCTTACGGTATCCCTCTTCGCCAACGTCTGCCTCCATGATGGTGACGCCCTCTGCCAACAATTTCGAGAATGCTTGCGCAGCATTGATTTCGCCAATGTTTGCTGCGGTGATTTGAGATTCCATTGCTGATTCAAGTCGCGACGATTCCAACATGTTGCCACCACCAAAAATTCGTGCTTTAAATTCACTTAAAGGAACCTTGCGCTCTTCAGTTAATCGCTTGAAGAGTTTGACGCAATCATCTCCATAACGCGCATCCAACTCTCGTTCTGATGAATTTTCGGGATTAGACGGTAGCGCAAAATGGCACATACCACTCAACTTATGTTTGGGATGCCACAAGGTTATCGCAATACAGGAACCTAATAGTGTATGTAATGACTTAGAGCCACCACCAAAAACCAGCTCGCCTATATTTAGGACGATACGGTTAGCTGTGGACTTTATTAATGTCATAATGCCGCCTTAATTATCGACTGAGCGATATGTTGCAAAGACGTTTGCTTGATTACCGCGCCACGCTCATGAGCTTCGCGCGGCATCCCGTAAACAACGCAGGTTTCTTCATCCTGACCGATGGTAAAGGCGCCCATGCTACGCATTTCCAGTAAGCCACTGGCACCGTCGTCGCCCATGCCGGTCATAATGACGCCGATGGCGTTGGCTCCGGCGTACTTGGCCGCCGATCGGAACAGGACGTCCACAGAAGGGCGGTGTCGACTCACTAGCGGACCGTCTTTGACTTCAACGTAATATTTCGCACCGCTGCGCTTAAGCAGGGTGTGGTAATTGCCTGGTGCAATGAGCGCGTGACCGGGAATGCAGGAGTCGTTATTTTCCGCTTCCTTTACATTGATTTGGCACAGCCCATTCAGGCGCTGTGCAAAACTTTTGGTGAAGTTCTCCGGCATATGTTGTACCACCACAATAGGGGGACAACTGCGGGGCATTGCTTGTAGTACTACCCGAATTGCTTCGGTACCACCGGTTGATGCGCCAATAACTACAATTTTGTCCGTTGTTTTGCTGAGTGCTTTGGCGGAGAACTTACCGTCAATGACCGCGTCGGCTGTTAGCTTTTTGGATCTACTACCCAAGTTTTTCGAAAACAGCATTTTCTTTAAACGAGCTTGCGATGCGGCTTTTATTGCATCAAGAATTTGCGTTTTACTTTCCTCAAAAAAAGCACGGCTGGTGTTTTTGGGCTTGGTAATAATATCAACTGCACCTGACTCCAGAGCCTGAAGTTGGGTTGCAGTGCCGTACTCGGTGAGCGTCGAACAAATCACTACCGGAATCGGGTTTTGCGACATGATCTTGCGCAAAAATGTAATACCGTCCATTTTTGGCATTTCGACATCCAGGGTAATCACGTCCGGCTTTTGTTTTTTGATGTGCTCCACCGCAGAGTAGGGATCGCCAGCTGTGCCGATTACTTGCATTAATGACGATGAATTAATGATCTCTGTAAGGCTTTGCCGAACTAAGGCTGAATCGTCAACGATTAATACTCTAATCACGGTTACTCACCTATTTCACTTGATAAACGGTAGGTATCAATTGCTGAAAGTCGAGTCGGTTGCTCCCAATACTTTCAGCATGTCCAACAAAGAGTAAGCCATTAGGGTTAAGCTGCTGGCGCAGATTTGTAACGACCTTCTGACGGTCTTCTGGGCTAAAATAGATCATCACATTACGGCAAAAAATCACGTCGAATTTCGGTAAATTAGAGTAATCACCTTGAATTAAATTAAACTCATCAAATTGAATGGTATCTCTTAGCAGTTTTGACATTTTCACTAATGCCTTACTAGCGTCCTTACTTCGTAAAAAGTAGCGTTTACGCAACTCCAGCGGTACGGTAGCGATGCGTGACTCGGCATAGACACCGCGGTGAGCGGTTGCCAAAACGGTTGGCGAGATATCCGTCGCCAGGATCCGAAAGGAGAAGTCACTGTGAGTTTTGGCTAATTCACTGAGTTCTAACGCAAGCGTGTAAGGTTCTTCGCCGGTACTTGCAGCAGCACACCAAACATTAAGTGACTGGCGTTTTAGCAACAGCCGGTTTACACTGTTGCTGTAAAACTCGCTTAAAAACTCGAACTGTCTGGCTTCGCGATAGAAATCGGTTTTGTTGGTTGTGAGTAAATCAATAACGATACTTTGTTCGGTTTTGGCGCTTTTATTGTTTGATAAGAAAAACTCAACATAATCATCAAAACTTTGAAACTGTAAGCTAACAAGTCGTTTACGCAGGCGCGATTCAATAAGGTTCTTCTTATGGGCCGGGAGTTGAATCCCGGCCATTTCGCCCACAAACGTCGACAGGCGCTTGTGAGCCTTGGGACTGAGCTGAATGCTGTTCATTCGTCATGAGTCTCACTGCTGTCCAGGTCTGCTTCAGCCAGCTCGCCTACGACCGATTGTAATTCATCCGCTGAAAATATTTTGGCAAGGCGTAGCAAAATGACGAAGTCGTCTTCAATTTTGGCCATACCAAAAATATAAGCGCTGTTAATCTTGTTACCAATGCGCGGCGGAGGATTGATGTCTGCCATCGGCACTTCCAGCACTTCTTTCACGGCATCGGCAAGTATGCCGAGCGGTGTTTCTTCGCCATCAATGGTTACTTGAACAATTATGACACAGGTGTCAACGGTTCGTTGTTTTTTGCCGAGTTCAAATTGCTCGCGTAAATCCACAATCGGAATGACCTTGCCGCGCAGATTAATTACTCCCAACATAAAGGGTGGGGTTTTAGGCACCTTAGTGGCGCCTTTAAACTCCAGTACTTCCTGAATGCCGCTGATCTCAATCGCAAAGAGTTCATCATCAAGCACGAAGGTCAGTATCTTTAGTGCGTCAACTGTGAGTCCGTTTTCATCTGGATTTGTCATTTTTACAAAACCCTCTACTTAATAGCGCACGAAATCATCGTCATCGTCTAAATCAATGCCTACGCCTTGGCTAGCTTTGGTTGACGGCTTCGCTGGCGCGTTCTGTTCATTCTTTTGGTTCGACTTGCCTGTCTGTGTTTTACCACCGCCTTGGTTTTTCTTAGGTAGCCCTTTAGATGATGAGCTTGAGGTGTCATTAACATCAAAAAAGCCAACCACGCTGTATAAGGTTTCAGCCTGAGCCGAGAGCTCCTCAGAGCTGGCTGCCATTTCTTCTGCCGATGCGGCACTTTGCTGTACTACCTGGTCAAGCTGTTGCAGCGCCTTGTTGATCTCGGCGGCGCCTTTGTCTTGCTCCAGTGCCGCGGCACTGATTTCCTGTACCAGGCTAGAGGTCTTCATAATACTTGGCATTAGCACTTCCAGCATCTTACCGGCCCGTTCGGACTTCTCAAGGCTGCCGCTGGAGTATTCAACGATTTCACCCGCCGCTAACTGACTGCGTTCGGCAAGCTTACGCACTTCGGCAGCAACCACGGTAAACCCTTTGCCATGTTCACCGGCACGAGCGGCTTCGATGGCAGCGTTTAGTGCCAGTAGGTTGGTTTGGCGAGCGATTTCTTCGATAATGCCAATTTTTTCCGCAATAGCTTTCATCGCCACCAGCGATTCATTCACAGCACTGCCGGTTTCGCGGGCGTTATTTGCAGCTTCCTGAGCCATTTGTTCCGTTTGACTGGCGTTATCAGCGGTTTGAGAAATATTGGCGGTCATTTCTTCCATCGCAGAGGAAACCTCCTCAAGTGAAGAGGCCTGTTCTGTCGCACCTTCTGCGATTTGTTGTCCGGTATCGCTCATTTCCACACTGCCGGAAGCAACGTTGCCTGATGACTCCTTAATTTCCGAAACGATGTCACGAAGCTTGCTGTTCATATTGCGCAGCACGCCATAAATATCATTGTCACTGGCTTTATCGTCGAATACTTGGTTTAGATTACCCTTACCAATTTCGATGGCAATGCGGTTGACTTCGCTGACGCGGCGGAAGATAACGGTTGCTGTTGAGAGAGCGATAAAAAGCGTGATAACGAACAGCAGTAGCATTTGATTACGTGCGGTATCGTAATCACGGGCGTTATTACCAAGCGTGGTCGACATCTGGTTTTCAATGTTTTGGTTGATGCTACTGACGCGGGTCAGAACATCGTTCAATAGAGGTTCCAGCTCTTCCTGAACAAGTAGGTAGCCATTTCGCGCTTGGGCATCCACTTGCTCAGTGGTTGCTCCATTGTCGAGGGTTGCCGAGGTCTTATCGAACAATTCACTGGTGGTTTGTTCAACACTGTTAAAGCGGCGTTCCAACTCAGCGATTTCTTCCTTGGACGAATCGGTAACCAGCGCAGACAGTGCCGTTAAACTTTTGCCAAACGATTGTTGTGCTTCTTGAATTTGCGAGCGGAAGGCATTTTTCGAGTCGGCGGTACGTGCATTCGTGAACCGCATTGACTGCCGGTCAACCTCGAGGATGGCTGCTCGAATTCTGGCTGAAAGAATACGTTTTTCGACAGGATCGGAAACCAGACGATTTAAACGATCGTTGGCGCCATCGAGTGAGTTGAGGCCAATTAAGCTGGATATTGCCATTAAGGCAATAAGCAGAATAAAGCCCAGTAATAAAAGGGTTTTAAGTGTGATGCGTTTCATAACAAAGTTACCTTACAATGACAAAGTCTAAGACTGAATAGATTCAAGCAATTCGGATACGTCGAGCACCATTGCGATACTGCCGTCGCCAAGAACCGTTGCCCCCATAACACCTGAAGCACCGCGATAGAGCTGGCCCAGGTTTTTTATAACGGTCTGGAACTGACCCACCACCTCATCAACGGTGATGGCGCCGGTCTCCTCGCCAACTTTTACTATTACACTTTGCTCAATGGCCGGAGCGATGCCGGCCAAAGCGAACATTTTTCGAAGAGACACACAGGGCACTAATGCGCCGCGGTGTTTTACCAACGTGGTGTCGCGCTCTACGCATTTTTCACTGGCATAAGTCTCGATGCATTCGTTGACGATATTGAGCGGTATAACAAAGGATTCACCGGCAACATTCACCAGCAGACCATCGATGATGGCTAACGTCATCGGCAGTAAGATCTGAATTTCTGTCCCTTTACCTGATTCACTTTTGATGTGAATTTTGCCCTGCAATGAATCGATGGATGTGCGGACGACATCCATACCCACACCGCGTCCTGAAACGTCAGAAACCGTTTCTGCGGTTGAAAAGCCGGCTTCAAAGATCAGTTGGTGGACTTGGTTTTCGGTTAGGTCGTCAGTTGCTGAAATTAACCCTTTATCAATCGCCTTTTGACGCACTTTCTGAGTGTTAATGCCAGCGCCATCGTCCTTAACTTTAATCAAAATCTGACCTTGGTTATGTGAAGCAGCTAGGGTGATGGTCGCTTGTTCTGGCTTACCGTTGGCCGTGCGCTGTTCGGGCTTTTCAATACCGTGGTCTAAGCTGTTGCGAAGTAAGTGAATAAGCGGGTCACCCAGTTTATCGAGCATGACTTTATCCAGTTCGGTTTCAGCGCCTTCCGTCACAAACTGGATACTTTTACCCAGTTCGTGGCTGAGGTCGCGAACCACGCGGCGGAAGCGGCCAAACAACGTGCCAATCGGCAGCATACGGATATCAAACACGGTTTCGCGCAAGTCTGACGATAGCTGCATCAAGTTTTCGGCTATGGTGTTAAGCCCTTCATCGCTTAACTCGCGGGCTTTTTGTTCCAGGAAGGACTGTAAGGTGACCAGTTCGCCAACCTTATCCATGAGTGCATCAAGCTTGGGCTGTGGAACTTTTATGCTGGGAACCGAGCGTGATTGTTGAGCTTGCTGTTGTGAGCGCAAGAATTTCTGCTGTTCGAGCGCCTGTTCCACCTCCTCTTGAGCGGCCGCACCACTACCCGATAAGACTTCACCGAGTTTCGGCTGTTGCTGCAGGATGCTGTTCAGCTGCTGCTGATTGATGGCACCTTCCGCAAGTAACAAGTCCCCCAAACGGTAGGCTTCATCGGGATCAAGTTTCTCGGTCAATATACTCCAGTCATCTGCAACGAATAAGAAAACATCATCGATACTGCTTTGACTGGCTTCGGTCGCTAATAACACGGTCAGAAAGAAGTGGCAGTCAAAAATATCAATGTCTCTGTAATCGTCTGCCGAATCAAAAGTCAGGGCTTTATTGAAGTGCGCGGACGAATGGCAGGATCCCAGCGCCGACAATTCCCGCATAACCGGGAGTAGATCAAAACCGTCTTTGAAACACTCCTTGGACGGCTTTATGGTGATCTTTAAGATGCGTTGTTCTGTCTCTATGTTTGCAGACGTGGCGGCCGTCGACTTTGCGGCCAAACTTTCAGTCGGTAAATCTGCCCAGCGCCGGAATTGTTGAATTAAGGTTTCGCTGACCGCCATAGACTCTTTGGATGGTGGTGTTTTTTCCAGCAGTAATTCAATATGGTCTTTGGCCAATAACGTGGCTCGGATGTGCTCTTCATTCAGCATCAACTCGCCTGAGCGAACCCGTTCGAAAAAACTTTCAATGTGGTGAGTAAAGTAAGATAGGTGGTCAAAACCGACCATACCTGCAGAACCTTTAATGGTATGCATGGCACGAAATGCCGCAGCGATTTGCTCGGCGTCCCGAGGGGACTCCTCTAGCACCAATAAGGCATTCTCAAGATTTTCCAGATGCTCGTAAGCTTCCTCTTTGAAAATAATGACGGGATCAATTGACATGCGCAACTCCCAATAGCGAGTGCATTCCTAATAAATCTATTGCGTCTTTAAGGTCATCGCTAGCCCCGCTAAGAGTTAATCCGTGGCCACCAGCCTGTAGATTTTTTTTAACAAGGGTTAACCATTGCAGCCCGGCAGAATCAAACTCCTCGATTAACTCTAAATTAATAACCATCGCATCAGACCAATAACTTTTCATTACGTATTGGTTTTGCAACGCATCAATGTCATAAATGGTCAGCGAGGTGGGCTTCATCTCGTTCATAATAACCTCAGGCGAGTTTAGCGACGGCTGATAACAACACATCCGGCTTGAAAGGTTTTACCAGCCACGCTTTTGCACCGGCCGCTTTGCCTTGCTCTTTTTTACTTTCCTCAGACTCTGTGGTTAGCATGAGTACTGGCGTAAAGCGGAATTCCGGTTTTGCTTTTAATGTTTTGACAAAGGTAATTCCGTCCATATTGGGCATGTTAACGTCGCTGACGACCAGGTTGACCTTCTTTCCTTCGATCTTGTTTAAGGCATCCATGCCATCGACGGCGTCAATCACTTGGTAACCTTGGGATTTAAGCGACATTGAAACAACCTGACGGACAGAAGCCGAGTCATCAACGACGAGAATGGTTTTACTCATGATGTTTTTCCTCAGAAAAATGTAAGTTCGCTGTCAGAATTTTTATTCGTGGTTCTTGTGTTGAAGAGTCTTCGCTCGAGATCGGTTGTCGAGCTGGACTTTAAATCCTCAAACACCTGCTCAAGGTCAGCTCCAAACTCATCCAGAGCATCTAACGTCAGTTGTTCGGATAAAACTTCAGTGTTTTGCACTGAGAGGGAAAGATGTTCGAATACTTGGGAAAGGCGATCTTGGAACTGTAAGCGTTGAATCGCATCACTCACATTTTGTTCAGCGTCTGTTCGTATTACCATCAGTTTTTCAGTATCATCCATTACCGCACTTACCTGTTGCGTCAGTTCCTCCAGTGTCTGGCTGATACTCTCCTCGTTATCTTTTCGTTGTCGACTGGCAACGTCGTGATTTTGTGACGTCTGTTCGATGACCTGGTTAACTTGAGTATTTACCACGCTGACTAATTTTTCGATCTCATTACCTGCTTGTGATGAACGATGAGCCAACTTTCTTACCTCATCAGCAACCACAGAAAATCCGCGACCATGATCGCCAGCACGTGCCGCCTCGATACTGGCATTTAAAGCAAGAAGGTTAATTTGGTCTGCAATGGTTTTGACTTCATTCGAAAAGTTAACCAATGAGACATTGGTGTTGGCTAAAGATTCGATAATAGAAGCCGTCTGGGCATCACGCTCGTTCGCATCAGCAAGTGATTGCAACAGCTGTTCAAAGGTGTGTGAAGTTTGTTGCAAAGTGCCTGATAACCGTTTGCGCTCGTACTGAAGATCACCCTCGTCAGAAGCTTTAAGCGCAACATCAAGTTGTTGTTTGAATGCATCAAATAGGTGAGTCAGCTCAGTCGTTTCTTGTGCCATTTCCGCGCGACCCTCCTCAATTAAACGCTGCCAGGTTGCGAGTAACCTTGTTAGTGGGCGGGAAACTTTATCGCAGTCGTAGCGTGGGGGGTTGTCGATTAGAGTCTTTAATCGAGTCAGCTCTGAGAGTTGCTTCTGATTGAGCCGAGTCTGCTTCAGCCAGCCAAAAACAGCGAATATCAACACAAAAAATGTCGCAAAAGGCGCAGCGACGTGGCTTCCGGAAAGCCACAGTTGGGCTGCTAGCATAGTAAATAGACCAGTTGCAAACCAGTAAACAGGAAGCGACGTAGTCACCATAGCGACACCTTAACAATTCGAGAAATCAGTGTTAGTTATACGCCCTGCTTCGCAAAGCCCGCAATATAAACTTTCGAAACAGAGCGAAATTACGTATTTTTACGTAAGTGATTATTAGTATAAAAAAATGTAATTTGATTGTTATCTGTTAGATGGCACAGTATCGTATAACAAGTAACCTGTAATAAAAAAACGATTAATTATCTAAAAAATATGAAAAAAAAGTTACCAGTTTATGTAGTAGATGACGATATTCACGTGACCGACAGCCTGAAGTCAGTGTCCGAATACGCAGGGCATCAGGTTTTTTGCTTTGCGACCGCCAGAGAATTTTTGCATTCGCAACCGGAACCTTCCGGTGTATTAATTCTGGATTTGAAGCTACCAGATATTCATGGCTTAGAAGTGCAGCAACGCTTGGTTAAGAAAGGCGTATATCTGCCAATTATTATTTATTCTGGCACCGCCGATATTCCAGACACCGTTTCGGCACTTAAAGAAGGGGCTTACACGGTGTTGCAAAAACCGGTCGCAGCCAGACAGCTGATCAACGTGATCAATGAAGCGGCCGCGCACGCCGAAAAGGTGCGCGACGATATCGTTTTTCGAAAAAAAGCGTCTGAACAAGTCGCTAAGTTATCGCCACGCGAGTTGAGCGTTGCTTTGTTGACGGCAGAGGGGCTCTCTGCAACACAAATGGCGGAAAAATTATTTATTAGTAAGCGGACGGCAGAAACTCATAAGTCTAATATTTTTAAAAAGTTAGATATTGGTTCGACTGCGCTCCTGATCCGAATGTTGATGTTGTCCGAGCATTTAAATTAAATTACGTATTTACACTGATAGTAAAGCCAACGACTTGCCGATAATGTCAGCTCAAATCAATTGTTGAGAAGAGGCTATGAACGCAAGCAACCGAATACTTATTCTTGACGATCAAGAGTGTGTCGGCATTACTATCTGTCAAATGGCAGAAAAAATCGGTTTAAAAGCTGAAAGCACCACGTGCCCGAATAAATTCTTGCATAACGCCGCCCACGAACCTCTGAGTTGCCTAATTATTGACCTAATGATGCCGGAAGTTTCTGGTGATCAAATCATTCGAGAACTCGCCCGAACCCATTCGCAAACCCCGTTGGTGTTAATGAGTGGCGGCGACGGGCGTGTGCTATGGGCCGCTGAACGTGCCGCTAAAGAGTATGGATTAAATGTTTTGGGAGCCTTGGAAAAACCTTTTTTCCTGAAGAGTCTCAAGAAAATCCTCGACCGCTTGCCGAAAAAGCGGCGTATTGCTCTACCGCCGGAAGCTGTCAACGTACCAGTGCTTGATGCTGAAATTGTTCAACAGGGCATTAAAAACAATGAGTTTTTCACGGTTTACCAGCCTAAGGTTGATATTTCAACGCAAAGTTTGGTTGGTTTTGAAGTGCTTTTACGCTGGTTTAATCCTCATATTGGTGCCATTGCTCCGGATATTTTCATTGAGGCTATTGAACAACTTGGCTTAATTGATGACTTGACAGAATACATGTTCGAACGCGCTTTAAGTTGGTTCTCTCAGCACACTAAGTACAGCGGCAAAATCAATTTAAATCTCGCGCTCAATATATCACCCTTATCTCTGGACAGCCCCCATCTTTTTGAGCGTTTGACTGAGCGTTGCAATTTTTATGGTGTTAAGCCACAGGCAGTCACGCTTGAACTTACTGAAACCCATGCGATGCGAAACGCCGTGACTTCACTGGATATGCTATTAAGCCTTCGTCTTAAAGGATTTAAACTTTCGATTGACGATTTTGGTACCGGTTATTCGTCGCTTAAGCAGCTGGTAAGATTGCCTTTTAGCGAACTAAAGATTGATAAAAGCTTTATTAGTATTGCCACGGCAAGCAGCGAAGCCAGACACGTGATCAAAACCATCATTGATATGGCGCGCGCTTTGAATCTTACTACTGTAGCAGAGGGCGTTGAAAGCAAAAAAGTACTCAATCTTTTGCAAGTTTATGGCTGTGATCAGGCACAGGGTTATTTTATCGAAAAGCCATTAACTGGTATCGACATGAATCGGTGGTTGGAGCGACGTCGTGAAAAGCAATGGGCGGTACGCACGAATGCGGCACAAATGCTTAAAAGCGGAGATATGGATAAAGAGGAGGAGCTTGCGTCAGTGACGGCGCTCATTACTCGGCTCCTCAACGTTGAGTATGCTAGTGTTTTCTTATTTTCAGGCAATTCGGTAGTCTGTGCCGCTTCAATTGGGCTTAAACCGGAGTCTAAAGTTATCAGTGAGACATTTTGTCAATGCATGGTCAGTCGTGAAGATGCTGTTGTTATCAACAGTAATGATGAACTTGCCCAAGATTATAAGCTGCCGGACAGCTGGGGTAGGGACTTTCATTTCTATGGGGGCTATCCGATATACAGTAAAACAGGTCTTCTGATCGGAAGTCTGTGTACGCTTCATAACCGACCAATATCAATTAACGAGGCTAGTATTTCGGTGCTTAAGCAATCAGCTGAATTACTAGAACTTCTGATTGCTCAGTCTACAAAAAGTTCTACCGGTAAGACTTTACTAAAATCGCAATTTGAGAGAGTTGACCGAATTTTGAATATCGTAAAAACATTGGGTTACCAGGTAACCTTCTTGGTTATAAAACCTCATTGGCAAGAGTCTCCTCATAGCCTCCGTTGGCAACTTGAAAAGCTGGAACTTGTTTTGCGAAAAAGTTGTCGCCGCTCTGATATTGTTATTCGTTTATCTGAGCGTGAGTATGCCGTTGTGCTGGTACACAAAGATGGTGATGGGATTGAAAACATAATTATGGAGCGGGCCGGGCAAAAGTTAAATCAATTACAAAAAAGGTTCGACAGTTGGTGCTTTCTTGGCGTCGACTTCGCCACCACGAAGGAGTCTTCGGATTACTCAGCTCAAAGCCTAATGGCGCAGCTTTCACCGTATTAAGGCTCATTGTGTCGTAAAATATCGTTAATACTATCGAGCATATCTTGAATTGCGTAGGGCTTTTTTAGAAAATGACTGGGCTCAATATGATCAAATTCATTATAGCCGCTGGTTAACACAACTTTTAAGTTGGGTTTTAAGGCTAACGCGTGCTCGGCCAGTTCGATACCGTCTATCCCCCCTGGCATCATTATGTCGCTAAATAGTAAATCGATGGTGGGGTTATTTTTTAGGAGCGTCAGTGCTTTGGCGCCTGAACTGGCAGTCAACACCTGATAACCGAAGCGTTTTAGTGTCTTGCTTGAAGTTTCCAGCAAGAACTCTTCATCTTCTGCAATGAGAATCGTAAAGCCTGAGTTGGCCGTTACCAAATCGGGCTGCAACGAACCAACTGTGCTGTCAGCGATTCTGGTTCTGGCTTTATAGTTGAGTAATGGCAATTGTATTGTAATGCTTGTGCCGATAAATTCTTCACTTTCGATGGTCAGGTTCCCTCCGGATTGTTGCACAAAGCCATAGACCATACTCAAGCCTAAACCGGTGCCCTTGCCTCGTTCTTTGGTGGTGTAGAACGGCTCGATAACTTTGTTTAAAAGTGGTGCAGGAATACCTTGTCCAGTGTCAGTGACCTTAATAAACGCTAATTGTTCGGCTGGGTTGACGCTCACCGCAATCGTCAGTGTGCCCCCAGTCGGCATCGCATCGCGGGCATTGACGCAGAGATTTAATAATGCCGTTTGCAATTGTGCAGGATCGACAGAAACCGTTATATCATTTGAGCTTGGCAGATCGAGAACCAGTTTAATATGGCTGTCGATAGAATGCGCAAGTAGAGCTTCTGTCTCTCTGATTAGCTCGCTGATACTTACTTGTTGCGGACGCAATTGTTGCTTACTGGCAAAAGCGAGTAAATGTTGATTTAATGAAGCGCCGCGTTCTGCCGCCTTGATGATCATTTTACTAAAGTGCAACGTTTCATTGTCGTCTATGTGCTTCCAGCTTAATAGTTCAGCATTGTTTAGAATGACCGTCAGTAGGTTGTTAAAGTCATGCGAAACGCCACCGGTAAGCTGCCCTATAGCTTCCAGTTTTTGTGAATGGAAAGTCTCGTTGTCACGCTCTTTACGTTCAGTAATGTCAGCTGCGATGGTAGCTATTTTAGATGCTTTTTGGTGATCTGTTTCATCAAAAATTGGGAAAACACGATCACTGATCCAGCGTACTTCGCCGTCACGCCTGATAATGCGATACTCAAGTTTAAGAGGGGCGTTTTTTAGCTTGCTGAGTGCATCTATAACCTGCTGTTTATCATCAGGGTGTAATGCCTCACGCCATAAAGATTTATTCTTATAAATCTCTTTTATCGGTATGCCATATATTCTGCTAAATGCAGGGGACAAATATAAAACGCGGTCTTCGGTGAGATCTTCGAGCCAAAACACTTCGTCGATTTTTTCCGCCAAGTCTAAGAACTTCCTCTCACTTTGTCTTAGCTCATCGTTAAGGCGCAGGCGTTTGTACTCAGATTTTATTAACAAAGCGACTAATGGCATTAACATAGCGATGGTAATAAGCATGGCAAGGGAAAACCAAAGTCGCTGGTTCATTCGCTCTTGTTCGAGCTCATGTCTTAGGGTTTTCTCAATACTGCGGATATTCGTATTCAGTTGATAGCTGGCTTGACGAAGCTTAACGTCATCAGGATCGCTCGGAAAACTGAAATTCTGCAACTCTTCCCGAAAAACGCTGGTCGATTGAGTGAGCCTTTTGCTAGCAGTTTTAGACGCAATTTGGTGATTAACTTCTCTAAATTCGTTGAGAGCTTGCTCAATAAGGGCTAACCCTGTGTTGTAATGCCAGGGGCTAGACGAATCTCCCTTTGAGAGACTGACGTGCATGACTCCTGTATGAAAATCCTCAACGGCCGTACCAATTTTCGAAACTAAGAAGACTCGGCTATCAACTTCGCGCTCTTTCCACAGCAGTAACCCCGATATTATCGAAATAATAATGAGACCCACGGTAATAATAAAAGAGGCCTGACGGTTTAATTTGCGTTTTTGTTGCTGATTATGAAGTGGCACGGTTGCGACACTCTGTTGCTGTAGACTCGGAAGGCGGTCTGACAAACCCAAATTGGCTTAAATACTGTTGATATTGGCTGGACCTCATAAATCGCTGTTGTGCTTGTTGTGCTTGATTAAGCTTACTCTGTAAGCGATGAGAGAACAAGAAGGCTGGGCCCAGTGCCTCGTTATGTAAATCCTCAATTGGCAAAACCTTTACCGAGTTTAATTGTTTTTTGCGGTACTCTAGCGAGGGTCGTGTTAACAAAAGTACATCGGCTTTATCGGTCAGTATCATGGATACTCCTGCCTGTACGTCTGGAACCCGCTCAATTTTTCCACCGAGCTTGCGTTTGACAGCCAATGTTTCTTCAATACTGCCGCTAAGCGTAACCAAGGTTCGTTGCGCAAGGGACTCCAACTTGACTGGTGCAGCAATGTCTTTGTTCTTTTCGGTCATAACAGCTGCGTGAGTCAGCGCTAGAGGTGACAAAAAACAGCCAAAGGGTTTTCTTTGTTCGGTGATAACCAGGCCGGCGGCGATAACGTCTAGTCGATTGGATAATAGCGCGGGTAATGGTTGTTCAAAAGTCATCATGACCCACTCAACTTTTTCGTAACCCATCGCACTAGCCATGTCGCGTAATGCGGCCGGGAAGAGCCCTTGAACTCGACCGCTTTTATCGTAATAAGCGTAAGGTGGTTCGTTGGTATAGCCCGCCACCAAGGTTCTTGTGTTTTGCTTTGGTTTTGTATTTAAGGGGTTTAGCGACTGCATTGCAAGTAATGTCAGCGCCGCAACTGCGGTAAAAAATAGAATAATAAAATAACTTCTTTGCTTCATGGTCGTCCTTTACTGAACGTTAAGTTATGGGGCATTGCAATATCGAGGTTTTAATAAAACTAAAAAGATTGAAGCGCAGCGTGTCATTAGTTAGAAAATTTGCAGCTTAGCTTCAGCGCTAATTAAATTATTTAATTAAGTAGCCTCTTTAAGAAGCATTAATACGTTATTATTTTGTTGCAAATATAAATTTAATTCAATTTGGCTAGTAAGCGAAGCTCCTGCGTATAAAACAGCCTCCGCTTTCTTTACTTTTGTTAAAATTAAATTGAGGGAGCCAGGTTCGCCATTTAGTGCTGCGTTTATATCGTCAGGTAGGGTAAGGTTTTTGACAAACAGTTTAGGATCGACTTTTAACAGAATATCGACACCAGATAGTAACCCGGAAATAAATGCTTGGTTCTCATCGACCCCTGACATTTTACTTGCTAATGCTTGGCAAAAGTATGCCCGGGTTAGGACTAATTGAGCTTCACCGCTACTTGCCTCATTCATAGCTGATATTAGTAGCACCCATTTTTTAATGTGTTCGAGGCCTAAACGTAAGATAACATCTTGAATTGAACTGAATTGCACTCGGCGACCATAAATTGGGCTCGCAGCAATTTTCATCAATTTAATGGATAATTCGGGCTCGTTTTGTATCAATCTAGCGAGAGTTTTAAAATTAACGTCCGGATCACTAACACGTTCGATTAGTGATAATAGGTTTGTACCGGAAGAGGGAACTTTCTGGCCAGTAACGGTACTGGGTTTTGCGAGAAAATATCCCTGGAAAAGCTCAAAACCGAGTTGTTGATAGGTGAAAAAATCGCACTCCGTTTCTACTTTTTCGGCAAGCCAACGGAGTTTGTGCTCTTTAAGGTGCTCTCGCAATGCTTTTACCTTTGCAGGCGACGTTTGAAGAATATCAATTTTTATAATTTTGGTTTCAGCAATAATGGCATCCCAATCAGGAGAATAGTCAAAGTCATCAAGGGCAAATTCATAACCCAGCTTCTTCCAGCGTTGGATAGCCGTTAAAATCTCTTCTGATGGCTGGATCCTTTCAACTAGCTCAATCACAACTCGCCCTGGTTCTACAGGAAGAAAAACATCAGATAAAAGGAAGTCGGCGGATACATTGATAAAAAATGTAGTATCTAATATTGAGGTTTCGTCAATAAGCCCCGTACTCAGATTGTATAATAGCTCAGCGGTCGCATTGTGTTCGCCCACGTCAAAAGCGCTTAGGCCTTGATCGTTTCGGTAAAGTAATTCGGATGCGATTATTTGCTTTTTGGAGTCGTATATAGGCTGCTGTGCTAATAAAACGTTACGCATTTAAATTTAACTTTGGTATTAATTGAATTAATAAGGAAAGTCTACTTGAGCTAGGTGACGTAACTATCCGTATAAGTACGTAAATTTATGATAACTCTAGTTTGGCCTTCTCCGGTTGGGATTCTAAATTCCGGGTTGAGGTGATTCAGAAGAATGGATCAGACAAAGCCTCAAGTCCGTTCTTGAATTTAACGATCTTAACGTGGTCTGGATGTGCAACAAAAAACTGATTGAAATTGATTTGCAGTTGCCAATTATCATGAATCGCCACTGATTGCTTCGACCATTGCAGTGCCGGAGTAAGCCTTGGTCAGGAAAGAGTATGGCTTGAAAACGCTTGGTTTCGCTGTTCCCCGCAGCCGATACTCGCTATATTACGCTAGTTATTATAGGTTAGGGTATAACTTAGCGTTGTTTACTATCTGGAGTGAACCCATGATGTTGCGAAACTCTGCCAAATTTTTTGCTTTAAGCCTGCTGTTTTCTGGCGCGCAGGCGACTGAAACCGACACTACGTTGAATGCCTATGCGGCTGGCTACGTGGCAAACTTTACCTGTAGTGCGACTTTTAACGGTGGCAAGTCAACCCAGCAAATCGGCGAAGATGAATTAACCGGAATCTATCCGCTGATTGCTGACCGGGTTAGCGGTCTCACAGCCGAGATAAATAAGGATGACCGTTGGGTGCGGGTGGCTTACGACGATGGCAAGCGAGAGCGATTGTCAGTGTGGCGTAAACGACTGGGCTGTGTTGACTTGCCGGTTGGTGCAAGCGAGGCTGACATCGATAAAGTGGTGCGACCTTTTAGCGATGATACAGTGGCTAAGGCAGATGACGGAACCCCGTGGCAACAGCGCAATGGGGTCAACAAAGCCAGTGGCAATGAACAACTGGACGCAGTAATTCAACAAGCATTTACCAGGCACTATGGTGCCGGAGCACGAACCTCAGCCATTTTAATCGCAACGCCGGATAAAATAATCGCGGAGCATTACAAAGACGACTTTACCCCGGAAACGGCTCAGCGAACCTGGTCGGTAGCAAAGAGTATTGGTGCCAGTGTTATTGGTGCAGCAGTAAAGCAAAACCTGGTTGAGGTTGACCAGAAAGCGCAGCTGGCCAACTGGTCTCACCCGCTGGATCCCCGCCAGCACATTACCCTGGCAAACTTGCTGCACATGGCTTCCGGTCTGGACAGTAACCGGGCAGGTAATCGCACCGACCGCGTTTATATGGGCGGTGGACTGGTCAGTGATACGGCCACCGAAACTGCTCTGGAGGTCGCCCCCGGTTCGCGCTGGAAGTACGCAAATAACGATACCATGCTGGCCTTGCGAGTACTGCGTGAAGCCATAGGCGATGAACAGCGCTACTTAAAGTTTCCCTATCAATCTTTATTAAATAAAATCGGGATGCAACATACCTTTTTAGAAACCGACTGGCACAGCGATTTTATTTTGTCCTCGCAAGTCTGGACAACCTCGCGTGATCTGGCCCGCCTGGGTGTACTGCATCTGCAAAACGGAGAATGGCAGGGCGAACAGATTTTACCCAGGAACTGGTTAGCGTACATCAGTAAACCGGCCCCGGCACAACCTGCTGAGAATTCACCCGGCTACGGTGCGCAGTGGTGGCTGTACAACGAGCGTTTTCCTGAATTACCAGACGATACCATCGCTGCGCGGGGGAACCGCGGGCAGTTTTTGCTGGTGATACCCAGTGAACAGCTGGTAATTGTCCGGCGCGGCTACGATCTGGCCGGACAATCAGGCTTTAACGAGCATGACTTTACCCGTGATATTATTAAGGCGTTAAACTAGTTAACTCTGCCCTGCGCTGGCGGCAAGCCGTGCCTTATGTAGCTTCTGATAGCTATCGATAAGGCGCTGATGCCGCTCCAGCCCGTGCAGCTGCATATTGGTGGGAGTTAAACCAGAAAAACGAATCTCGCCGCGGACTGTGCCAATGACAGCGCTGATCGTTTCTTCTCCGTACAGCCGGCTTAGGTTGTGCCGGAAGTCTTCAATACCCAGCTCATCGTCCAGAGTGATCTCTAATACGGCTTCTACAGCCCGGTAAAATAAGATCCTGTCCAGGGTATTATCATTATACTGCAGGAACATCGCGACGTATTCATAGGCATCTTCATGGCGTTGTAACGCAAGATAGATTAGCAGCTTGAGTTCCAGTACGGTTAACTGGCCCCAGACCGTGTTTTCATCAAATTCGATACCGATTAACGTGACAATATCCAGGTAATTATCCAGCTGACTGTCTTCCAGGCGCGCCACTAATTGCTCCAGCTGAACGTCATTTAACTGGTGCAGATTAAGAATATCTTCGCGGTATTGCAAGGCGACGTTGGTATTGTCCCAAATGAGGTCTTCGACTGGATAAACTTCGGAATAGTCCGGCACTAAAATTCGGCAAACAGGAATACCCAAGTCCTTATGCACGGCCAGGTAAGACTCCTTACCGAGCTTATCAAGAATGCCAAAGAGTATTTCAGCTTCTTGTTCGTTACTGTCAGCAGTAAAGTCCCAGTGGACAAAGTCAACATCAGGCTTTGCGCTAAAGAAACGCCAGGAGACAACACCCGAGGAGTCGATAAAATGCTCGACAAAGTTATTGGGCTCTGTCACTGCCATTGAATTAAAGGTGGGTGCGGGTAGATCATTCAGACCCTCAAAGCTGCGGCCCTGTAGTAATTCCGTTAAACTCCGCTCTAAGGCGATGGCTAAATTGGGGTGAGCACCAAACGAAGCAAACACACCACCGGTGCGGGGGTTCATTAAGGTTACGCAGGCGACCGGGAATTGGCCGCCCAGCGACGCATCTTTAACTAGTACGGGATAGCCTTGCTGCTCGAGTGCTTCAATACCGGCTACAATACCGGGGTATTGGCGGATTAGGTCAGCAGGAACGTCGGGCAGACACAATTCTTGCTCGATAATTTGTTTTTTTACGGCCCGCTCAAATATTTCCGACAGACACTGTACCTGAGCTTCAGCCAGTGTGTTACCTGCGCTCATCCCGTTACTTAGGTAAAGGTTTTCGATCAGGTTGGACGGAAAGTAAACGGTTTTCCCATCGGAACGCCTTGTAAAAGGCAAGGCGACGATTCCCCGGTCGGCTCGTCCAGAGTTTGTATCGATTAAGTGCGAGCCCAGTAATTCGCCTTCGGGATCGTAAATTGCCCGGCAATAAGGATCCAGGATTTCCGCTGGTAACTGATCATCAGGACCCGGCTTAAACCATTTTTCGTTTGGGTAGTGAACAAAATCGGCGTTAGCGATTTGTTCGCCGAAATACTGGTCATTATAAAAAAAGTTACAGCCCAGCCGCTCAATAAATTCACCCAGCGCAGAGCACAGTGCGCTCTCTTTACTGGCGCCTTTACCGTTAGTAAAACACATAGGTGATGCGGCATCGCGGATGTGCAGTGACCAGACATTGGGAACAATATTACGCCATGACGAAATCTCAATCTTCATGCCCAAATCAGCAAGTCGCTGCGTCATATTCGCAATAGTCTGTTCAAGGGGCAGGTCTTTGCCTTCAATAAAGGTCTGACTGCTGTTGTCCGGACTAATCGTCAGTAACGCCTGTGCATTGTCAGTAATGCTGTCAACAGCTTCGACATCAAAGGCCAGGTCGTTTTCGATAACCCGCTTGACGGCGCAGCGCTCGGCTGCCCGGATAATGCCTTTGCGATCTTTTTCGCTAATATCTGCAGGTAACTCAACTTCAATTTTAAAGTGCTGCTTATAGCGATCTTCAGGGTCAACCAGATTGTTTTGCGCTACCCGAATGTTTTCGGTAGAAATTCCCCGGCTTTGGCAGTACAAGCGGATAAAGTGCGCCGCACACATAACCGACGATGCAAGAAAGTAGTCAAAAGGCCCCGGCGCTGAACCCTCGCCTTTGTAACGAATGGGTTGATCAGAAATGACTGTGAAGTCATCGAACTTCGCCTCAAGGCGCATATTTTCCAGAAAGTTTACATTGATTTCCATGGCGGGGTAGCTTACTCAGTCATTGCGCTGTTTAAACGCGCTATTGTCCCACATTTTGGATTAATGGTCATTATCGGCGTAACCGCTACCGATAGCACTAAATGGCAGTTGCAGCCCCAGCTCGGGAATTTGCAATGCAATCCAGGCCGGAAAGGTATTACTGTTAGGTCCCGGTAATACTTCGTATTCATCAGCCCAGGGGTAACGGGTAGCCGCTTGCTGTATGCGCGGAATCAGTTCGGTTGCCTGGTCACCGTTAAGGGACAGAAGTTTTTTAGGTTCAGCACCATACCAATATCGATCAGGCGTTTGGGTTTGGTAGATGCGCAGCGCCGGACGCCCTTCATCAACACCCCAGCCAACCACCTCGTAAACGGTATATTCATTGGCATTGTTGGGTTTAACCGCAATCCAGGTATGTACCGCAAACCAGCCACGCCATCCAAAGGCATCTGCTGCATAGGCTTCAATTACTGCCTCCGACTGTACTTTCGGGTCAGGAGCAATGCCGGCTGACTCCCGGGAGGCAGAACGCCAGTCCCCGGAAGAGCAACCCGTTAGCGTAACTAACACCAGCGCGATTACTGCGGTTGTTAGTTGGTTAATGTTTTTCACCTAGACAACGCCCTGCTGAATCATGGCATCGGCCACTTTGCGGAAACCAGCAATATTAGCGCCAAGCACCAGGTTAGAAGGGTGATTAAATTCCTCTGCGGTGCGCTTTGCGTCGCGGTGGATGTTACGCATAATGTGTTGCAGCTTGGTGTCGACTTCGTCAAAGGTCCAGCGTTGCATACTGGCATTTTGCGCCATTTCAAGTTGGCTGGTCGCCACACCGCCGGCGTTTGCTGCTTTACCCGGGCCATAGCTGATATTATTTTCGATAAACAGGTCAACAGCGCTTTGTGTACAGGGCATGTTGGCACCTTCGACTATGTAGCGACAGCCATTTTCAAGCAGGGCCTGAGCGTCCTTTTCCGTTAACTCGTTTTGCGTAGCGCACGGTAAAGCAAGATCGGCCTGGTAACGCCAAACACAATGCCCGTCTTTGGGGTAATCATCTCGGGGTGTGTACTCTGCTTCACTGTGTGTGTCGAGGTACTCGTACAAGCGGCCGTTATTTTCTTCTTTAATCTGTTTTAATAAGTCCAGATCGATGCCCTGCTCATGGTAAATGGTGCCACCAGAGTCGGAGCAGGTTACGGGCTTGGCGCCGAGTTGATACAATTTTTCAATAGCATAAATGGCTACATTGCCAGCGCCTGAAACTAAGCACCGCTTGCCGCTGATGTTGTCGTCATTATCGTCCAACAAACATTGGGCGAAATAAACCGCGCCATAGCCGGTTGCCTGAGTACGAACAAATGAACCTCCCCAGAGTGTACTTTTACCGGTGAGTACACCGTCAAAGCGGTTGACCAGACGCTTATACTGACCGAATAGGTAGCCAATTTCTCGTCCGCCCACGCCAATATCACCCGCAGGCACATCGGTAGTTGGCCCAATGTGGCGATACAATTCATTCATAAAAGACTGGCAGAAGCGCATAATCTCTGCGTCGGATTTGCCTTTTGGATCGAAGTTAGCACCACCCTTGCCACCCCCGATGGGCAAACCCGTTAAGGCGTTTTTGAAAACTTGTTCAAAGCCAAGAAACTTAATAATGCCAGCGTTTACACTGGGGTGAAATCGTAATCCGCCTTTGTAAGGGCCTAGTGCTGAGTTGAATTCAACTCGATATCCCTTATTAACTTGTACCTGGCCGTTGTCATCAACCCAGGGTACCCGAAACATAATCTGCCGCTCTGGCTCAACCAGGCGCTGAATTATTGCCTGCTCACGGTATTTCGGGCGCTCTTCAATAATCGGCTCTATGGACTCGAGCACATCTTCAACGGCCTGATAAAATTCACTTTGCGCCGGGCTGCTAAATTTGAGTTGTTCGATAGTATCCTTAATAAACGCCATAGCTATCCTTTTATTTCGTCAATGAGTTCTATTATAAGTGTCGAAACACGATCAAGATCAGTTAGCAGTATAGACGTTATGAGTGAATACCAAAGGTTTCCAGTACCTCATCAATGTGCTTGAGTACCGACTCAAACTCATAACATAAGCGATTAAAAGCAATCAGATCGGTATCAAGGTGCTCACTTAATACGTGTTCCTGTAGCTGCTTTTTTAATTCTTTGGGGGGTAAATGACGATTTTTATCGCTGTCACTGATAAAAAAGCTTAACTCATCAGCGACCATAATTGCTGTCAACAGTTGTCGGTTCTCGTCAGTTAAGCTGCGGCTTTCTAATATTTCTGGCTGGTGATGGTATTCAACGGCAAAGGCAATAAGTCTGGGCAGGTGCAAACGCTTACAAGCCATAAGACCGACTTCGGAATGGGTATGGCCAGTGATGCGTTTTTCTACTTCAACGAGCTCTACAGCGCTGTGCCAGCCTTCCGCGTCTGTTTTGTCCAGTGCATGGGGTGCTAATTGCAACATTACAAAACGGCCGATATCATGCAGCAGACCAGCCATATAGGCCTGTTGCGGATCAACTGACGACTGTTTTTGATATTCGATAAGGTAGGCAGCAAAGTGAGCGACCTGCAGGGAATGTCGCCACAAGTGACGATGCTCGGTCTTATGAGGTAAAAAAACACGGGTCACAGTGCCGGTGAAAAGCAGTTGAAAAAGGCGTTTGGCACCGACTCTGGATAAAGCAGCTTTAACGCTGGAAATCCGAGTTGACTGATGTTGAGCAAACGCTGCTGAATTAGCATAACCGAGTAGGGCCGTCGCCAGCGGTGGATCCGACCGGGCCAATTTGAGCACCACATCGTAAAAATTTTTACTGTCAGGGTCGTATTTCATTAATTCGTAAACAACAACCGGCAGCATTGGCAGCTTGGCAATGTGTTTACGGACTTCGTCGATATCGACATTGGAGAAGTCCTGATCATCTGTTGAGTTACTCACCGTGATATCAACCCTTTAATCTGGATGCGACAAATTGTCTCGGCGGGAAGCAATAGAACTTTAATTCATAAGCATATATTATATTGCTTCAAATCACTGAAAGGAGCAGTCATGTGCTTGAGTAAGAGTACGATTAATCTGTTACTGGCGTCAATGCTTGCCGTATCGACTGCGGCGCTGGCCAGCGCCGACAATTACCAGCAGGCTGCCGGACAATTGCAGCAGCGGCTGGGTAAGGTATTGATGACAACGATACAAAATGAAGGTCATGTGGCAGCGATAAAGGTATGTAATGAACAGGCACCGGAAATAGCCGACTCAGTCAGTGATCAACTGGGTGTTAGCGTCGGCCGGACAGCTCTTAAGGTTCGTAACCCGGATAATCGGCCTACTTCGCAGCAGCAAGAAGTTCTGAAGCAATTCGAGCAGCAATGGCAGCAAAGCCAAGCCAAAGGCAGTAGTGAAGTGCCGATGACCACCTATACTAATAGTCAGGGCAACGAGGTCTGGATGAAGGCCATTGTCATGCAGCCGCAATGTGCAGCATGCCACGGCTCCTCAATTAAGCCTGAACTGCAACAGGCGATCAATAAACGTTACCCCAATGATCAGGCTACCGGCTTTGACGTTGGAGATGTTAGGGGAGCCTTTGTTGTTACCTCCCGTCAATCAGCTGAATAATCAGGAGATAAGACATGGAACTTGATCCGCTATTGTTGTCGCGAATTCAGTTTGCCTTTGTTGTGTCTTTCCATGCCATCTTCCCGGTTTTTACTATCGGTCTGGCGTCATACATTGCTCTGGTTTATGGGCTTGCTTTTAAAACGGATGACCCTAAGTGGGAGCGTCTGGGTGCGTTCTGGACTCAGGTGTTTGCTGTCGTGTTTGGTATGGGGGTGGTCTCGGGCATCGTAATGTCGTTTCAGTTTGGCACCAACTGGAGTAACTTTTCGCTGGCTACGGCTAATTTTCTGGGGCCTGTCTTAAGTTATGAAGTTATCACCGCCTTTTTTCTGGAAGCCGCGTTTCTTGGTGTGTTGTTATTCGGCCGTGGCAAAGTACCCAACGGCGTTCACTTTTTTGCCGCGTTAATGGTATCTATCGGTACCTTTATTTCGTCGTTCTGGATTTTATCCGCGAACAGCTGGATGCAAACGCCGGCCGGCGTCGAAATCAATAACGGCATTTACCATGTCGTGGACTGGGCCGCAGCTATATTTAATGAGTCATTCTGGTATCGCTTTGCGCACATGGGGCTGGCCTCTTTCTTAACGGGTGGCTTTGTCGTTGCCGGTGTTAGTGCCTGGTTCTTGATCCAGAAGCGCGATACCGAGCTGCATCGTAAAGCCTTATCAATGACCCTTTGGTTGCTGCTGTTTTTAACACCACTACAGGTATTCATCGGTGACCTGCACGGGCTGAACACCCTTAAGCACCAGCCGACAAAAGTGGCAGCCATGGAAGGTAACTGGGAAACTCAGGCAGGCGCGCCGCTATTGTTGTTTGCAATCCCGGATCAAGAAGCGCAAACCAATCATTTTGAAGTGGGTATTCCCAAGTTAGCCAGCTTTGTTTTAACCCATGACTGGAACGGGGTAGTTCCCGGCGTAAAAGAGCAGCCGCCTGAACTGCAACCCAATGTGCCGATCGTATTCTGGTCGTTCCGTATTATGGTGGCCATGGGGCTATTAATGGTGCTGGTAGCGGTTATTGGCTTAGTGTTACGACGTAATCGGGCTTACATGCATTCCCGCTGGTTTCTGCAGACCTTACGGTTGATGACACTAAGCCCCTTTATAGCAGTGCTTGCTGGTTGGTTTGTTACCGAGGTTGGTCGGGCACCGTATTTAGTCTACGGGCAAATGACGCATGCTGAGGGATTAACCCCTTCACTGACCGGCGGTATGGCTTTATTTACACTGATCGGCTATTTCCTGGTGTATGCCTGCGTGTTTGCTGCTGGCGCCTACTACCTGACCCGGGTCGTCAGGTCAGGCACTGAAGAAGATGCTAAACAACAAGGTGACGAGAAACAGCGGCCGAAACGCCCGTTGTCTGCTGCCGATGCAAGCTTTGATTAAGGATATTTCTGATGACTGAACCCGTTTTTGATTTAACTTATATTTGGGCCGGAATCATTGCTTTTGGTGTCATCATGTATGTACTGATGGACGGCTTTGATTTAGGCCAGGGCATTTTGTTCATGTTTGCGCCCAGCGAACAGGACCGCGATATTATGATGAACTCCGTGGCTCCCGTGTGGGACGGCAACGAAACCTGGCTGGTGCTGGGTGGAGCGGGCTTGCTGGCGGCTTTTCCGCTGGTTTACACCATCTTTTTACCTGCGCTTTATATTGGTGTGTTTTTGCTGCTGGCGGGGCTCATTTTTCGCGGCGTTGCGTTTGAGTTTCGTTTTAAAGCGCACTCCTCCCGCTATTTATGGAACTGGTCCTTTGCAATCGGCTCGACCGTTGCTTCGTTTGCTCAGGGAGCTGTGGTAGGTGCCTACATCCAGGGCTTTGAAACCGAAAACATGCGTTATGTCGGGGGAGCACTGGACTGGCTGACGCCGTTTACTGTTTTAACCGGTGTTGGTCTGGTCGCAGGGTATGCGCTATTAGGAGCTACCTGGCTGATTATGAAATCTGAAGGTTCTACGCAGCAGTGGGCCTATAAACTGATTAACCCCCTGCTGCTTCTGGTGCTCGTTATCTTCGCCATTATCAGCATTTGGACGCCTTTTGTTGACGAGTTCGTTGCTAACCGTTGGTTTGGTGACGGTATTTCAGTCATTTGGTTGCTACCTGTTTTGGCGCTGGCCTGTGCTTACTGGATTTATAGCTCGGTTAAGGCGCGGCGCGAGGGAACTCCTTTTATCGCGACCATGGGGTTGTTTGTTTTTACTTACCTGGGCTTACTGGCCAGTAAATGGCCTTACGTGGTGCCGCCAAACTACACTTTAGCCGATGCGGCATCAGCGCATGAATCACAGTTATTCCTGTTGATTGGGCTGTTGTTTGTCATCCCTGTTGTTTTGGTTTATACCGCCTGGACCTACTGGGTATTCCGCGGCAAAGTAACAGCCGATTCGGGGTATCACTAAAAGCGATACCGGGGAAAGTAAAATGAAAGCTGAGCAAGATGCGGACTTGAAACAGGCCTCGCAGTATTTGAAAAGCTTAGCTGCCGCCGTAAAACGCCCTATTCAGCGGGCGTTTTTGTTGGGCTTGTTAAGGACTCTTTCGATCATCCTGCAACTTGGCTGCATCGCAGCGATTGCTGAGGCGGTGTTAGCCGAAGGCGAAACCCTGGCTGCTCAGTCCACAGTGATTTTAGTGCTGCTGATGGCCAGTATTTTACGGTTCTACTTACCTTATGTTCAGCAACGAAGATTACAGCAGGCAACACTGCAGGCGGTTCAGCTTGCCCGAGCCCGCCGGTTAAAACGCTGGCAACAGGAGCAGATAAGCGGGCAACTGCTAACAGCCGAGGACGGTGCACTATTGCTCGAGCCGGTAGAAGCGTTAAAAGGTTATTTTAGTGGTTATCTGGTGCAACAATATCTGGTCTTTTTTTCACCCCTCCTGGTATTACTAACCTGCTTTTATATTAATCCCGTAGTGGGCTTCTTACTGTTGGTCAGTGGCCCGGTTATCCCCGTTTTTATGGCGTTAGTGGGGATGGGGGCTGAGCGTTTAAGCCAGCAGCACGCCGAGCAAACCCACGCGTTGAGCCGCGTGTTTACCGATAAACTGCGTAATTTGGCCAGTATTCAGTTATTTGCGGCCGGTGATGCAGCGCGCGATGATGTGGCCATGGCAGGTGAGCGCTACCGAAAGGCCAGCATGAAAACGTTACGAGTTGCTTTTTTGTCATCGGCGGTGCTGGAGTTTTTTGCCAGTGTAGCAATTGCCGCGGTTGCGCTCTATGTGGGATTTGGCCTGCTTGGGTATATTGACTGGCTGGCAGCGGATCAACTGACTTTGTTCAGTGGCTTGTTTGTCCTGCTGCTGGCGCCGGAGTATTTTGCGCCACTGCGGCAGTTTGCGCAAAGTTACCACGATCGGGCGGCGGCCGTTGGGGCGGCCGTCTTATTAAATGATCACAGGTGGACGCCGCGGTCAGAGGCGAAAGCCGAGGTCAATAATTCGGGCGCTGTAATGTGCTGGCAGAATTTGACGGTGCAGGTAGCGAATAATCTGCAGCTTTGCTATCCCGATGCCACCCTTCATAGCGCTCAGCTGACCGTTGTTAGCGGCCCCTCGGGTTGCGGAAAAACCACATTATTACGGGTTTTATTAGGGCAAAGTCAGTTCGGCGGCAGCCTGAAATCGAGCCATCACAGCTTTGCAGATAATTCCTCAAGTCGACAGCAGGTTGCCTATTTTGCTCAACAGCCTTTTTTAACGGCAGCGTCGGTACGCGCTAATGTTAATCTGTTTCAGCGCAGCTGCGATGAGAAAATTATTGATGTTTTTCAGCAGCTGAAGCTGGACAACATGTTATCTGAACTTAGCCAGGGCCTTGATACCCGACTGGGAGAACAGGGGCTTGGTCTGTCGGGTGGTGAGCGGCGGCGACTGGCATTAGCACGCTGTATTCTGGCAGATCGGGCCACTGTTATTGCTGATGAGCCGACAGAGAATCTTGACCCGGTATCAGCCGAAGCCATTCGCCAAAATTTATTGCAGTTAGCGAGGCAGGGGCGAACCGTAATTGTCGCCAGCCACGATCCGGCGTTAATGGCATTAGCTGATCAACATCTGGAGCTATCATAATGCCACAATCTCACTGGCAGCGAGACTGGCGACGGCTGGCGCCCTGGTTAAAACAGTTAAGCCACTACCGCTTGCAGTTGTTTATCGGCATCGGCTTTGCGTTAGCTACGGCTTTGTTTGCTATTGGCCTGCTGTCATTATCGGGCTGGTTTATTACTGCTGCGGCCTTATACGTCGGCTTCGATATTTATACTCCGGGCGCCGGTATTCGTTTTTTTGCCATTGCTCGCACAGTTAGCCGCTATCTGGAGCGGGTACTTAACCACGATCTGGTGTTAAAGCTGCAGGCGCGCTGGCGTGTCGCTTTGTTTCGTCACATGCAGACAATGCCGCTGCAACGCAGCTTGCATTTTCGTGTGGCGGATGCGGTGCAGCAGCTGACCCGCAATTTAGACAGCATGGACAATTTGCTATTGCGGCTGACAATGCCATTGATGGTTTATTCGCTGGCGACACTGGCGCTGGCCTTATTCTGGTGGTTATACAATCCGCTGGCCAGCTCAGCCTTACTACTGTTTGCGCTACTGATTCTCGGGCTTACTCTACAGAGCGCCCAGCGTGGCCGGCGTCTTGCTGTGGCCTCTCTTTTGCACCAGCAACGGGCGCGGCGCCAGGCTATGAATCTGACTGAATCGATGGCTGAGTTATTAGCCTGGGATCAGTTTGATCACCACAGCGGCGCGTTAATGGAACAAACCGAAAGGCTGGAGCAATTTGAACTAAATTACACGCGCTTACAACAAAAACGCCAGCTCTTAGTTGAAAGCCTTGCCCAGCTGGTTGTGCTGATAACTTTATTTCTGGTGTTCTCTGACTTTCAGCAACAGCGTATTGGTGCAGCTGAGGTGATCATGCTGGCGCTTTCAGCATTGGCCTGGCAAGAACTGGCCACTGAGTTGTCTACGCAGTGGGCCAACTACGGAAAAACCGTAGCAGCCGCCCGCAGTTTGTTAAGCGATAAGCCGGCACCACCGATAACGAAAAGTGAACAGCCGGAAACAAAAGAAGCTGATATCGGGCCGGTAACGCTACAACTGCGGCAGCTGTCGGTTAGCCGGCAGCAACGGACGTTGATAAAAAACCTGACTGCTACGTTTAAGCCCGGCTACCTGCACTGGATTGAAGGCCCTTCAGGGGTTGGTAAAAGTACTCTGGCCGAGGCGCTAATCGGAGCTTACCCCGAACACCATATCAGTGGTGCGATCCAGACTGAGCCACCGGTAAGGCTGTCAGCGATAAGTGCTTATTTAACCCAACAGACAGAAATTTTTAGCGCTTCGATAAAAGAAAACCTGAACCCGGCAAGACGGCAGATGGGCAAAAAAATATACTGGCAAGTTCTTGATGTCGTTGGCTTAACAGCTACCGTTAAGCAGTTGCCGCAGCAACTCGATACAGCCATTGGCCCAAGGGGGGTTCAGCTTTCCGGCGGGCAGCTCAGACGTATAGCCCTGGCCCGGACACTATTGCAGAATAAACCCGTAATGGTGCTGGACGAGCCTTTTGCCGGCGTTGAACGGCAACTGATGCTGAGTATTATTATGCGCATGATCGAGGTTTACCCGGACCGCACCTGGATCATTATTAGCCATGTTAGCCCATTGCAACTGCCGGCCTTAGCGGCTCATCTGGGCGAGGTCGTTAAACTGCAATAAAAAAAGTGGTAGTCACGGGAGAGAAACGTGACTACCACAAGTTGGGAACGCAGTGAGTTGATATTGTGATTACTTGTTTTTTTCTTCAAAGTTACAGGCTGCTGGCGCTGCGTGAGGTTCGGGCTTGTGAGTCAGATGACGAGGCTTCGCCAGCCACTCCTTACCCTTAAGCATCACGTCCCAGTAAAGCCAGGGCAACATCTTCTCTTTTAAAAACCAGGATAAACGGGACGGTCGGGTGCCATTGACCAGCCAGGACGGGAATGTGGGTTGCAACTTGCCGCCGTAACCGAATTCTGCCAATACAATTTTTCCACGCTCTACGGTCAATGGACAGGAACCATAGCCGTCATAAACAGCCATCGACGGTTTGCCGGCCAATGTTGAAAGTACGTTTTCGGCCACCACCGGGGCTTGCTTGCGCACCGCTGCAGCGGTTTTGGCGTTGGGAGCATTGCTGACATCGCCAACTGCAAAAATGCTACCGTATTTTTTGTGCTGCAGCGTTTCCGGGCTAACATCCACCCAGCCGGCCGCATCTGCAAGCGAGCTATCGGCAATGACTTGCGGAGCGACCTGCGGTGGACAGACGTGAAGCATGTCAAAAGATTTGGTGACTTCTTCGCTGTTTCCGTCACTGTCGGTTACTGAAAAAGTAGCCTGTTGATTTGGCCCATCAACACTGATTAAGTTGTGTTGAAACTGCAATCCGATCGAGTACTTTTCGATATACTCCTGTAACGCAGGAACATAGTCCTTAACCCCAAACAGCGCCGCTCCGGCAGTGCAAAACTCGACCTTAATATCGTTCAGAACGCCTTCGCGCAGCCATTCGTCACAGGATAAATACATGGCTTTCTGCGGCGCGCCGGCACATTTTATTGGCATCGCAGGCTGGGTGAACAGGGCGGTACCCGATTGTAGCGACTGCACCAGCTTCCAGGTATAAGGGGCCAGGTCAAACCGATAATTGGAAGTGACGCCATGTTGACCGAGGCTTTCTTTTAATCCCGGAATGGCGTCCCAGTCAAGTTTCAGGCCGGTTGCCACAACCAATGTCTGATAGGCCAGGGTATCGCCATTTTCCAGCCGGACTTGCTGCTGCTCCGGTAAAAACTGACTTACTGTTGTTTGATACCATTTTGCCTGCTTTGGCATGACCGACTTCATCGGCCGCTTGGTCTGATCCCGGTCGAAAACCCCGCCGCCCACCAGAGTCCAGCCTGGTTGATAGAAATGAGTCTGTTGAGGCTCAATAATAGCAATATCCAAACCAGGCTGACGCTGCAGAAGACTTGCTGCTACCGACTGGCCACCGGCCCCGCCGCCGATAATGACAACGCTGTGACGGCTGGCAGCTGAAGCAGAAGTGTTAACCTGTTGGCTATGGCGTCCCTCATCTAAACGGGCTTTCTGCCCGGTTAAATCATAACCAGCCTGTTTAGCCGCATCCAGCAGGGCATCGGTGCTTAAATGATAAGACTCTGCCAGCGCCCACAAAGTACACGATCGGGTGCCGGTTCGGCAGTAAGCCAAAACAGGGCCTTGCGCGCTATCCATTAAGGCTTTGAATTGATCAACATCAGTATCCGTTATTTGACCCGAAACAACCGGTAAATGTTCAAATACCATGCCGTTTTGTTGCGCTGCCTTAGCGATGGCATCGGCATTAATTTGATCGTCACTTTCATTATCCGGGCGATTACAGACCAGCGTTTTAAAGCCCATAGACGCCGCTACACCAACATCTTCAATGCTTAACTGCGGGGATACGCTTAAAAACGGACTTAATTTACGAATTTCCATAGTGGTTGCTCACAATTAAAATAAGTTCAGCGGAATTTTAAGATAACGCTGTTGATTATCTTCTGCCGGTGGCATTTGTCCGGCGCGCATGTTGATCTGAACGGAAGGTAAAATTAAGCGCGGCATATTTAGTGTGGCGTCGCGCTCGGTCCTCATTTTTACAAATTCGTCTTCGGTTTTACCGCCACCGACATGGATGTTGGCTTGTTTTTCTTCGGCGACCGTTGTCTCGAAAGCATACTCGTCACGCCCCGGTGCTTTATAGTCATGACACATAAATAAACGGGTAGTATCAGGCAAAGCAAATACCTTTTGGATTGACTGATACAATATACGGGCGTCCCCGCCGGGGAAATCACAGCGTGCGGTACCAAAGTCAGGCATAAAGAGTGTGTCACCTACAAAAGCTGCGTTACCGATAACGTAAGTCAGACAGGCCGGGGTATGTCCGGGCGTGTGCAATACTTCTGCCTGTAACTCGCCAATAGTAAACTGATCGCCGTCGGAAAACAGTCGATCAAATTGGCTGCCGTCGCGGGCAAACTCGGTACCGGCGTTAAACGCTTTACCAAAGGTGTCCTGCACGGTTTTAATGTGCTCTCCGATGCCTAATTTTGCGCCGGTTTTTTGTTGTAAGTAGGGTGCGGCAGACAAGTGATCTGCATGGACATGAGTTTCCAGAATCCAGTCAACTGTCAGTTGCTGTTCGCTTATAAAATCTAGAATTTGGTCGGCAGACGTTGTGTCTGTGCGCCCGGCGGCATAGTCAAAATCAAGTACTGAATCAATAATGGCGCAGTGTTTTGAAGCCGGGTCCTGCACCACATAACTGTAGGTGTTGGTCGGCTCGTCAAAAAAGTGCGTAACAATCGGTTGCTGTGTCATTTTAAACCCCAATCTGTTTTTGTTTTATATAGCAAAACAAAATAAGCATATAACCATGATTAAACCATACTCTTTACCCAACTAATGTTCAAATAGCAATCTGCTATAGTTACCTGTTCCGTTAGAACAAAAATACAGATTGAAAAACACGATTGTTGTAATCGCTTTATCAACAGCCTGCTTTACTTGCGTAAAAAACATAGTGTTATATCCTTATAACCAATCTAAAGGAGGTGCTTTATGAAGAGTATAATCCGTAAAAGCCCGTCATCGGGTAGCCAGTCTCCTGATGTCTGGGGGATTTATGAAAAAGACACGGGTTCGATTCAGTATTTGGTTGCTGACCCTGCGACTAAAAAAGCGGCGCTTATTGATGTTGTGCAAAATTTTGATCCGCGCAATGCAGGCACATCGTTTGACAGTGCTGATGAGGTGTTACAGTTAGCCCATGATAACGAATTGACCATAGAGTGGGTGCTGGACACGCATCCCCATGCGGACCATCTTATGGCATCCTGTTACTTAAAAGAAAAAACTGGTGCCCCCAATGCAATTGGCGAAAAAACCTGCGAAATAGCCGAGCTCTGGAGTCAGTACTACAATCTCCCCGGCGCCTTTAATCCCCGGGCCGACTTTGACCGCCTGTTTAAGGAAGGCGATCGTTTTGCTATTGGCGACTTAGAGGTGGAGGTATGGCTGTCGCCGGGCCATACGCTGGGCTCAATTACTTACATCGTCGGCGATGCGGCTTTTGTACACGATACCTTTATGTACCCCGACAGCGGAACTTCACGAGCTGATTTCCCCGGAGGCTCGTCAGCGGATTTATGGAACAGTCTTCAGCGCATTTTAAGTCTGCCTGATGACACCCGGCTGTTTGTCGGTCACGACTATGGCAAAGGTGGGCGCGAAGCTCAGTGGGAAGCCACTGTTGCGCAACATAAAGAATCAAATGTTCATTTATCCGGCCAGGTAGATGAATCAGAGTATCGTAAGGTTCGGGACAAGCGCGACGCAACCCTGGCATTACCGGATCGAATGTTACATGCGCTGCAGGTAAACCTGCGTGCAGGGCAGTTACCACCGGCTGAGAATGATGGAGAACATTACTTCAAAATTCCGGCTAACAAATTTTAATAGTGTAAGACCATATAAAGAGGAACTAGCGATGAGTTTACGAATTGGAACAACCGCACCAAATTTTACCATTGAAACAACTACTGGCACGATAGACTTTCATGAGTGGGCAAAAGGCTCGTGGACCTTTTTCTTCAGTCACCCGGCCGATTATACGCCGGTTTGTACTACCGAGATGGGCCGTACTGCACAGCTGGCGCCGGAATTTGCCAAACGCAACGTTAAGCCACTGGGGCTGTCGACAGATACGGTAGAGGAGCATCTGGGCTGGATCAGTGATGTTAACGAAACCCAGAACACGGTGCTTGAATTCCCCATTGTTGCCGACAAGGATAAGCAGGTGGCGCAGGCCTACGATATGATTCACCCGGATGAAGACGATAATGCCGCTATCCGCTCCGTCTATATTATTGACCCGGACATGAAAATTCGCCTGACAATGACCTACCCCATGACCGTGGGTCGGAACTTTGCTGAAATTTTGCGGGTTATTGATGCGCTGCAGACAACGGATAAGCACGAAGTTGCCTGCCCGGCCGACTGGGAGCCCGGAAAATCAGTCATTATCCGGCCCAGTGTGTCGGATGAAGACGCTAAGGTTAAATTTCCGCAAGGCTGGGAAACTTTACGCCCTTACCTACGGTTAACTGATTTAGATAAATAACTCACTGATTAAGTGTTAGTAAAAACAGCAAAAGCCGTGCGACTAGCGCGGCTTTTTTATTTAGTGTAAACTCGAATAACTTTATTCTTTTAAGGTATATGAGGTAGCAGCATGCTTCTTTCGGTTTTAGGGGCCGTTGTCATAGGTATCAGCCTGGGGCTATTTGGTTCGGGCGGCTCAATCTTAACGGTGCCCGTACTGATGTACCTGGTTGAGATGCCCGCGGGTGAAGCCATTGCCTCGTCCCTGTTGATCGTGGCGGGTATCAGCCTGTTTGGCTCAATATCCTATATCCGCAGAAAGAATGTCAGTTGGCGCCATTTCTGGGTGTTCGGTATTCCCGGTATGATTGGAACCTACGGGGGCGCATGGTTTGGTACCATAGTCGACAGCCGCTGGCAGCTACTGACTTTTTCTTTGCTAATGATTGTTGCTGCTGCGCTGATGTGGCGTAGCAAGCCTAAACCTCCTTCCGAAATCAATCCTATTAATTACCTTAAGGTGACTCTGGAGGGGCTGATAGTTGGTATTATCACTGGCTTTGTCGGGGTTGGTGGTGGCTTTCTTATTGTCCCGGCACTGGTTTTATTAGCCGGTCTGTCGATGCCGGTGGCAATCGGAACCAGTCTGTTAATCATTGTTATTAAATCTGTTGCCGGTTTCTTTAAATATTATGCGGTCATGTCTTCTAATGACGTGCAATTCGACTGGTTGGTTATAGGTATTATGATTGCCGGTGGCTTATTAGGCAGTATCCTGGGAGCTCGCATCGGCCGTTCTCTGCCAAAAGAAAAACTACAAAAAGGCTTTGCAGTTTTTCTGGTGCTGATGGGGATCTTTGTTATCACTAAATCTGTCGTTTAAAAGTCGTCCTTACTGTGACGTTCGCGCAACTGCTCGTGTTCCGGGCCCCAGGTCTTATTCACTCGCAAGCCACGTTGTACGGCGGGCCGTTGAGCGAGCCTCTCGGCCCAGGCGATAACATTTTTATAGGTGTGAGTCTGTAAAAACTCGGCAGCTTCGTAAACCTCATTACGAACCAAAGCACCATACCAGGGGAAAATGGCAATATCAGCAATAGTGTAGTCTGGACCGGCGATAAACTCGTGCTGTTCTAACTGTTTGTCTAACACGTCCAGCTGACGCTTCACTTCCATGGTATAGCGGTCGATGGGATAACGGTATTTCTCCGGCGCATAAGCATAAAAATGCCCAAAACCACCTCCTAATATAGGCGCGCTGCCCATTTGCCAGAACAGCCAGTTAAGACATTCGGTTCGTAAAGCTCCGGCCTGTGGAATGAGTGAATCAAACTTTTCAGCCAGGTACAAAAGGATTGAGCCGGATTCAAACACGCGAACGGGTGGGTTAGCGGACTGGTCAAACAAAGCCGGAATTTTTGAGTTAGGATTCAGTTCGACAAAGCCACTGCTAAACTGGTCACCTTCCATAATATCGATGAAGAAGGCGTCATATTCTGCCTCTGAAATGCCTTGTGCGAGCAGCTCTTCGAGCATAATGGTCACTTTCTGGCCGTTAGGTGTGGCGACCGAATAGAGTTGTAAAGGTTGTTTGCCTACCGGCAGAGCGTGATCGTGAGTGGCCCCTGAAACCGGTCGGTTAATGTTGGAAAACTTACCGCCGCTGCCATCTGGTTGTTGCCAGACGGCCGGTGGCTGATAACTATCATCTGACATCATTATCTCCTGCAATGCTAACGCTTATTAGGTGACGGCCTGGCGCTGCTGCCATCGTTTTTGTAAATGTTCTTGTTGCTCAATGACGTGCCGTAGTTGAGCAACCGCATCGTAAACATCAGTATAGCTGTTATATAACGGTGCAAAACCAAAACGAATGTAGCAGGGCGCACGGAAATCAGCGACCACGCCCCGTTTTATCAAAGCCTGACAAATGCCATAAGCCTGGTCATGAGCATAGCTTAGTTGACTGCCTCGGGCCTCAGCAAGTAGCGGCGACAGCAAACTGAGATGACGGGTTAACTGATATTGCTCAGCCAGCTGCTGGAATAAGCTCGTCAGCTGCTGCGATTTAAGCCTTACTTGTTGCATATCAATCTCAGCAAATAACTCCAGTGCACTATCGACTGCTGCCATTGATAAGATTGAGGGAGTGCCGGCTAAGAATTGCTTTACACCACTACTGGCCTGATAGTCAGGATTAAAGTCAAACGGCGAGCGGTGTCCAAACCAGCCGGCAACCGGTTGTTTTATTTTACTGTGCCATTTTCGGTTAAGGTACAAAAAAGCAGGGGCGCCGGGGCCACCATTAAGGTATTTATAGGTACAGCCAACGGCCATATCAACTTGCCAGGCGTCCAGGTCCACAGGCATAACACCGGCACTGTGAGCCAGGTCAACCACAATCAGAGCGCCGTTTTGGTGAGCCCTTTGTGTTAGTTTATTAATATCCAGCCGCCGACCACTGCGAAAGTTGACTTCAGTAACCAGAACCACCGCGACCTGTTGATCAATGGCTGCGGACAACTGCTCTTCATCGACAGCCTTAAATTGGCATTGGCCCGCTCCGAGCAGTTCTTGTAGGCCCTGTGCAATATAGCCATCGGTAGGGAAGTTATCCTCAGTGGAGAGAATAAAGCGCCGTTCAGGACTACCATTATAAGATAGCGCTGCACTGAGCAGTTTAAACAAATTAACAGAAATAGAATCGCAGCATATTACCTGACCTTTACCGGCGCCGATAATGGGAGCTATTTTTTCACCCACAATTTCCGGTAGATTGACCCATTGGTGTTTGTTCCAGCTGGTGATTAAGTCATTACCCCATTGTTGCTCTACAGTTTCCGCTACTCGTTTTTTGACTCGGTGGGGGATGGCTCCCAGTGAGTTACCGTCCAGATAAATTGTATTATCCGGTAAGTCAAACTCTGTCCGATAACTGGCCAGCGGGTCATTGTCGTCTCGCTGGATAACTTCATTGCGGGTGATCATAAACAACATCTCTCAGAATGCTCAGCAATTCGCTAAAAGCATCACTTTTTGGGTGAATTAAGTCAAAATGACCGGCTGCGTCTATCAAGCGAACCCGGGCCGGGCTGATGGCGCTGGCATAGTCGGGGCTGACAATGTTATCGGCGGCACCTTGCAGCAAAGTGATATTCGGGTGGTTATTTTGTTCTGCCGGATTAGCTGCTGTATACAGTTCGGGCGCCGCTTCAGGTGTCGCTCCCATAAAGTCTTGGGTGACTTTTTCGCAGCTGTTCTGTCCGCCTGCATAAACTTTAATATCGGTAATGGCGGCCAGACCAACAACTGCATCAATATCGGCTTTGAACTCTTCATCAGCTGCCAATAACAAAGCCAGATGGCCACCTGCAGAGTGTCCGACGACAATAACAGGCGCCTCAGAATTTGCTTGGTGCTGCCTTATGAAGTGGCGGAAAGCGTTACGAACGTCAGTAAAGGTTTTTGGCCAGCCACCCCCTGATTCGCCGCTGCGTCGATATTCGGCTGAGTACAGTGTATAGCCCTGGCGATTGAGTGCTGCACTTAGCGGATAACTGTGCTGCACGTCGTATTCTGATAACCAGCAACCGCCATGAATAAAAAATAGCGCCGGTTGTTGTGGCTGACCAGGCCAGATGTGCAAGGTTTGTTCCGGTCCGCTACCATAAGGCACTTGTTTTACAGGCAGTTGTTGTGGCAACTGCATCACCTGCTGATAGGAAAAGCCTTGTCGTTGTTGCGCTAAAACCAGGGTCGAGCTTAGTAGGGCTATACTGATAATAATGCCCGGCAAAAATACCTTCATTGGGCGTGATCCCTGGCTGTTGCAATTGCCTGCCGCACATCCATGCCGCTGGTTTCCTGATAAACCTGCAGATCAAACTGCGGTAAAATAGCGTAGAGGTGGTCAAAAATATCTGCCTGAATAGCCTCGTAAAACTCCCAGCGTATATCGTTGGTGAAGCAATACACCTCGATTGGCAGGCCTTGTGGAGTCGGGCTTAACTGGCGAACCAGCAAGGTCATATTATGTTCAACTTTCGGGTGCTGCTGCAAATAGCGTTCAATGTATGCCCTGAAGGTACCAATGTTGGTGATCTGACGGGTATTAATGGCATCGCTACCTTGGTCTGTCAGCTGCTTATTCCAGGCCTGAAGCTCTTTTTCCTTAGTCGTTAAGTAATTAGTCAGCAGGGCAAAACGCTTCAGAGACTGTACCTGCGGTTCGTCTAAAAACCGAATACTGTTCTGGTCAATAAATAACGATCGTTTTATCCGCCGCCCCCCGGCCTCCTGCATACCGCGCCAGTTCTTAAAAGAATCACTGATAAGACGCTTAGTTGGAATGGTGGTAATGGTTTTGTCCCAGTTTTGTACCCGGACCGTATGCAAGGCCATATCGATAACATCACCATCGGCATTCAGCTGGGGCATTTCGATCCAGTCGCCAACGCGAATCATATCGTTGGATGACAACTGAATACTGGCGACAAAGGACAGTAGGGTATCCTGAAAGACTAACAGGGTTACTGCGCCCATCGCGCCGATACCGGACAACAGAATAATCGGCGACTTATCAATTAAAACCGCGATAATGAGGATCGAAGCTACCAGGTAAACAATGATTTGTCCGATTTGCAAAAAGCCCTTGATGGGCCTGAGGTGAGCATTCGGGCGTCGCGAATAAATCAAGTTTAAGCTGCTCATTGCGGCGCTGATAGCTCGGGCGACAGTCAGTACAATGTACGCCAGTGCGACATTGCGGATAACTGCTACCAGTGTCTCGGGCAATTGCGGTACAAACGCGATGCCATAAGACAAAATCAGTGCCGGCACGACCTGAGCGAAGCGCCCGACAATAACGGTCAACCCAACACTGGGGTCACTCCCCAGCTGGGTTCTGGATAATAATTTACCGATGCCGCGTAACAGAATATGCTTAGTGATTAACTGTGAAAGCCATACCGCAACAAGCAGGGTAAAGGCTGCCAGCACGGTATACGTCCATGAGTTCTGTTCAGCCCAGCGGTTAAACCAGTCGGGATAGTTCATCATTGTTTCTCAATAGCGTTTTTAAGATCCTGGCGTAAGCCCAGCATAAATAACACTTCTGCGACCACAAACAGGGGGCCGATAGCCAACCCCATAACATCGTCCATAAATGCCGGTTTTTTACCTTCAAAATAATGTCCGATAAACTGAAAAACCCAGCCGATAATAAATAAGCCGATGCCCCAGCTAAGCCATAAAGACGTTTCTAATGCGGCAACATCCCGCGCCACAGTTAGCGCCAACCACAGAAGCACGGTCATTAATAAGCCAAGCCGTATATCCAGTCGGATATAAAAAATAACGGCAGCAAAAACGATCAAATTAGCGGGTGTCAAAATAAGGTAGCCTAACCTGATATCCGGCCGGCTAAGTAAAATCAGTATGGCTACGACTATTAACGGGATACCAATAAGGTGTGTGATTACATTGCGGCGGTCACGATGATAATCAGCGTACTGTGCCAGATGTTCTGCGATGGATTTGCTACTCATCGGGATGCTCCATTACAATTTGTGCCAGTCAGTCAGGTCAATCCGTAAGATTGCTATGCAAGCAGGTTGCTGTCAATCTTAACCGATGCACGTTGACTAGCCCAGACAAGCTGTCCATTACTCGACAAACAGGAATCATAATGTCCCAGGATACAACACTGATAAATAAGCAACGTCAGGATTTAAGTCAGCATCACTCAGTCTGGCTGTTTGGCTATGGCTCGTTAATTTATAAAGTGGACTTTCCGTACCTGGAACGCAAAGCAGCAACTATTGAAGGCTGGAGTCGGCGTTTTTGGCAGGGTTCTCATGATCACCGCGGAACACCAGAAAAACCGGGCCGGGTACTAACGTTAGTCGAAACACCGGGCGAGCTATGTACTGGTATGGCCTATCGGGTAACGCCGGAAGTTTTTGAGCACCTGGACCACCGCGAAAAAAACGGTTATCTGCGCTTTTTTACGCCATTGTCGTTTGACGATGGCTCGCAGGACCAGGGCTTAGTTTATATTGCAACAGAAGATAATGCGGCTTTTCTGGGAGCAGCACCCGAAGCTGATATTGCCCGTCATATTGCCGGCTCCAGCGGTCCAAGCGGAAGTAATGCAGAATATCTGTTGAAGCTACATACCGGCCTGGCTGAACTGGGCGTTACTGATCCTCATGTGGAGAAGATTCGTCATCATCTTGTTCAGTATCTTTAGGCTGTTCAGTAATATCGGCCAGTGAGCCAACACATAATCGGCAATCTCTGTCGGCCGGAAGGGATGCTTCGACATAGCGCAGTTTATGTTTCGAGCTGCCGCGGTTGCTGGATACCTGGTAGACACGTTCTCTCGAGTTGTCTTTTTCACTCATAGTGGCTGCCTTATTTATTGCTGGCAATACAATGAATACAGCAGTTTTAAAACCTGCTCTGTCTTACTGTCTGCCAGTCGGTAGTAGATGTATTTGCCTTGCCGACGGGTATCGACAAGCTCTTGTTGCCTTAAACGGTTAAGGTGCTGGGACAACATTGGTTGCTGTAAATCAAGGCGCTGTTCGATTTCTCCGACACTGAATTCTTTTTCGCTAAGCAAACACAAAATCAGCAACCGATCGGGATGCGATAGTAACTGCATTACGCGAGCGGCTTCAGTTGACGAAGATCGCATGACTTCTGGATTCATGATGTATGCTTCTCTTTATTCAGTTGACGGACCATTTATAATAACAAAAATTGTGCCTTGCCGCGCACTGATAGTAAAGTACCCTGAAACTGACCGCTATTGTTTGTTTCAAAAAGGACTCTGTAATGAAAGAAAAACTCGAGATTCGCTCCTTTATTTTCATGCTGCTTGCGGTCACTTTAGCATTTGGCTGGGTTCTGAAGCCTTTCTGGATGTCGATATTCTGGGCCTGTACCGTTGCCATTATCTTTTATCCGTTACAGCGTAAAATGCAGCAATGGATCGGCGAAAAGCCCAACCGGGCCGCACTTTTAACCTTATCTATCGCTGTAGTCATAGTGGTTTTACCGGTCCTTGGCGTTGCTTATTCCTTTGTTCAGGAGGGCGTCCAGGTCTATCAAAAGCTGGATTCCGGGGAGATTCGTCCAGGTCAGTTTTTACAACAAATCGAAACCGCTTTTCCGTTTATTCCCGAATTGCTGGAGCGTTTTGGGGTATCAACGGACAACCTGCGCAGTAAATTATCGGAGCTGGCTGTAACGGCCAGCCGCACGCTGGCGCAGCAGGCACTCTCTTTTGGACAAAATACCTTTAGCTTTGTGGTCAGCGTTGCGTTGATGGTTTACTTAACATTCTTTTTGTTACGCGATGGCCACTTGCTGGTGGATCTTATGGTACGCGCGTTACCTTTGGGCGACGAGCGAGAGCGAGAGTTGTTCGCTAAATTTGCTGAGGTTGCCCGCGCAACCGTAAAAGGCAATATTGTTGTAGCCGCTATACAGGGAGCTTTAGGCGGACTGATTTTTGCGTTGCTGGGGTTGCCGGGCGCTCTGCTATGGGGCGTCGTGATGGCCTTTTTATCATTAATACCGGCGATTGGTGCCGGTTTACTGTGGCTGCCTGTGGCCGTTTATCTGTTAGCTATGGGTAGTATCTGGAAAGGGCTGATACTGATCGCCTTCGGTGCGATAGTGATCGGTCTGGCCGACAATATTTTACGGCCGATACTGGTCGGCCGTGATACTAAAATCCCGGACTATGTGGTGTTATTCTCAACATTAGGTGGTTTAACGTTGTTTGGTATAACGGGGTTTGTTGTAGGGCCACTGGTAGCAGCCCTGTTTATGGCCTTCTGGGCAATTTTTATGCGGGAATTTAATACCGCTGACTAGCTATTTAAAGGGGCGCTGATAGCCCCCTTCTATCCCTTCGGGTGATAAAACCCACTGCCATAGCTGGATGTCTCGGGACCGAAAGGCGCCGGCGCAGGACAGTAGGTAATATTTCCACATCCGGTAAAATTGGGTGTCGAATTGCGATTGTAAATCTGGCCAGGCCTGATCGAAGTTATCAAACCAGGCCATCAGTGTTTTATCGTAATCAGCGCCGAAATTATGCAGATCTTCTGCCACAAAGCAATCCTCTATAGCTTTACCAATCTGCGAAATCGACGGCACTTCACCGTTAGGGAAGATGTACCGGCTAATCCAGGGGTCGGCCGCCGTATCGGTGACATTTTTACCAATGGTGTGAAGTAAAAACAGACCGTCGTCTTTTAAGCAGCGCCGGGCAACAGTCATGTAATCGTCATAGTTTTTCTGCCCAACATGCTCGAACATGCCCAGGCTGATGATGCGGTCAAACTTTTCGTCCAGATCGCGGTAATCCTGCAACCGAAATTCAACCGGTAACCCTTCGCAGCGCTGATTTCCCATATTAACCTGCTCTTTAGAAATGGTCACACCCACACATTCGACTTGATAGTTCTCGGCAGCGTACTGCATGAAACTGCCCCAGCCGCAGCCGATATCCAGAACTCGCATCCCCGGTTTAAGCTGAAGTTTTTGGCAGCTAAGCTCCAGCTTATCCCGCTGCGCCTGATCGAGGTTATCAGCGTTGCGCCAGTAGCCGCAGGTATAAACCATCCGCTCGTCCAGCATTCGTTGGTAAAGCTCGTTACCAATATCATAGTGGTGCTGGCCTACTTTCCAGGCGCGTTCGGAGTCCTGAAGATTAAACACCCGGGCTTTCAGTGAGTGAAAAATGAGTCGTGCGGGGTTCACTTCATCCTGAATACCGGAGCGCAGTAAGCGGTAAAAAAATTGATCCAACGCCGGGCAGTCCCAGAGCCCGGCCATGTAACTCTCTCCTAAACCTAGATTACCGCGTGATAGTGCCTGGTCAAAGACGCTTTCATCGTGGACCTGCATGTCCCACGGGCGGTCGCCGTTAAGGCGGATATCCGCTCGGCGCAGTAGTTCCTCTGCATAGGCTTTTGAAGTTGCCATCGTCAAATCCCTGTTGCTCGATTCTGAATATGAAACTAGCTTAGTAAACTATCAAGAAGCTGGCGAGTAGACAATACAGTGATCTCAGTTGCACCTATTGCACAGTGACGAGATACTATTGAGCCTAAATCAGTAATATTGAGGACGCTAATGAGAACTGGGCAACGAATGAGCGATTTAATCGGCCAGACCGATTTGCTGTTAATACCATCGTTATCGAGGTTAACGGGTTGTGAAATTTATCTGAAGTGTGAATTTCAAAACCCTGGCGGCTCCATTAAAGACCGGGCAGCAAAACAACTGATTGAAGATGCGATGAAACGGGGCGAGTTAGAGTCTGGCATGACCGTTATCGAGGGGACCGCGGGTAATACCGGTATTGGTCTGGCTTTGGTCGCAAAATCATACGGTATGAATATGCTGGCTGTGATGCCCAACGATCAGGCACCGGAAAAGCAACGTATGATCAGCCTGCATGGCGGAGAGGTGTTGGCGGTTGATCCTGTTCCTTTTAAAAACGAACATCACTTTTATCACACCGCCCGGCGTATTGCTGAACAGCGTAATGATTGTTGGTGGGCAAATCAGTTTGAAAATACCAGTAATGCTGACGCGCACTACCAGCACACAGCGCCCGAGATATGGGAACAAATGCAAAGCCGCATCGATACCTTTGTTTCGGTAGCGGGTACCGGCGGAACTATTGGTGGTAACTCTAAGTTTTTAAAGCAACAGGACAAGCACATCGATGTTTGGCTCGCTGATCCCGATGGTTCGGGTATTTTTCAGTTTTTAAAAACGGGAGAATACGTTTCCAGTGGTAGCTCGATGACCGAGGGAATCGGTATTATGAGGCTGGTTGAAAACTTTAAACAAGCGACCATTGATCACGCCGTTAATTTACCGGACCAGGATTTAATTACCATTTCGCGTTACGTTAAAGAACAGGACGGTATCGTGTTAGGCAGCAGTTCAGCCCTCAATGTCGCTGCTTCAGTGGCTGCGGCGATAAAAAAAGGTAAAGGTCAGCGTATTGTCACCTTTGCCTGTGATCTGGGTGAGCGCTCGGCCAGCAAGCTTTATAACGAAACTTACCTGCAGGCAAAAAATTTAGCACCGGAACCAGAGTCGATAGCAGATTTGCTCGAGCGCTATCAGAATTTAGGTGATAAGGTGATTAAAACAAACTGGTCGTGCGATTAACCGATGAATCGTAACGGGGGAAGGATGACTGCTTTTCGCTGTGGTTTTGCATTAAGTATTCTGTGTTGGTTCAGTACTGCTTTCGCGCAGAATACAACAGCAGTAGAAAACATGGAAACGATTACGGTTCCTACGTTTATCGATGTTGCACATCGCGGGGCCTCGGGTTATGTGCCAGAGCATACCCGGGCCAGTACCGTATTAGCTCACGGCCTGGACGTCGATTATATTGAGCAGGACGTGCAGCTTAGCCGGGATGGTATCCCGGTGGTACTGCACGATCTATACCTTAACCGGGTATCCAATGTGGCGGACGTTTTTCCGACACGTCAGCGGCCCGATGGACACTATTACGTAGTTGATTTTTCGTTAAAAGAGCTAAAGCAGTTAAGCTTAAAACCACGCACAAAAAGTGATGGCGAGTTACGGTATCCGGACCGTTTTCAACCCAGCTCGCTGGTCTTTCCGATACAGACTCTGGCTGAGTCAATTAGCCTAATTAAGCAGTTAAATCGCACCCGCAATAAGAATATCGGTGTGTACATCGAAATTAAAGCACCGCGCTGGTATCACGGTCAGGATTACGATGCGACTGCCGCCGTCGTTGAGGTTTTGAAAGAACAGGGCTACAAGGACGGTGAGGCCCCGACCAAAATTTATTTACAGTCCTTTGACCCGGAAACTTTGCGGCGTTTAAAGCGAGAGTTCCATATCGATTATCCGCTAGTACAACTGATTGCGGATAATAGCTGGAACGAGTCAGGAGTTGACTATGATTCACTGAGAACCTATGCGGGGATGGAATCTTTATCGGCCTATGCTGACAATGTAGGTGTTTGGCTCAATCATTTGCTAACAGGCGTCGAGGACAACCAACCGCAATGGTCAGACATACTGACGCATGCTAAGCGGACTAACTTAAATGTCTTTGTTTACACACTACGCGATGACCAGTTACCTGCCGGGGTAACGTCTCTGAAGCAGTTACGTGATTGGCTAAAAAAAGCGGGCGTGACAGGTGCCTTTAGTGATTTTCCGGATAAAAAGTAAGGCGCATTTTAAAACCGTCAGTACCATCATCGTAATAGTCAGGTAAAAGATCGACCGTTTCGAAGTCGTAATACTGATAAAGTTTTATTGCTACAATATTATCCACCTTGACTTCTAAGGTCAGCCCCTGACGCTGGTCTTTTTTAGCTTCGGTAATGATGTGTTCAAGCATAGCTCTTGCCAGACCCCGGTTACGATGCTGACTGTCGACGGCAATGGAGTATATGCGCCAGAAACGACTGTTTTTACGAGCTAGTGTTATGGCGTAGGTTATCAGCTTTTGGCCTTCAGTGATGACCCAGAAATTAACGCTGGATGACTGAATTAAGCGGCGAAAGTTACGTCGGCTGATACGGCTATAGTCAAACGTGCGCTGCTCTAATGCGGTTAAATTATCCAGATCACTAACTCTGGCTTTCCTTACGGCTAATTGATTACTCATCCTGTTGCTCGTTGATGGCTTAGTTTGCGGAAAAGGCCCAACCGACACTATATTAGAAGCAGGAATAAAGACAAGGAGCATGACTTATGTTGACGTTTTTGGCCAAAATGTTGAAAGCGCTGAATTCGGAAACCAGCCCCTGGGCCTTAGCGATGGCGATGGTACTGGGTATGATATTAGGCCTGACCCCATTATGGCGTCTGCATAATCTTCTGATACTGCTGGCAGCACTTATTTTCCGGGTTAATTTATCGTTGTTTATTCTGTCTTTTGTAATTTTCTCGGGCGTTGCTTATTTACTGGATCCCTTCTTTCATCAGATTGGTCTTAGCCTGTTAAATGCGCAAAGTTGGCAGGGTATTTACGAGGCAATGTATGCAACGGCGCTTGGGCGTGTATCGCAGTTTTACCATACCATTACCATGGGCAGTTTAGTCGTCAGTATTTTGCTAAGCCCGGTAGTAGCGGTGTTGAGCTATCTTATCATCAGCAATTATCGCAAAAAAATTCAGGCACGTTTATTAAAGCTAAAAGTTGTGCAGCTGATTCGCGGCACTCGCTTTTGGCGATTGTATATGGATTTACGGGGGTAAGCATGAAACGAAGTATTCTGCGTTGGCGTGGGCTGGCTGCATTTGGCATTATCATTGGGGTGCTGGTGTTAGTTTCCTGGTTATTCCTTGATTCTTTATTAAAAGTTTCTCTGCAATACACCTTAGGGCGTTTGCATGGCGCGGAAGTGAACATCGAGCGTGTCGAGCACCGTTGGTCGCCACTGACACTGATGGCCTACGATGTAGAGGCAACTGACCCCGCCAAGCCGACGCATAATCAGGTGCAACTGGATAAACTAAGCGCCGATGTTTCCGCTGCGCAGTTATTGCTTGGGCGGATACACATTGCTCAACTGGATGTACTTGGCGTTCGCGTTGATCAAGAGCGGACAGGCGGTGAAGGCGAGGTTTACGTTGTACCCGATAAACAGGATGTCAAAGATTGGGCAGCAACAAACTGGCAAAAATTAAAAGTGTCCCTGCCGGGTAAAGATGAAATTATCGACCAGGTCGGCTTAACGACAGACCAGGTTGCCGAACAGGCACAAACAGCGTTAGGCAAGCAGCGGGATGAATTTCAGCAGGCACGGGAGGCACTCCCGGATAAAGAAAAAATTGCCGATTACCAACAGCGCATAAAAGCGCTGACCGAAGGTGATGTAGAGGGCTTAACTGATATAGCTGCCCGCAGAGACAAGCTGGAACAGCTGAAAGAGCGGATCCGGGAGGATAAACAAGCTATCGAGGCGATGCGTGAGCAGTTAAGTGAGTCCAGAACGGTGCTGCAACAGCAGGTAGAGCAGCTGCGGCAGGCACCGGCAAAGGATATCGAGCGGATCCGAGAATATTTCCAGCTTAATGAGGTCGGCCTTAAAAACGTGACCGGACTTTTGTTAGGCCAGAAAGCGCGCCAATGGAGTGAGTATTTACTACTTGCTTATGATCAATTAGCGCCAATGTTAGCTCGCTCAGCCAATACCGAAACCGTAAAAAAAGTCAGGGGCCAGGGTGAAAGCCTCTCCTTTGTTGAAGATGACGCACCGCCGGAATTCTGGATAAAAAAAGCGAATACGCAAATTTTGCTGGGCGACAATGAGGTGGCTGTAAACTGGCAAAATATTACCCACCAGCATGATCTGCTTGGCCAGCCGACCACCTATCAAGCGCGAGTTGATAACAGCGACTTGTGGGAAGCCTTTAATTTAAACGGGCAATTGTCGCTGTTAGCTTCGGGCATTGATGCAAAACAACAATGGCAATTAAAAGGGGCAAACTTAACAAACCTTGGTTTAAGTGATTCTAGCGAACTAACAGCGTCTATTGCCTCAGCGCTGCTGGACAGTGATGGTACCGTGCTGGTGCGGGAAAACCAGCTGGACGGTGATGCAATTATACGCATGCTGGATTTAAAGATGACTGCCAGCGGCGGCAGCAAGATCACACAGGCTGTTGCTACTGCGTTAGAGCAGTTGAATCGACTGGACATAAACACCGACTTGTCGGGTAGTATGCTTAGCCCGCGGCTGAGCCTTAGCTCGGACCTTGATCAGCAGCTGGCGCAGTTACTAGGCGATAGCGCGCTGGCCGAGGCACAAGGGAAGCTGGATGAAATAAAAGCTGATTTAGAGTCCAGAGTACAACAACAACTGCAGTCACAAACGGCGTTACTGGATAACATCGGCCAGTTAAATCAGCGAGCTGATAATTTTGAGGGGCAACTGGAAGAGCTGCTAAAAGCAAAATTGCAGGATAGCCTAAAAGACAAATTAAAAGGCCGCCTGTTTGGTGGTTAAATAGTGGCCCGGTAACCCACAAGCACTGGTCTGCGGGTTACCGGGCAGGTCATTACTGTAAAAACTGGCGTATTTTTTCTGCTTTTTGCTGAATCGAATAAATCCCGTCCAGATGGCCCCACGGCCCGTCAATCATTTCCAGCTCGGTTTCTTTACCCAGCTGTCTAAGCTCGCTGACTGCAGCTTCTGCCATATAAGGCATTAACAAAAGGTCGTTACTGGCCGGTAAAAACAAAGTTTCTGCCTGAATGTTTTTTAACCCTTCAGTAAGCGTTTGCTGGTGGCCGGCAACAAAAAGCTGGTTAGCTCTGACCAGATATAAAATGTGGTTGGCATCAGCCAGGGGGGCGCGCTGACGACTACTGCCGTATAGCCATTGTGTAGCCGGTAAGGTGTTGGTAACACTTTTTAGACCTTCCGGCGGCAGCGTTTGCTGAGCTGGCGCGGTTTGGTTAAAAATATCCGGGTGCATGGCACTATGAGTTATCAAAGCTTGTGCCATAGTCACCCCGTCTAACGGCGCCTCACTGTCATAATAATTACCGTTGTTCCAGTTAGGATCTAATTTAATCGCCTGCGCCCAGGCCTCCAAACCCGCGATAGTCCATGCATCCATTGCTGCTGTGCCAATAACGGACACCATACGGTCTACCCAGTCAGGATAAGTAGCAGCCCATTCAATGGCCTGCAGGGAGCCCATCGATGCGCCAATGACCGCATGCAGACGCGAAATACCCAGTGACTCCAGCAGTGCTTTTTGAACATTCACAAAGTCACGAATGGTTACTACCGGAAAGTCCAGTCCGTAGGGCTGTCCGGTATCAGGATTGATAGTGGCAGGGCCCGTAGTGATAACAGACGGCAAGTGCGGGTAGGCGTTGACCAGCGAGTCGACGCTGATGACATAATACTTGTCGGTATCAATCGCTTTACCGGGGCCTATGATCGAATCCCAATAGCCGGGCTGAGGATCATCCGGGGCATACCGGCCGGCGGCATGACTATTACCGGAAAAAAAGTGGGTGACCAAGATGACATTGTCTTTTGCCGCATTAAGTTTTCCGTAGGCTTCCCAGCCGACCCTGACATCTTTAATGTGCTCGCCGCCATGGGTGGTATACTCGGGCAAACTGAAACTTTGTTTCTCGACCAGCATCGGTTCCTGGGCCTGGGCTACAAGACTGCCAACGGCGGCGACAAGCGCAACCGCTATGCCGCTAAGCTGTTTGATCAATCGCTTCATGAGAGTTTCTCCTGCAGATAATTTTGATAGTGTCGGCGTAATTCATTTTTCACCAGTTTACCGGTGCCTGTATGGGGTAGCTGGTCGACAAAAACGACATCATCAGGCATCCACCAGCGTGCAATCTTGCCCGTTAAAAAGTCTTTAATGGTCTCTTTATCGAGGCTTTCTCCGGGCTTAGTTACTATCAGTAGTAAGGGTCGCTCGTCCCACTTTGGATGCTTTACGCCAATAACACAGGATTCGTTGACAGCAGGGTGCTGACTGATGATGTTTTCAATATCCAGCGAACTTATCCACTCACCGCCACTTTTGATTACGTCTTTTTTTCTGTCGACCACCTTCATAAAGTTTTTACTATCGATGACGGCGATATCGCCAGTAGCCAGCCAGCCATCAGGAAAACTACTGAGATCGTCATTGGCAAAATAGCGGGTGGCAATCCAATGGCCGCGTACCTGAAGTTCGCCTCGTGTTTCGCCATCATGGGGCAAAGGCTGATTATCCGCATCAACAATACGGGCTTCGACACCAAAAACCGGGCGTCCTGCTGTTGTCTGCAGCTGGTACTGTTGTTCTTTGGGCAGGCTCAGAATATCGGCTTGCGGCGGTGCTGAATGTACTAATGGACCTGTTTCCGTCATTCCCCAGATTGGCTGCCAGTATACATCGTACTGTTGATCATAGGTTTTAACTAAGCCAACTGGCGAGGCTGCTCCGCCAACACAGACCCGCTTAAGCGAGGGAACAGTGAGATTATTTTCAGCCAGGTAATTATGCAGAGTTAGCCAAATCGTTGGCACACCTAAGCCAACCGTTACCTGTTCGCTGCGAATAATTTCAGCCATTGCGCTACCGGAAGTTTTGTCGCCAGTAAATACTAACTTACAGCCAGATAGAGGGCCGGCATAGGGAGCGCCCCAGGCAGCAACGTGATACATGGTCACCATAGGCATTAATACGGTATCACTGCGCAGATCCAGCATATCAGCGCTGACGGTGGCCTGAGCATGCAGTACCATAGCGCGATGAGAGGCCAGCACACCTTTCGGGTTTCCGGTGGTGCCGGATGTATAACACAGTAAAGCCGCACTGTTTTCATCGACATCGGGCCAGGGGTACTGCTCTGGTCGCCCGGCAATCAGTTCCTCGTAACAGAGCACATTATTTAATGAAGTTTCCGGCATATGGGCACGATCGGTCATTACTACAAAGCCTTTAACTTTAGGCAATTGTTGCTGGATCTCCTCCAGTTGGGCGACAAAACTGAGGTCAACAAATACCCACTGGCTTTCTGCGTGATTGATAATCCAGCTTATTTGCTCGCTGAATAACCTTGGGTTAACCGTGTGCATTACCGAACCGATACCGCTGACAGCGTAGTAAAGCTCCATGTGGCGATAGGTATTCCAGGCCAGGCTGGCAACCCTTTCACCGGGCTGGATACCCAGTTCAGCAAGAGCATCTGCTAACTGCGCACTACGCTGAAAGCAGTCGGAGTAGTTGTAGCGGTGAGTATCGCCTTCTAAGCGGCAGGTTACTATTTCCTGTTGTGCATGGCGGCTGGCAGCAAAGCGCAACAAATCAATAATTTGTAGCGGTCGCTGCATGGTATTTCCGGAAATGGGAGAATTAAGCATCTTATTATTCCTTACAGCATGAATAAACCAATTGCGACGGCCAGTCCCATTAGCGGCACCACTACAGTAACGGCAGCTACCGCCCAATAGGCAGCGCTATGGGTTTCATTGCAGATGGCCCGGATTGTGGTTACCACATAGCCATTATGAGGCAATGAGTCCAGCGCCCCTGACGAGATCGAAACAATCCGGTGTAACTGTTCCGGATTGACTCCGGCCTGCAGATAATGGGGTCCAACTTCGGGCAGCGCAATCGCCTGACCCCCGGAGGCCGAGCCCGTAAGACCAGCAATCACACTAACTGCTACTGCCGCGCCAACCAGTTCATTGCCGGGTAAATTGGTCATGGCGGTAACGGCAGACTCAAAGGCTGGCGTAATTTTAGCAATACTACCAAAGCCAACCACTGCGGCGGTATTACCAATAGCGACCAGAGCACCGGTCGTTGCTTCTGATATTGCCTGCTGGGGGCGGTGAAAGTAACGGAAATTAATAACCGCAATAGCTATCACGCCGCCCAACAAGGCCACAATAAGTGCATTTTGAGCAAGACTCTGGTGATAGGTAAAAGACAAGCCCAATACCACTAATAGCGGCACAAGACTGGCCAGCGGATTTGGCAGTTTGCGTTCCAGTAGCACCGGATCTTCGGGGCGCGCCTCAAAGTGCTCGCCATTGGCAATAGCCCGATTAATAATTTTGCGCAGCCACCAGTAACCAAAACAGGCCATAAGCACAGCGACAACCAGGCTAACTTCCCAGGCTGCGTAGGGCGAGGTTCCCAGGTACTTAATCGGGATCCAGTTTTGAATCTCAGGCGAGCCGGCAGACGTCATGGTAAAAGTAACCGAGCCAAAAGCCAGCGCTGCCGGAATAAAACGGCGGGGCAGGTTAGCGTCTTTAAATAGCGACAATGCCATGGGATAAACAGAAAATGCCACCACAAAAACGCTAACACCGCCATAGGTTAAAATAGCGCAGGCTAATACCACAGCAAGTACCGCCTGTTTGCGGCCCAGCTTGTTTATAATCCATCCGGCAACGCTATCTGCGGCCCCTGTATCCTCCATGAATTTACCGAACATCGAGCCCAGTAAAAACATAAAGAACCAAGCGGCCACAAAGCTGGCAAAACCATCCATATAGGCACTGACAAAGTTGATATCACCAGTGAATAAAGGAATGCCACTGCATAAAGCAACGAATACAGCGCACAAAGGCGCGCTAATAAATAAATTCATCCCACGCAGGGTGAGAATGATCAGCAGCACCAGGCCACCAACAAGTCCAATCATACTTAACATGAGTTACCTCGCAACGAGTCAATAGAAACAGCCATGCCCCGGTTCGTTGCCTGTTGGTATTGTGCGTTATCCAGGAAACTTGACCCATAGTACTATGGTACAGATCACTTTTTTAACATTTTGCGTTAGCTTAGTACCCAGCCATGACTCTGGACCGTTCAGTAGTAATAACGGAAACCACTAATAAAAATGATAACGACTTAATCGTCAGGGGAATCCATATGTACACACCCAATTTCAGAAAATCAGTGTTAGCGCTTGCTGTGTCAGGTTTGTTAGGTAGTCCGCTGGCTATGGCACAGCAGCAACAGGAAGCCGAAGCCGAGGATGGCAAATTAGAGCGCATAGAGGTGACAGCGCGCCGCACCAGTGAAAGCCTACAGGAAGTGCCGGTATCCGTTACCGCCTTTGGCGAGATGGAGCTGGAGCGCGATGGCATCGAGGATATTACTGAGCTGCAATATAAGATGCCGAATACCACCTTTCAGGTAAGCCGCGGAACAAACTCAACGTTGACAGCTTACATCCGTGGTATCGGTCAGCAGGATCCCTTGTGGGGCTTCGAACCGGGCGTGGGTATCTATATTGATGATGTCTATGTAGCCCGGCCACAGGGCGCAGTGCTGGAAGTACTGGACGTGCAGCGGGTCGAGGTGTTGCGCGGACCGCAGGGTACGTTATACGGCAAGAACACAATCGGCGGCGCAATGAAGTACGTGACCCGTGAACTGACTGGTTACGATGAGTTTGAAATAAAAGGAACCGTCGGTAGTTACAGTCAGGCAGATCTGAAAGTGTCCGGTCAGACGGCTTTGAGTGACACCTTTTATGTTGGCGGTGCGTTTGCGACGTTAAACCGTGACGGCTTCGGTAAGTTTGTTAACACCGGCGATGAAAACTACAACAAAGAACTGATGACCGGCCGTTTGAATGCTAAATGGCTGGCCAGTAAGGATGTAAATGTACGATTTGCCGCAGACTGGACTCAGGATGATTCTAATGCACGCGGCGGACACCGACTGCTACCATCGCTGCTAAGCGACGAGCCGCGCCAGGAAGACGTATTTGACGCCTACACTGCGATGCCGACAGAAAACACGGTAGAAAACGAAGGTTATTCGATGACCATTGATTGGGCCATCAACAGTGAATGGATGTTCAAATCAGTAACGGCATACCGGGAAGGTTACACCAACACCAATATTGACTTTGACTCGACAGTCAACCCGGTGCTGCTGATACCTGCAGTCTATGAGGACGATCAAACCACCCAGGAATTCCAGTTTATGTACAATGCCGATCGACTTAATTTTGTCGGTGGTCTGTACTTATATGAAGGCGAAGCCTGCGGCGAGTTTGGTACCGTGCTGGGTCTGTTAGGGTTGTCGATTGATACCGGTGGCTGCGTGGACACCTCCAGTGAGGCATTATTTGGTCAGGCAACTTATCAGTTAGACGACAAGTGGTCTGTCACTTTAGGCGGTCGTTATACCCGTGATGATAAAGAAGCCGACGTGTTTCGCTATACCTATGCCGGCATTAAGTTCCTTGACCGTGGTGATTATGATATGGATCCCATCGTCATTAACTCTGACTTCTCGCAACAGGAAGACTGGAGCAAATTCAGCCCTCACGCCAGTGTCAGTTACCAGGTAGATCCTAGCCTGATGATGTACGCCAGCTACAGCAACGGTTTTAAATCCGGTGGTATTGATATGCGCGCTGACGTTTCCATTAACCCTGACGGTTCTGACCCCTACGATCCTGAAACCGTTGATACCTTTGAGTTTGGCGTGAAAAGTGAAATGCTGGACGGCAGGTTACGCCTGAATGCGGCCGCTTTTGTATCAGACTATCAGGATATGCAGGTTACCGTGCAACGAGCTATTGAGGGTGGTGGTGTTGCTTCTCAGGTTCTTAATGCGGCTGACTCGACGGTTCAGGGTGTCGAATTTGAGTCGACTTTTGCGGTCACTCCGACGTTAAACTTTACCGGTTCATTAGGCTATATTGACGCGGAATTTGACTCTGTTGAGTTTTTTAACCCTGAATTACAGCAAATTGAAGACGTCTCTGATGTGTGGTCATTTCAGAATACTCCTGAGCTGACTGCCAACCTTGGCTTTACCAAAGAATTTATGCTGGAAAACGGCTCTTTGGTCTGGTCCGGTACGGTAGCCTACCGCGATGAAACGCAAATCTTCGAAATTCCGTCGCCATTGGATGAAGAGGCTTACAGCCTGACCAATACCAGTTTAGTCTGGTACTCGGATTCGGGTCAGTGGACAGTCGGCCTGCACGCTAAAAACGTGTTTGATGAAGAGTACCGGGTGTCAGGTTATAACTTTGGCTCGACATTCGGTGAAAATATCGTGACCGGTTATTACGGTGACCCACGGACTGTTTCCTTAGCTGTTGGTTATCGCTTCTAGTCCCCGTAACGCCAGCGCCCCGAGTTACTGTTCAAAGTAACCCGGGCGCTGGTAATTTTATTAAAAGTCGATAGCATGGTCATTATTCAATCCTCAACTCAGCTGTCTCAAATGGCCAGAGCAATTATTGCCGATGATCACCCTTTATTTCGTGCTGCTATGAATCAGGCGCTCAGCGATACCCTGTCGTCGGAAATCCTTGAAGTTTCCAGTTTTCAGCAGTTAGAGCAGGCACTTTTAACACATCCGCAAATTGAACTGGTATTTTTGGACCTCTCCATGCCCGGTAATCAGGGTTTAACCGGTTTATCGACATTACGCAGCCAGTATCCGGATATTCTGGTCGTCATCGTTTCGGCAAACGAGGATACCCGGGTTGTTCGTCAGGCGATGGCATTAGGTGCCAGCGGTTATATACCTAAGTCGGTGCCGCTGCCGGAATGGAAAACGGCGGTAGTCACTGTGCTGGCAGGTGATAACTGGTTACCGGCCAGCATGCAGGATGTTATTAACCAGCCTGATAAAGAGTTGTCTGCTTTTGCTAACCAGCTGGAGCAGCTAACACCGCAGCAGTTTAAAGTGTTGCAGTGCATCGCAAACGGCTTATTAAATAAACAAATTGCTTACCAGCTAGGTGTGCAGGAAACCACCATTAAGCAGCACGTCTCGGCGATTTTGCGCAAGCTTAACTGCATTAACCGAACCCAGGCAGGTATTCTCTTTAAACAAATGCTAACGACTCCGGACTCTTTTGATCAGCCGCTTTAGTGCGCCGCTTTTTAACGGTTTAGGGATAAACTGAGCATTGATTTCCAACGCCTGCTCGCGTAACTGTTCGTTGGGGTCGGCAGAATTAATGATCGCCGGTGTATTGCATTGCCAGTGCTGACGCAGGGCAATGACCACATCGATTCCGGTTATTCCGTTATCCAGGTGATAATCAGCAAAAATCAGGTCACAGGCAGGAACCTGCAATGCCTGCTGCTGGTCGGCTACCGGATAAACTTTAGCTCCCCATTGCTCTAGTAACGTCGAAGTGGCACTCAGTACCCGGCGGTCATTATCAATGACCAACACCCGGTATCCGGCCAGTAAGCTTGCTTCCACTACAGGTACCGCAGACGGCGTATCAGCTTCTGTGTTTTTGTGCCAGGACTGGACAGTCAGGGTAATACCAAAGGCGGTCCCTTTACCGGGGCTGGAGCGTAATTGCAGCGGCACAGCCAACAGCCGGCAAACGCGTTCCACAATCGATAAGCCAAGCCCGAGGCCGGGATTATCGCCGCTGGCCTGAAGCTGATGAAACTCTCTGAAAATGTCTTCTTGTTTGTGAGTGGGGATGCCTTCGCCGGTATCAATAATCCATACCGTAGCCTGCTGCTGATGACGTTTAACGCCCAAAATAATACGGCCAGACTGGGTATAGCGAATGGCGTTTGATAGCAGGTTTTGAATAACCCGGGTGAGCAATTTGCGGTCGCTGTTAATGATTGCCGACGAGGCTACATAATCAAAACGCAGGCCCTTTTCGGCTGCCATAGCCTGATAACGGTCTACTAGCGGCTGCAGCAGATTATCTAAGGCAAAGGTCTGGCGTTCTGGAGTTAAGTTACCGGCATCCAGCTTAGTCATATCCAGTAACATCGTCAGTAGTTCTTCAGCGTGCTCGAGCGAACGTTGCAGGTTAATAGCGAGCGGCAGTACCGTCGGCTGCACTTTGGTTTGCAACATTTCACAAAAAAGGCTGGCGGCATTAAAAGGCTGCATCAGGTCATGGCTGACGGCAGCGAAAAAACGGGACTTGCTTACGTGCGCTTTTTCTTCTGCCTGTTTGGCACTGAGTAACTGCTCAGTTCGCTCAGCTACCCGCTGTTCCAGTTGTTCGTTGATGTGTTGTAATGCTTTTTGGGCGTCTATTTTTTCAGTAATGTCACTGTACGTCGTTACAAAACCACCACCGGGCATTGGATTACCCTGCAGCTCAATAATTAATTGTCCCTGGGCGCGCTGGTACTGATAATGGCTGCCGGCTCGTAGGTAATTAAGGCGTTTTTCAATTTCGGCCTCGACGTTTTGACCGTTCGACTGACTCAACATACCGCGGGCTGCATTGTAGCGCAGTAGTTCTTCCACTGGCATTCCCGCCCGGACCAGGCCTTCAGGGTAATCAAAGATTTCAATATAACGACGATTCCAGGCGACCAGCCGCAGCTCTTGATCGATGACACTAATGCCCTGCGGAATATTTTCCACTGACGCCTGCAGGAGTTCGCGGTTGAACCGATAAAGTTTTGATGCTTCTGTGGCCCAGTCTACCACCTTAGCAACAGGCAGCTCCTGCTGCTCGGAAATGGTATCAAATAATAGCCGGGTGGCGGAGGTACCAATGATAGTCGAAAGTTCCCGTTCAATACGGACAAGAGTAGGAGCGGGTACCAACGACTGGTCATCCAGCGGTAGTAAGCTCAGATTCATTTTCTGCTGCAGGTTATGCAATTGACGCGGACTATAAAACCGCTCCAGCAAAGCGTGTAAGCGGGACCAGCTAAGACTTGGCTGACGGATAAAGTCGTCATTGCCCGTGGTCTGAACGCGGTGATCCCGGTTGGGTATCAACACCGACGTTAAGATAAAAATAGTTAAGTTAAGGCCAAGGCTTATCAGTACCCCATCGGCCACCTGAATATCCGTTATTGGCTGTGCTGTATTTAAAGCGGGCAACAGCAGCAAGCTTAACCAGGCAAGCGCGCCGGCGAGCAGCCCGGATATCACACCCAGCTGATGGCTGCGCGGCCACAATACGCTGGCAATGATGGCGGGTGCCAGCTGTACCAGTAAGGCCAGTGAAATCAGCCCCGAATTAACCAGTGGCAGACTGTCAATGGTGAGCTGGTAATAGATATAAGCCATCAACATGACGATGATAATGGTGACACGTCGTATCAGCAGAATGCGCGCGGGAGTGAATTGCAGCGGCCTGAGACGCTGCCGGGTTAACCTGAGCCATAGCGGCATGACCAGATCATTAGAGATCATGATACTGAGGGCCAGTAAAGCGATTAGCACCATGCTGGTTGCCGCAGCTAAGCCACCGATAAAGGCAATAAGAGCAATATCAGTGCGTCCACTGGACAGTGGTAACACCAGCATAAAGGTATCGTTGGTAGCTTGCTCGGGCGCAATCAGCAGAGCAGCCATAGCAATGGGCAAAATGAAAAAGTTAATAGCGAATAAATACAAAGGGAAAGCCCAGCGCGCAACGCGTAATTCATCACTGTGAGTATTCTCTACATAGGTCACATGAAACTGACGCGGTAGACAAAACATTGATAAAGCGCCGAGCAGTACATGAACGATGTAAACATACAGTCCACCGCTTTTACCCTCCATCGCTGCTCTTGTATGCTCAGTATTAAGGCTGGCTGCGAGCAGATCATTAAACCCATCAAACAGGCTGTAAGTCGCAAATAGGCCCACCGCCATAAACGCCAGCAGTTTTACAATTGACTCGAAGGCCATGGCGTCCATCAAGCCGCTGTGTTGCTCTGCCAGACTTAAGCGACGGGTGGCAAACAAGAAGCCAAAGGCAATCATCACTAAAGCCACCAGAGCGGATAAATCAAATAACCAGAAGGGATTCTGATTGACCCCGGTAATGGCGGAAAAACTGGCGGTAACAGCCCTTAGCTGTAAAGAAATATAAGGCACCACAGCAATTAACGCCGTTAGGGCAACGACACTCGCCAATAAAGGTGATTTACCATAGCGGGTGCCGATTAAGTCGGCAATTGAGGTAATATTTTGTTGCTTACAATAATTGAGAATGCGCAGTTGAATTGAATGCAGAAATAAGAATACCGCGATAGCACCGATGTAAGTCGGAGCGAAAGACCAACCGTAATGTGCAGACTGGGTAACCGTACCGAAAAAAGCCCAGGACGTGCAGTGAACGCCCTGGGCCAGTGAATAGCGATAAGGTTTGGCAGGCTGCCGCCGACTACCGTCACCCCGGTAAGCAATAAAAAATAATACAATCAGATAGATGATGGCGGTAGCAGCTGTAACAGATACCGACAACATGATTAGTGGTACTCATGGGAATCGCGGAAGACCGGCAGTGACCACTGGTAACGGATTGCTCCGATACGGATCACTAAAGTGGTCAGCATGGCCGCAGCAAAAGCAATGAGCGGACTGTAGTTAATCAACAGACAGTAAACCGTAGCACCGGCGATACAGGTTGTTGCGTACAACTCACTTTTCAGCACCATAGGCACATCACGGGCAAGAACATCGCGGAGCATACCTCCAAAACAGGCGGTTATGGTGCCCATAATCACCGCTATAAAAGGTGAAAACCCGGCTGATAGTGTTTTTTCAGCGCCCATGGTGGCAAAAAATGCCAGCCCGATAGCATCAGCAAGCTGTAGGGTGGTCATTGGAATGTAGGTTTTGTAACGCAACCAAATAATAGTTACTAACGCCGCTGCCAGTATTGTATAGATGTAGGTTTGGTCCTGAGTCCAGAATACCGGTAAATCAAGAATTAAGTCGCGAATGGTTCCGCCGCCAATAGCTGTTGTCGAGGCCAGAACAACGACACCGAAACCGTCCATATGCTTACGGAAAGCTAACAAGGTCCCGGCAATCGCAAACACGGCCACGCCGGCCTGGTCGGCCCAATAAAACAACACATCCATTTTTATCAACAGCCTCAGTTGCAGAGCTAAATTTCGTTCAGTTTGTCATTATAAAAGACAGAATGGTAGTTTGTTGCTCGACTATTTCTACTGGCTATTTTATCATCAGTGTCAGAACTGACGACGCCAGATTAGCTGGCGAAGTAATGCTAAGGATTAGCGTACCATTATGAATGTTGCAGAAATGAAAACTCAGCACGCCGGTGATGACCTTGATAGTCGTCTGGAAGTGGCGCCTACATTGATCATTGCTCTGCATCCGGAGTTAAGCCGTATCGGCGAATCGGCTCCTTTACTTGGGCTGGTTACCGAAGGCAGGGATTACCTCAGTCGCAACCGTCCTGACTTCGCTCATAATGGCCGTGCGGCAATGCCGTTAAATGAACCACGTATCAGCCGCTCTCCGGTTATCATCCAACAGGACAACGAAGAAAATTACCGCATTCGGGCCCACTCAACCAGCACAACAGTCAATATTGCCGGAAGGGCGGAGCAGAGTGAATACTTACTAAGCGGGGCCGATTTAAGTTCCGGAGTGGTCATTAGCCTGAATAAAACGGTGGTGCTGGTATTAAAGTATATGCCGCTGCGGGACATCCGCACGGCAGAAAACTCGCTACTTAAAGGCTTAAGCCCGGACATTAAGGCGATTAGTAGCCACCTTGAACACATTGCCGAGCTCAACCTGCCGGTAATGATCAGAGGTGCGGCGGGTACCGGCAAAGAACTTACTGCCTTGCAGTTGCACCGCACCATATTTGCAGAGGAAAAGCCGTTTGTTTGTGTCAATTTAGCGGCTATTCATGATGCCGTTGCCGCTGAAGAACTATTTGGTGGTTACTTCGGTAGCCAGAGAAATGTGGGTTACTTTGCTCAGGCAGAGGGCGGTACTCTGGTGCTTGAAGATTTGGAAGATGCCTCCGAAGAAGTTATCAGTTTGCTGTTTAAAGTGCTCACCAAAGGCTATTACTTATGCAAAGATAACCAGACGCCGAAAACTCTCAACTGTCGGCTAATACTCACCAGTATTTACGAAAGCTGTCCGTACACCGAAGATTCGCGGCTACAGCAACTGGCGAACCATCTGAGTGCCTACCAAATATTTTTACCGGCTTTAAGCGAGCGAGTGGAAGATATCAGCTTGTTATTTATTCAGTTTGTTCGCGAGCAGTGGCGTCGCTTATGCCCGGACAAACCTCTTGAGCTGGCAGTGCCGGCAGAACTAATCAGTCAGCTGTTAACGTTTAACTGGCCGGGCAATGTCAGGCAGCTGCGTAACGTTGCGCGTCAGGTGGTTATCGATAGTCGTGATTGTCGAGCCTTGCAACTGGATACTCAGCTGTTGTCGATTTTAAAACCGCGGTTAAACCCCACCGCACCAGCGGGTGCGAATCGTAAACCCAACACCATCAGTCGCGAGGAGCTACTGGCCGCCCTGCAGAATAACCGCTTTGAATTACAATCAACGGCTACGGAACTGAGGATCTCCAGAGCGTCGGTTTATCAGTTGATTCAACGTTTTGATGGTATTCAGACAGCTCAGGACATCACTGAAGCGCAGTTAAGAGAGAGCTTTGAAAAGCATCAGGGCGATACTGAGCAGATGATGTGGCAGTTAAAAGTTTCGCAAGTGGGACTGCGTCGTCGCTTAAAAGCTCTGGGTTTCGATATCTGAAGCAGTATCCTTCCCCCCTAACTTTTTGCTAAACTATGGTACTTTATTGACTTGTAATTCCGTCACCTTGTCCTCATTTATGACAAGGTGACATAATAATGATCAACAAAACTTTAGATAGCTGGGGAATGTTATGAACTTTTTTATTAGTCCTGCATACGCGCAAGATGGTTCAGCTGCAGGTGGTGGCATGGAATTAATTTTCATGCTGGTCATGTTCGGCTTGATTTTTTACTTCTTGATTTACCGTCCACAGGCTAAACGCGTAAAGCAGCATAAAGAATTGATTTCGTCGCTAAGCAAAGGCGATGAAGTGTTAACGCAGGGCGGCATGGTCGGCCGGATAACTAAGGTCAGTGACGACAAAGACTTTATTGTTATTGCGTTAAATGAAGATCTTGAAGTAACGGTTCAAAAAGCAGCAGTGTCTTCGGTTCTTCCGAAAGGAACGATGAAGTCTCTCTAATTGCATTGCAAATAAAGGTGGCACGACGTGTTAAATAAATACCCGTTGTGGAAAAACCTGTTAGTGATTTTCATCATTCTGTTGGCAGCGCTTTATGCGCTGCCAAATATTTATGGTGAGGACCCGGCAGTACAAATTTCCGCAGATCGACAAGCAACAATTGATGCAAATACTTTGGATCGGGTACGCAATTCGCTGCTCAGCCAGGACATATCTCCCAAATCTATTGCCCTTGAAGACGAACAGATTCTGGTTCGGCTCACATCCGACGATGAGCAGTTAAAAGCCCGTGAAACCCTGGTTGAAAGCCTGGGTGATAATTACATTGTTGCACTTAACCTGGCTCCGGCAACGCCTCAATGGCTGAAAAGCATTGGCGCTGAACCGATGAAGCTGGGCCTGGATTTACGGGGCGGCGTTCATTTCCTGATGGAAATCGATATGGACGAAGCCATGCGGAAAATACTAGATGGTATGAAAGATACGGTTCGTAATGAGTTGCGCGAAGAGCGTATTCGTTACTCGGCCGTTAATGCAACCGATGACGGTGTTTACATCCAGCTACGTAATGATGAAGCCTACCAGGCGGCTGAAACGTACCTTGATAACCGTTACGAGGGTTATCAGCTGATAGAGGAACCGGATGAGCAAAGCCTGCGTCTGCAAATGACTGACCAGAAGCTTGCAGAAACCCGTGATTACGCCGTTTCGCAAAATATCACCATTATGCGAAACCGGGTGAACGAACTGGGGGTGGCGGAACCGATTATTCAGCGTCAGGGTGCCAATCGTATTGTTGTCGAGTTACCGGGTGTGCAGGATACGGCAAGGGCTAAAGAAATCCTCGGCGCTACAGCGACACTCGAATTTCGTCTGGTTGATACCGAAAATGATGTTCGGGATGCAGTTAACGGCCGGGTTCCTTTTGGCAGCGAATTATTGCCGATGCGCGATGGCCCCCGGCAGTTACTTAAAGAAGACGTCATTCTGACCGGCGACCATATCGTCAATGCCGGCGTGGGTTATGATGAGTACAACCGGCCCCAGGTTAATATTTCACTGGACGGTGCCGGTGGTAACAAAATGTCGATGGCAACCAAAGATAATGTTGGTAAGCCAATGGCAACGGTATTTATTGAATACAATGCGACCGATGAGCGCGATCAGGACGGTAAGCTACAATTTACAAAAAATGCTGAAGTGATCAACGTCGCTACCATTCAGTCACGTTTAGGCAGTAGTTTCAGAATTACCGGAGTTGGCGCTCAGGAAGCGCAAAACCTGGCTTTACTGTTGCGCGCGGGTGCTTTGATTGCCCCCATCCAGATTGTTGAAGAGCGAACTGTCGGGCCGAGCCTGGGACAACAGAACATAGATGCCGGCACACAAGCCATCTTGTGGGGTTTTATTTTAGTACTGGTGTTTATGATTGCGTATTATCGGAAGTTTGGTCTGGTGGCAAATTGCGCGCTGGCAGCTAACTTAATCTTGATTATTGGCGTCATGTCAATGATTCCGGGAGCAACTCTGACCTTGCCAGGCATGGCGGGCATTGTATTAACCGTTGGTATGGCCGTAGACGCTAATGTTTTGATTTTTGAGCGAATACGCGAAGAAATAAAAGCTAAGCGGAGCCCACAGCAGGCGATTCACCACGGTTACGACAGCGCTTTGTCAACCATTGCCGATGCTAATGTGACAACCCTGATTGCCGCGTTAATTCTGTTTGCTATTGGTAATGGTCCGATTAAAGGATTTGCCATTACACTGGCAATTGGCATTATCACGTCAATGTTTACCGCTATCGTCGGCACACGCGCGCTAGTGAATTCAGTCTGGGGCGGTAAGCGCCTTAGCAAGTTATCGATTTAGGCGAAGTTATGCGTACACTTATCAATACAGACGAACGAATTCCCTTTATGCGCTTTCGCGGCGCATTTGCGATTCTCAGCGGGCTATTACTGCTCGCTTCGATCGTGTCGTTATCAGTGAACAAACTCAATCTGGGTCTGGACTTTACCGGCGGCACCCTAATTGAAGTCGGCTTTCAGCAACCCGCTGATTTGCAACAAGTACGAAGCGTATTGAATGAATCGGGTTATAGTGATGCCGTAGTGCAAAACTATGGTACTCAACAAGATTTGTTAATTCGTCTGGAGCCGCGGGCTGATGTAAAAGCAGAGCAATTGGGCTCGAGCATTCTCGATTCATTGCGAACTCAAATTAGTGCGGATATTGAAATGCGTCGGATTGAATTTGTCGGACCTAATGTCGGTGACGAATTCATCGAGCAGGGCGGCCTGGCGATGTTAACGGCGTTAATTTGTATCTTAATCTACATTGCACTGCGGTTTGAGTGGCGTCTGGCGGTCGGCGCGGTAGCTGCGCTGGCACATGATGTCACCATTACTCTGGGCTTGTTTTCAGTGCTGGGCTTAGAGTTTGATCTAACCGTGTTAGCAGCCTTACTGGCCGTTATTGGTTATTCCATCAACGATACAGTGGTGGTCTGTGACCGGATCCGCGAAACTTTTCGTAAGTTTGCCAAGTTAACACCTATACAAACCGTCGACAGGGCCTTGACGGATACATTAAGCCGAACCATCGTCACCTCAACGACTACAATTTTGGTATTGCTAACCTTGTTCTTTCTTGGTGGCCCATTGATTCATGGCTTTTCTACTGCATTGTTGTTTGGTGTGCTTATCGGTACTTATTCATCAATTTTTATCGCCAGTTCCGTTGCACTAAGCTTTGGTGTGAGCCGTGATGATCTGATGCCCACAGAAGTTGAGAAAGAGGGCGCCGATCAGGATCCTATGCTTTAATTTAAATTGTCAGTTAACCTAATTGGAGAGAGCCATGCTTGCAGTTCTGTCACCGGCAAAAAACTTAGATTATGAAAGCCCCGTTCCGGCGGTACAGGCAACTCAACCCAGGTTACTTGACGATGCTCAACGGTTAGTCACGGTATGTCGCGAGCTGAGCCCGCAACAGCTTGGCTCGCTGATGAAGATCAGTGACAAGCTGGCGGGCCTTAATGCCGCACGTTTTGCCGAATGGTCGTTGCCATTTAATGAAACTAATTCCCGGCCTGCGATGTTCGCTTTCAACGGCGATGTGTATGCGGGGCTGGATGCCGGCAGTCTGTCTGCAGAACAAATAGAGTCAGCGCAACAACAGTTGCGAATTCTTTCCGGTCTCTACGGGGTATTAAGACCGCTAGATCTGATGCAACCTTACCGTTTAGAAATGGGTACCAAATTAAAAACCGCAGCAGCTGACAATCTGTACCAGTTTTGGGCCGATAAAATTACTGATGTCTTAAACGGCGATTTGGCACAGCAAGGCAGTGATGTTTTGGTGAACTTGGCCTCGAATGAATATTTTTCTGCCGTAGACACAGCCAAATTAAGGGCGAAAGTTGTTACCCCGGTGTTTAAGGACGAGAAAAACGGTCAGTACAAGGTCATTAGTTTTTACGCCAAAAAGGCGCGTGGCCTGATGGCTCGATTTATAGTGAACCAAAACCCCGGACAAGTGTCGGAATTAAAAGAATTTGATACCGCGGGCTATCAGTTTAGTCCTGGTGAATCAACAGATAGTCAATTGGTGTTCTTGCGGGCGGAGTCTGCGCGAGATTAATTCGCTTAGTAAAAGCATAACCGAATAGGTATAAAAGATGTCCGACAACGACAACCTTGAGCAACAGTCCGGTGGTTCGATGACAACCAGGGTTGTGGTCGCAATTGTTGCTATTATTGCGATTGCTCTGGCCCTTTGGTGGTTACTTGCAACGGAAGATACGCCAAAGTCTGAACGCCAGCCCGTGGCTAAAGAGCCGGTAGCGCAACCCGTTGAAGAGCAAAGTCCTGCGCCGGAACCTGAAGCTTCTGTGGCAATTGATCCTGTGCCGGAAGAACCCACCGAGAGTGAACCGGTAAGTTCGGCGGACGAGGATCGCCAGCGAACTGACGAACAGTCGCAGCCAGCTGAATCTGAAGTTGAGCCAGCGCCGGAACTGCCGGACCTTGCTAACAGCACGCCAACCGTTCTGCAGACGCTGGACTCCAGTGGCGTTGAAATTCAACCACTCAAAAGTTCACAACTTGTCAGTGATGTAGTGGTCATTGTCGATAATCTTCGTAATGGCTCGTTGGTTCGTGAGCGAACCGTGGTGCAGCGTCCTGACGGCCGTTTTAAAGTATTGGAAATTGATGGCGCTTTGTATATTGATGAACAAAGCTACCAGCGCTATGACGCACTGGTGGACTGGTTTGTCAGCCTTGACGAAGAAGCGGTGGTTGAAAACTATCAGTTATTCAGGCCACTACTGTCGGAAGCTTATGCTGATATTGGTTACCCTGATGCAGACTTTACCCGGGCAATTGTCGAGGCCATTGAGGTGTTAATGGACACGCCGGTACCAGAAACACTGGTCGAGGTGAAAGATGATGAGGTGATGTACACCTATGCGAACCCGTCTTACGAGAATCTGCCGCCAGCTCAAAAGCAACTTTTGAGAATGGGACCTGACAATATCAGACGGTTAAAAAGCAAGTTATCGTCTTTAAAACAGGAATTTGAAAAGCAACTATGAGTAAACCAGAAGACAATGCAATTCCTGAACACGCTAAGGGTGAGTTTCCCACTCGTGATGGCCGATTTTCACGCTGGTTGGGCCGCGTTGGTTTACGCTTATTTGGGGGCTGGAAGATTAACGGCGAAATGCCGGATGTTAACAAAGCGATATTGCCTGTAGCTCCTCATACCTCTAATTGGGATTTTCCAATTGGGGTTTTTGTTATGCTGGCAATGGGATTAAAGCTTAACTATCTTGCCAAAGCCAGTTTGTTTCGCTTTCCTCTAAAAAGCCTGATGACTAAACTGGGCGGTATCCCCATCGATCGAAGTGCGCCTAATGGTGTGGTCGGCAAGATGGTAAGCGAGTTCGAAGCTGCCGATGAAATGATTGTCGTCATCACGCCCGAGGGTACCCGAAAAAAAGTCACCGAATGGAAGAAAGGATTTCTGCACATTGCCAAACAGGCAAACGTGCCCATTATTCCGGTAGCATTTGATTACGCCCGCAAAGCCATTGATATTGGTCCTGCAATGATGATCACCGGCGAAATAGAAAAAGAGCTGGAACGAATAAAAAGCTTTTTTGCCCATGCTCAGGGTAAGCGAGTGGAGTTTAGTTAATGGGGCTCTGGTTACGTGCCTCTTTGCTGCTTTTGCTTGCTGTTGCGGCCGCGCCTTTGGCGGCGGCTGAATTCTGGCAGTCAAACTGGGTTAAGCCGGAACGGACCCAGTCCGAAGCGCTATTAGTCAGGCCGTTGGCGGCTGAAGACTCAGAAGCCTTATATCAAAGTTATATGGGCTCTCAGGAATGGCTTTATCAGCGACTCGGGTGGGGTTGGCCCTCGGACAAAACAACCAAAGAACAAAACCATTCCATGATGCAGGTACACCTAGCTCAGCAGGATAACAATAAAGCCTTTACCTATGTAGTCATTGATCGTCAGCGTGACCGGATAATTGGTGCGGTTTATTTTGTTCCTGTTATTGCCGGTAGAAGTCAGTCCGGGGCCATTGATACCAGTAAATATAATGCCGAGGTTAGCTGGTGGCTAACCGAGCGCGCAGTCAGCAACAGTTTGCATAACGATCTTTTTCAGTTAATGACTGATTGGTTAAAAACCGGCTGGCCCTGGGGTCAGGTATTATTCCCCGTGGCGGAGTCCAACCAGCCAGCCCGGGCAGTACTGGAGAGCAGCTCAGCGCGTTTGGCAGGACACAATGAGGACGCGGAAGAGCTGTTCTACTCCTATACGCTGGCGCGGAAATAAACCGCAAAAAAAAGTCTTTTATGGTATTATTAGCGCCAATTGCAAGAGCGTAAGCAGCGGTCTGAAGAAAGGAACAATTATGCAGGTCATTGAAGGTGGTATCGCCGCAAGCGGCAAAAAATTCGCGATTATCGTGTCTCGCTTTAATCACTTTGTCGTTGAAAGTTTACTAGATGGAGCAGTACAAACACTGCAACATTACGGTCAGGTGAATAAAGACGACATTACCGTGGTGCGAGTTCCGGGTGCGTATGAAATACCGGTTACGGCTAAAAAACTCGCCGCCTCAGGAAATTATGACGCAATTATTGCCGTCGGCGCTGTAATTCGTGGTGGCACCCCGCATTTTGAATTTGTTGCCGGCGAATGTAACAGCGGGCTTGGCCGGGTAGCTCTTGAGTTCGGTTTGCCTGTCGCTTTTGGAGTGATTACGACCGACAGTCTTGAACAGGCTATCGAGCGTAGTGGCTCGAAAGCGGGTAATAAAGGTTCTGAGGCGGCATTGAGCGCGTTAGAAATGGTTAACGTGCTGGAACAGCTGTAAGGAGTACCTGATGAAACCTGCAGCGCGCAGAAAGGCAAGAAAGTTAGCTGTTCAGGCCGTTTATTCCTGGCAGCTATCGCAAAATACATTTTCCGAAATCGAAGCTCAGTACTTAACCGACAATGATACCAGCAAAGTTGATGTTGATTATTTTCTGCAACTTCTGAATGGTGTCGGCAGTCATTATAAAAGCCTGGACAATACCCTCAGCCCCTTTTTAGACAGGCCAATAAACGAGTTGGACCCGGTCGAGTTGGCGGTGCTTCGTATCGCTGCTTACGAGCTAAGGGAGCGTCTTGATGTGCCTTACAAGGTGGCTATCAACGAGGCCATCGAATTGGCAAAGTCGTTTGGTGCCGATGACAGCCATCGTTTTGTCAATGGGGTACTGGATAAAGCAGTGGATTCACTGCGCCCGGTCCGCCAGTAAAAGCAACGGCCAGCTTCGGTAGTTAAGCTGGCCAGCCCATTTGATAACCGATCGCACCTTACATGCTTAATGAATTCAGCTTAATTCAACGTTATTTTGCTAACGAAAAGGCCCAGCGCGCCGATGTTAAATTTGGCATTGGCGATGATGGAGCGGTCACGCGCCCCCTGCCTGGCCATGATTTAGTCACAGTAACCGATACCATGGTCGAAGGTGTACACTTTGACCACTCGACACCAGCGCGCGCTATCGGCCATAAAATTATTGCGGTTAATCTTAGTGATTTAGCTGCTATGGGTGCCGAACCCTGCTGGGTTTCCCTGGCTCTGACACTGCCGGAGTCGAATCCGGAGTGGTTACAGGAATTCGCTGCAGGGCTGCATGAAATTTGTGATTATTATAACTGTTCATTGATCGGCGGCGACACCACCCGCGGGCCATTGACTGTTACAGTAACCGCCCACGGCCAGGTACCTGAAGGCGAGGCAATACCCCGTTCCGGAGCCAAACCAGGGGACTGGATTTATGTTAGCGGGCCATTGGGCGATGCGGGTCTCGCTCTGGATATCACCCAGCAAAAAATATCCGCCAGAGGACCTTACGCGCAGCACCTGATTGAACGTTTACATTATCCAGGGCCACGGGTAGCGCTGGGTCAAAGCCTGAGAAGCATTGCCAGTTCATGTATTGACATTTCTGATGGCCTGGTTGCCGATCTGCAGCACATTTTAGAAGCGTCCAAAGCCGGAGCCGACATTATTATGGAAGAGTTGCCACTGTCGCTTGCCATGACAGAAACTCTGACTCAGGCCGAAGCTTATAAAAAGGCGTTGTCCGCTGGTGATGATTATGAACTCTGTTTTACGGTCGATGAACATAACCGCGGCCGGCTTGAAACGCTCACCGCGCATTTAAAAGATAAGCCCGCCTGCATAGGCCGAGTAACACAAAATAAACAGCCTTTGATTCATTTTAAGTTACATGGTGAACCCTACGAGGTTCAGTTAGAACAGGCTGGCTATAACCACTTTATGTCGTCTGGTAGCGATCAGGGGAATCGATGAAACGTTGGCCTTCGGTTCGTATGACGAATCCACTGCATTTTCTTGCGCTGGGCTTTGGTAGTGGCCTGGCGCCTAAAGCTCCCGGAACTTTCGGTACGCTGGCGGCAATTCCGTTAGTTGGCTTACTAAGCTTAACATCAGTGTGGTTTTACCTGATTTTTTTAGTCGCTGGAGTCATTTTTGGCATTTATTTGTGCGGCGTTACCGCCAAAGCGATGGGCGAGCATGACCATCCTGCCATTGTCTGGGATGAAATTGTCGGTTATGCCATCGCGATGTTTGCCCTACCTTTTGAGTGGCCTTATATCATCGCGTCATTTCTGCTGTTTCGGTTGTTTGATATTGCCAAGCCGGGGCCGATTGGCTGGGCTGACAGACAGTTGACGGGTGGCATGAGCGTAATGCTGGATGATGTGATGGCCGGCATTGTTAGCGCAGCCATCATCCATCTGGGGCTAATTTTAATCTAAACTGGCTTTAATTCGCTCAATTATCGCGGCAGCATCCAGCCCCAGCTCTGTCCGAATTTCTTCTTGGCCGCCATGTTTTATAAAGCTGTCGGGTAAACCAATGGCTAGCGTTTTAACCTGCAGATGATGCCTGGCAAGAACTTCTAAAACAGCAGTGCCGGCACCACCCTGAATGACGTTTTCCTCGACAGTAACTAATAATGAGTGCGTTTGTGCAGCCTCAATGATTGCCTGCTCATCAATCGGTTTGACAAAACGCATGTCGATGAGCGTTGCATCCAGCTGTTCAGCAGCCTGCTGACACTCGGGTAATAGCGCACCAAAATTAAGCAGCGCCACCTGCTGACCTTTAACGAGAGTGCGTGATTTACCGATCTCCAGTTTTTTGTCTTCGCTGCGCAGCTGGCAGCCGGTGCCGGCGCCGCGCGGATACCGAACAGCTGCGGGTCCGGAGTAATCGTATCCGGTTTTCAGCATATCGCGGCATTCTTGTTCATCGCCCGGTGTCATCACCAGCATATTGGGAATGCAGCGCAGATAACTCAGGTCAAAGGCTCCCTGATGGGTAGGTCCGTCAGCACCTACGATACCCGCTCGGTCAATGGCAAAAAGAACATCCAGGTTTTGTAACGCAACATCGTGGATAAGTTGGTCGTAAGCTCGTTGTAAAAACGTTGAGTAAATCGCCACCACGGGCTTAAAGCCAGCTATTGCGAGGCCGGCGGCGTAAGTAACGCTGTGTTGTTCGGCAATAGCGACATCAAAATATTGACGAGGATATTGTTTCGAGAAGTTAACCATTCCCGAGCCTTCGCGCATAGCCGGAGTTATTGCCATAAGCAGCTGATCTTTATCGGCGGTATCACAAAGCCACTGCCCAAAAACATCAGAATAAGAGGGTATGCCAGGCGGCTTGCTTGGTAACTGCGACAATTTCGGATCAAATTTGGGTACCCCGTGGTAGCCGATAGGATCATCTTCGGCAGGACGGTAGCCTTTACCTTTTTGGGTTACAACGTGCAATAACTGAGGGCCGCTTAAGTCGCGCATATTAGTTAATGCCTCGACAACCTCTTCGACATCATGACCATCAATAGGGCCAATGTAGTTAAAACCCAGTTCTTCGAAAATGGTTCCGGGAGACATCATCCCTTTCATGTGCTCTTCGGCCCGACTGGCAAAATTCTGAATATGCGGCAGCGGCTTTAATAGTTTTTTACCCTGCTCACGCAGTGATGTATAAACCTTTCCGGACAATAAACGGGCAAAGTGGCGATTCAAAGCTCCGACATTTTCAGAAATTGACATGTCATTATCGTTTAAAATCACCAGCATATTGGGCTTAATATCGCCTGCGTGATTCATTGCTTCGAAGGCCATGCCGGCGGTCATAGCGCCATCGCCAATAATAGCAACCGTCTTCTCTTTTGAACCCCGGCGCTCTGCTGCTACCGCCAGGCCAAGAGCAGCCGAAATCGAGGTGCTCGAATGACCGACCGAAAGAACATCGTATGGGCTTTCCTCCGCCCAGGGGAACGGGTGCAACCCGTCTTTTTGGCGGATAGTGTGCAGCTGCTGTTTTCGGCCGGTGAGAATCTTGTGGGGATAAGCCTGGTGGCCGACATCCCAGACGAGTTTGTCCGCCGGTGTATTAAACACATAATGCAGCGCGACGGTAAGCTCTACCGTGCCCAAACCAGACGCAAGATGACCGCTGCTTTTACTGACTGAGTTTAATAAAAACTGTCTGACTTCTGCACACACCTGGGGCAGTTGCCTGGCCTGCAGCCGGCGTAAGTCAGTTGGCAGTTCGATGTCGTCCAAAAGTGTTTTCATCGTACTCATAGTATTAATGGTCCCGCGTCAGCAGTGCGGTAGAAAAGTCCGCAAGTCGTTGTGTATTGTACGGGATATCCGCTAACGACTGTAGTGCTTGTTGATGCAAAGACAGCAACTTTTGCCGCGCCCCGTCAAGCCCCAGCAGCTGAACGTAGGTCGATTTGTGAGCCTGTTGGTCCGATCCCTGGGGCTTCCCTAATGTCTCTGTACTACCTGTTACGTCCAAAATGTCGTCCTGGATTTGAAAGGCCAGACCCAAACGTTGGGCAAAGGTTGCAAAGCCAGTCCGATAACGCTGCGCCTCAGCAGAACCGCAAAGCACGCCCAGCTCTGCGCTGGCAGCAATCAGGTCACCGGTCTTATGGCGATGTACCTGTTGCAGTTGTGCTTCGGTGAGGGGTTTATTGGTGGCCATTAAATCCAGTGACTGACCGCCGCACATGCCCATGCCACCACTGGCTTGTGCTAATACAGAAATCATCTGCAGCTGTTGTGGACAAGGAACCTGGTTCAGGCGATCGGCACTGAGCAGTTTAAAGGCAAGAGCCTGCAAGGCATCACCAGCCAAAATGGCCGTTGCCTGATCAAAGGCCACGTGGCAGGTCGGCTGCCCACGCCGCAAATCATCGTCGTCCATTGCCGGTAAATCATCGTGAATCAACGAATAAGCATGAATGCATTCTACCGCACAGGCTGCTGTTAACGCACTATCAGGATTGGCCTGACAAATTTCGGCGATATTCAGCGTAAGAAAAGGCCGTATCCGTTTACCACCCAGTAAGGCGCCGTAACGCATGGCTTCCGCCAGCCGAGGTTCGATACTGGCCTGCATCAACTGCTGGGCTAACGCCTCATCAACACGAAGGCGGGCAGCGGCAGTTAACTGATTAATGCTCACTGTGAAGCTCCGGACTCTTGTAACTGTTGCTCGCCGTTTTCTTCGATTAGCATCTTCACTTTGTGTTCTGCTTTTTGCAGTTGAGTCTGGCTGGTTCGGGAGAGTGCGATGGCCTGTTCAAACTTTTGTAACGATTGTTCGAGTGGCAGGTCGCCCTGTTCGAGCTCGTTAACCAGTTGTTCCAGTTGTTGCAGTGCATGTTCAAAACTTGGCGTGTTATCCGTTTGTTCCGACATCCTGAGATCCATTAACGCTTAAAGGTAATGGTATTATCTAATAAAGATCTGTCGATGTCAGCCGATGATAAAAGAACTTAATCGCAGAGTTTTATTGAATAGCTTGTCAGCAGCGCTGCGATGTTTAAAAATGGGTGTTATCTATTGCCCGTTAACGTCGCAATAAAACAGTAAACCAGGGGGAAGTTGAGTGGATATTGCAACACTCATAGGAATTATAGGCGCTATTGGTTTTGTCATCGCGGCTATCGTGCTTAGTGGCGACGTCGGGCTATTCATTAACGTCCAGTCAATACTGATTGTGGTTGGCGGCTCACTGTTTGTCGTCATGGCCAATTTTCCTTTATCGCAGTTTTTTGCCACCGGTAAAGTGCTGACAAAGGCATTCTTTTTTAAAATAGAACACCCGCAGGAGTTAATCGACACAGCGGTTGAGATGGCTGACTCAGCCAGAAAAGGGGGTTTTTTGGCGCTGGAAGAGGCCGAAATTCCCAACCGTTTCTTCCGCAAAGGAATTGATATGCTGGTGGATGGTCACGATGCCGATGTAGTGCGCCAGACTCTGTCAAAAGACATCCAAATGTCCTACTCACGGCACGAAGAAGGTGCCCGCTTCTTTACCGTACTGGCCGATATCGCGCCGGCGATGGGTATGATCGGTACGCTTATTGGTCTGGTGGGTATGTTGGCCAATATGGACGATCCTAAGTCCATTGGTCCGGCTATGGCGGTTGCCTTGCTTACCACCCTGTACGGTGCTTTTCTTGCGAACGTTATCGCTATTCCAATAAAGAATAAATTGTTATTACGGGCAGAGCAGGAAAAGCTAAATCAACAGCTTATTCTGGACGCTATTTTAGGCATTCAGGATGGCCAGAACCCTCGTGTTATTGAAGGTATGCTGCGCAATTACTTAGCTGAGTCTAAGCGCGTCGGCGCCGACCAGGAAGATGAGTAATCTGAATGGCTGCAGCTGACGAAGAAAAACAACAGCGTAAATGTCCGCCCCCCGGGTTGCCGGGCTGGATGGCGACCTTTGCTGATCTGATGACCTTGTTAATGAGCTTTTTCGTGTTGCTGCTGTCGTTTTCAGAAATGGACGTTTTAAAGTTTAAACAAATTGCCGGCTCGATGAAGTTTGCTTTGGGCGTACAGAATAAGATAGAAGTAAAAGATATCCCGAAAGGAACCAGCGTTATCGCTCAGGAATTTCGCCCGGGACGGCCCGAACCGACCCCGATCGAAACAATCCAGCAGCAAACCGTTGAAATGACACAGCAGGCGCTGGATTTTCAGGAGGGAGAGTCTGATTACTCCGGTGGCCAGGAGACTCAGCAGGAGCAACAGCAGTCCGAAGAAGAGCAAGATCAGCAAAGCGCCGAGGATCAAGCCAGCAGCGAAGAGCAAAGCGAGCAGACCCAGGAGCTGTTAGAAAAAATTCAACGTCAGCTGCAGGACGATATCAAAGCGGGTACTCTGGAGGTTGAACAGTTTGGTCAGCAAATATTGATCAGGATTAGGGAGCGGGGTTCATTTCCTGAAGGCTCGGCATTTTTACAGCCTCAATTTAAACCTGTTATTCATGAAGTGGCCGAGGCGTTAAAAGATATTCCGGGTGAAATAACCATCTCAGGTCATACCGATAATCAGAAACTGGTGTCTGAGATTTACAGTTCAAAATGGGACTTGTCAGCAAAACGGGCTGTTGCGGTGGCAGAAGAAATGACCACGGTTGATGGTTTTGAAGAAAGTCGCCTGGTGACCATGGGATATGCTGATACCAAACCCATTGTACCAAACAATTCTGCCGCTAACCGGGCCGAGAACCGGCGGGTTGATATCGCTATAATGCAAGGAAAAGCGAAAGAGTCAGACCCGGTTAACGTTGTTGATTAGGCATTCGACCATTAATTAGCGGCTGCTTGATAAAGCTTTAATGAGTATAATAGCAAGCGTTGTTGCCCCAATTAGGGTTCTGTTATGAAGTTTGTTGTCCGCCTGCACGCTGAAATCACTATAAAAAGCCGCGCTGTGCGTAAACGCCACAGTAAAATATTAACCAGTAATCTACGCAAGATTCTGGCACGTAGTGATGCATCGTTCGATATTAAGTCCAGATGGGACCGCATCGAGGTTAATGCCACAGCAAAGGATGGCCTCAGCGATGATCAGCTGCGCCAGGCGGTAACCGAAAGGCTGAGTAATACCCCCGGAATTTCCTGGTTTTCCGAGGTCATTGAACGGCCCCTGACCGAGTTCGACGAGTTGGCCTCTTGGGTTGCTGAGCATTGGCTTAACCGGATTGAAAACCAGACGTTTTGTGTGCGGATAAAACGTCAGGGTCAGCACAGTTTCAGTTCGTTACAACTTGAACGCCATATCGGCGGTTACATGCTCAGCCGTAGTAACAACGCCGCAGTAAAGTTAAACCATCCGCAGCTGACCATTAACCTGCAAATTAATGATCAGGTGGTCCAATTGCTCGGTAGCCGACAGCAGGGGCTGGGCGGGTACCCTTTGCCCACGCAGGAAACGACATTGAGCCTGGTTAGCGGTGGCTTCGACTCAAGCGTTGCCAGCTACGAGTTTATGCGCCGGGGAGCGCGCACACACTTTTGCTTTTTTAACCTAGGTGGTGACACTCACGAAGCTGCCGTTAAACAAATCTGCTACCACCTTTGGCAACGCTTCAGCGCATCACATCCACTGAAGTTTATCAGTGTCAATTTTGCCCCCGTGGTCGAGGATATCCTGAGAAACTGCGATAGTGGTTTGATGGGCGTGGTCTTAAAGCGCCAAATGCTAAGAGCCGCTTCGCGGGTAGCCGCCTACTTGAAAGCCCAGGCGTTAATAACAGGGGACGCAATGGGGCAGGTATCCAGCCAGACCCTGTCCAACCTCAAAGTTGTGGATGCTGCGACCGAAACCTTGGTGTTACGGCCGCTGATTACGAAAGACAAGCAGGAGATAATCGATCTGGCCCGACAGATTGGCGTCGAGCCTTTGGCTAAATCGATACCTGAATATTGCGGTGTAATTTCCGATAAACCCACCGTAATGGCGAATGGTTCGGCGCTCGAAGCCGAAGAAGAAAAACTGGATCAGGCATTGCTTAAGCAGGTTGTGAACGACGCAGAAATATTGAGTATGCAGGATATTGCAACGCAGTCTGATCGGCAGACTAAAGTCAACGAGACTCACCCGCAAAGTACAGAGCAAGTTATCATCGACATCCGTAGTCCTGCAGAAGCGCAAAGCACGCCTTTACAACACCCGTTAGCGGTGATTACCATTCCATTTTTTAAGTTACTGTCAGAATTCGGACAACTTGATAGCCAGCGCCATTATTTACTGTATTGTGCCCAGGGAGTGATGAGTAAAATGCAAGTGTTGTTATTGCAGGAAGCCGGTTATCACAATGTTTCGGTGTTAACAGAAGATAAAGGAAAAATCTCTTGAATCACGTGAAAGGGTCAGCGAAAGCCGTGCTATGGGCAAGGATCGCATTTGTCGTGTTGTTGATTGCGGCGACCGGCGCATTTTTTTGGCAATCGCCACCTTCTCAGGCAAATCAAATACCCCATCTGGACAAGCTGGTCCACTTTACGGTGTTTTTTTTACTTAGCTTAACCTTACACCGGGCTTTCACACTTAAAGCTCGCTTTGCGTTTGTGCTGTTAGCATTGTATGGCTTATTGATTGAGATAGCCCAGCATTATATTCCCGGGCGAGGTTCTGATGTGTATGACTGGATAGCCGATAGTGCTGGCGTTTTAGCTTACTTTGTGTTGACTTCTTTTTATCAAAAGTTAATAAAAAAACGCTGAGTTACTCAGCGTTTTTTTGTTTTTCCGGCACTTTTTGTTTTTTTCTTTTTAGTGCGCTTTTTCTCCGTCGAGGGGAATTTAAACTGTGGCCGCAAATCATCAAATACCCGACGCTCCAGCTTCTGTCCTGTATAGCGTTCGATACGCCCTAATAACAGCGCATCATGAGCTTCAATTAGCGATACTGCGGTGCCTTTTGCGCCGGCGCGTGCTGTGCGGCCAATACGGTGGACATACACATCGGCCTGCTTTGGTAAATCAAAATTTATAACAACACTGACAGCATCAATATCCAGGCCTCGGGCTGCCACATCGGTCGCCACAAGAACCGAATTATCAGCTTGTTTAAACTGCTGAATAATACGCTGCCGCTCGTCCTGCGGTAAATCGCCCCGCAAATGCCTGACCGGATAGTCCAGCTTAGATTCCAGAAAGCCGGCTAACTGCGCAACGCGCTCGCGTGTTTTTACAAAGACAATTTGGCGGCCGGGATACTCGGCCAGTACACGCAGTAGTATTTGCTGTTTATGCTCTGCGGTGTCAGCCTGGTAAATATACTGATTGATCTTTCCGCGCTCTCGCTTTGGAGGGGAAACTTCAATAAGCTCTGGTTCGTTCAGTAACCGCTTAGAGAATGCCAGTACGCCGGCACTTTCGAGTGTCGCTGATGACAGAATACTTTGCTGCCGATGGCGTGCGTGATGGGCTATTTCTTCAACTGTTTTGGTAAAACCTAAGTCCAGCATCCGATCAGCTTCGTCAATAATCAGCCACTCGACGGTTTCTAACTGGTATTGTTCGGCTTGCAGTAAATCAAGCAGCCTGCCCGGTGTTGCTATCAGCAAATCATGGGACTTTTCCAGTTGACTGAGCTGCGAGCCATAATTAATGCCTCCGGTCACTACAACCGAGCTTAATTGCGTTAATGCAGAAAACTGTTGAGCCTGTTGATGAATCTGTTCAGCAAGTTCACGCGTTGGCGCCAGCACAAGTATCCTCGCAGGGCCGGGGCTCTGACGCGGGAAGTCGAGTAGATGCTGTAAAGCTGGCAGTAAAAAAGCTAAAGTTTTACCCGTCCCGGTAGGCGCACTAAGCAACAAATCAAGCCCGTCGAGGGCCACAGGGATTGCCCGCTGTTGAACCAGGGCCGGCTTGTTCAGCTGGTGCTCTTTTAAACTGAATATTAAGCTGTCGTCCAGCTCCAGTTGATGCCACTCAAGTGCCATAAATTAGCCCTATCTTAATCAAAAAGACGCGTTGTTTAACGCAATAATAGCAAGGGTGTCGTAGCTTTGTGCAACATTTTGCTGGTGGTGCTACCGATAAAAAAGTTGCGCCCGCGGGACTGCCCATAAGCTCCCATGACCAACAGGTCGATCTGTTTTTCCTGCTGGTAGGCCGATAACGTTGACTCTATATCACCGAACCGAATTTCGAAATTTACACTATGCCGGTATTCACGTAAGTGATTAGCCGCCGCTTCAATTGAGGCGCGGGCATGGGGTGTGTCAGTGTCAACCATCACCAGGTCGATGGGCATCCCTTTAAATATTGGGCTTTCTGCCAACATTTTAACGCCTTTCCGGGCCGTGTCACTGCCATCAAAAGCCAACATTACGCTGGTCGGCTGTCGAAAACTTTTAGGCGTGACCAGTATTGGTTTTTGGATAGTCCTGACAACTGTTTCTAACGGGCTGCCGATAGGATCTGCACTAGCGGAATTCATATTGTGTAAGCTGATAACCAAAAGCCGCATTTGCTCTTCGACTTCGGTCAGCGACGCCACTGGGTCGCCATGGCGTTGTTGCCGTTGAACAGCATCTACACCTTGTTGGTAAGCAGCGCTTTCGGCTGCAGCGAGAAGGTTTTGACCGTGCTGCAGAGCAAGTTGATTACGCTGTTTGTCAAGGCGTGCCATTTCTTCGAGTAACGAAATCTGGCTCTCTGATTCGGGTGAGGCAGTCAGATTGAGTTGTACTGGGAAGCGATCTTCGTCCAGTACATGCAACAGATTTAACGGGCAACGCAGGCGGCGGGCGGCCCAGCTGGCATACTGACCGACAGCATTGGTTGATATGGAGCCATCAATAGCGGCTACGACATGCTTCATTACATTCCTTCCTTTTTTCGAGCCGCGAGTCTAGCATGGTTGCTTGTTTTCAGCCATGAGATCATGGATTCAACATTAGGCTTTCAATTTTCGTTAAAACCGCTAAATTAGAAGCACGAGCAATAATTAAAAATGGAACATATTATGCAAGCAAAGCGTTCGCTTATTTCACTCTCTGTGATACTTGCGCTGGGTCTGAGCACGGTAGGCTGCAGCGATAATAACGGTAATGACAATAATGACGCGCAGGCGTCGGAGCAACAGGATAAGGGGGTGGCTGTGCCGCCGGATGCGTTAGAGCAGGAATATGTGGTCGAATCACCGGTAGGTGAGCGTATTGATCCTTACTACTGGCTGCGGGACGATGAACGCACAGATCCGGATGTACTGGCTTACCTGGAAGAAGAGAACGAGTATTACGATGAGTACCGCTCAGATTATCAAGAATTAACGGAACGTCTGGAAGATGAATTAATTGGCCGGATAAAGCAGGACGACGCATCGGTTCCTTATACCAAGGGCGATTACCAATACTATACCCGCTACGAAGAAGGGAAAGAATACCCTATCCATGCCCGTAAACCTGTGGCAGGTGGCGAGGAACAAATCTTGTTAGATGTTAATGAGCTAGCGGAAGGTCACGATTATTACAATGCGGTAAACCTTACCATTAGCCCAAGCCAAAACCTGCTGGCCTTTATGGTCGATACCAATGGCCGTCGGCAGTATGAGTTGTGGATAAAAGACCTTAGCCGCGGTGAGCTGCAACAACAGCAACTGTCAGGTTTATCATCCAGTATTGCCTGGGCTGCCGATAGCAGTTCTGTGTTTGTTATCGAGAACGATCCCCAGACGTTACTTTCTACACAGGTTCTTAAACACCAGTTAGGCGCGGATGCAGACCAGGCTGAGCCAATCTATAAAGAAACCGATTCTTCATTTTATATGTGGCTTAGTAACAGCAAAGATGAGCAATTCGTCAAAATTCAGATGAGCAGCACCGTTGCAGATGAATTGCGAATACTGGACACCACTCAAAGCGATGCCGAATTAACCGTTTTTGCGCCAAGAGAGCGGGGTGTGCAATACAGCGCAGAACATCTTGATGACCGCTGGATTATTCGCACTGACTGGAATGCACCTAACTTTAAACTGATGCAGGTTGCCGATGATGCGGTAGGCGATAAAGATCGCTGGCAATCTCTGATTGACGCAGATGACGAGGTTTTCATTCAGAGCTTTGTCGCTTTTGATAATTACCTTGCTATTAACGAACGAAGTGACGGCCTGCGGCGTATCCGGGTGATGCCTTGGGATGACTTGCAACAGCAACATTATATTGAATCTGAAGAAGTTCCTTTTGTTACCTCTTTTGAACGCAATGTCGAACAAAATACCAATACACTGCGTTACAGCTATAGTTCACTAAAAACACCGGCCACCATTTATGCCTACAACATGGACAGTGGCGAGCGGGAATTATTAAAGCAAACGGAAATACTGGGTGACTTTGACTCTTCAGACTATCGCACCAAGCGTGTTTGGGCGACAGCTGATGATGGTACAAAAATACCCGTATCGCTGTTATTCCGCAGCGATTTTGAGCAGGATGGTACGGCACCACTATACCAGTATGCCTATGGCTCCTACGGCTCGTCCTCAGATCCGTCATTCCGCTCGACTGTGTTATCTCTGGTTGACCGGGGCTTTGTTTACGCGATTGCCCATGTCCGCGGCGGCCAGGAGATGGGACGCCAGTGGTATGAAGAAGGTAAATTGCTGAATAAGAAAAATACCTTCACTGACTTCATTGATGTGACTGAACACCTGGTTGACAAAGGCTATGCGCACCCGGATAAAGTATTTGCCATGGGCGGTAGTGCTGGGGGCTTGTTGATGGGCGCTGTGGCTAATATGGCGCCGGAATTGTATCGTGGCATGGTTGCGCGGGTTCCTTTCGTTGATGTTGTGACGACCATGCTGGATGAATCTATCCCCCTGACCACTAATGAGTTCGATGAATGGGGTAATCCAAAGCAAAAAGCCTACTATGATTATATGCTGTCTTATTCTCCTTATGACAATGTTAAAGCTCAGGACTATCCGGCGCTCATGGTGACAACGGGGCTACATGACTCCCAGGTACAATACTTTGAGCCGGCCAAATGGGTTGCTAAACTGCGGGACGTTAAAACCGATAATAATCCCCTGGTATTCAGCACGAATATGGAGGCGGGTCACGGCGGTAGTTCCGGCCGCTTCTCGCGACTGCGGGAAGTCGCTGAAGAGTATGCCTTTATTTTGGATTTACTGGACAGATAATGGGCTTTAACAGCCATTTAAAGAGGGAGCCGGGTTCGGCTCCCTTTAATTTAGTTCAGACCCAGGACCTGTTTACCCTGATTAAACTGAATATCGACCGGTATATCATTTTCCTGCAGAGCATCTAAATCCGTTTGCAGCTGACTATTGATGACACCGAGTTGCTGAACTAAAGCAGCTACTGCCTGGTAATCGCCATCGCCCTGCAACATGAGTATCTTTTTCGACAAACTGTTCATTGCCCGCCGCATCTGGCCCATATTGATCCCATACTGGCCCTCGGCATTACGGGTAAACGCATTCTCGTTGGCAAAGTAATTAAAGCGGATCATATTCGCTTTACCATGAGCACTGGATGCGCCAAATCGAACCGAGCGGAAAATACTGGCCATAAAGGTAACATAGTAATCCTCCAGCTGACCGGCCTGTAGGTGACCCTGTTCATACAGCTGGGTTATCATATACAGTCCGAGCACATCGGCTTTACCTTCTTCTAAGGCAGACGAATGCTCTTTTAAGGCACTGCGGACGGAGCCTTTACCGTTGATCGTATTTTTGATACCCAGTCCGTGGGCAATCTCATGGAATAATGTATTAGCAAAAAAGGCGTCAAAAGTGACGTGCTTACGTTGTTCGGGTACGACCAGCTGCTCAGCAATAGGCATCATGATTTGATCAAATTTGGCCCGCATCGCATTTTTAAGTTGCAGGCGCCGAGTCCCTTTTTGTAGCTGAACCTGTTCGTCATTGGGCAAGTTAACCGCGATAGTTTTACTGCCGGCATTCGAGCGACCGGCATAATAGATGGCATCGTAAACGCCAAGTTGAGCTTCCGAGCCGGGGGTTTCAGCTTTGTAGGCTTCCGTTACTGGTAAGTTACGTTGCAACGCAGGCAAATATTGGGTGTATTGGGCTAAGCGTTGACTCCAGTCAGGATCTTTAATCAACACGTATGATTCAAAGGCGGCCTTATAGCCGAACAGCTGATCTTCGTAGGTTTCGATGGGTCCGATAATAATATCGACCGCATTATCTTTTAACTCCACCCAGGCTAAGTCAGAGGCCCGGTACTGATCACTGAGGAAAGCATCTGCGCGCAGCCTCAAATAGTTTGCAAAGGCGTGATTTTCCGCCAAATCGGCCGCCCGGCGAAGAAGCCCCGCTGCGTTTTTCAGTTGTTTCGGGTAGGCCTGTGAGTAGGGTGTGCTGAGTAGCTCGTTGCTATCATTACGACGAATGAGCGTGTAGAGACTGTCTTTGTCCGGGTCCTCCAGGCGGTTAAATTCTTGCTTATCCATATCGGTAGGATAAAAATTGGCGCCAGCGGGCTTTTCGCCAAATTCTGCAATAAAAGGCGCATCATTTTGTAACCGATCCCAGGGACCGTAGTTAATTTCTGCAAAGTTTACGGCAGAATCCGGCAAAGCGGCTAAAAACTCACTGTGATTACCAGTGAACGCTTGTTGCCAGAACAAATTATCCATTATCTGCGACGCTTGAATAAGTAATCCGATCATACGTTTTTGTTTCGCCGATAAGTGACCCAGATCGCTGTTTAAAGAGTTCCGGGTATAAATATCAAAGCGATCTTCGGCCCCGCTTACCAGCTGATATTGATTATCAGTGTTTTCCGAAACCGCTTCGCTCGTACGTGTTTCAGCGGTAGAAGAGTCGTCCGAGCACGCAGCCAGTGTCGCAATTAACGGGATTAAAAAGACTAACTTTGTTAACATAAAGGCGCCATTTTTAGTTATATTAGACAGAGAAGATAGTTAATAAACTACTGTTTACCAGTTACTGGCGCAAGACGGACAACAATAATAGGAAATAATTAATGAGCGCGCCAAACGCGTTGTATTTACTAATTGATGATCGCTTAAAACGTGATGAGCTGCAGCTGCCGGGACTACCCGAAACAGCGGAGCGGGTCAGAGCGGCGACTCTGGATAATAACTGTAGCCTGCATGAGCTAGCGCAAATCATCCAGCATGATGCGGCTTTATCGGCTCGCTTAATTCGCTTAGCCAATAGTGCTTACCTGGGCGGTCGTAACAGAGCGGAGAGCCTGATGCAGGCACTTACCCGAATCGGTTTACGGCGTATCCGCACGTTAGCGCTGGCGATGGCGGTAGAGCAGGTGTTCTTGCCAAGAAACGATATCGTGCGCGAATTTGCCGCTAACTATGTGCAGCAAACCCGCGAAGTTGCTGCTGCGGCTGCTATTTTAACTCAGCAGCTGCAGAAACTGGGGCGCAGTCACAGGCTTCATCCTGATGTCGCTCTGTTGGCCGGTATGGTCTCCAACATTGGTTTAGCGCCTGTTTTAAAGCTGGTGGATGAGTTTGATGACAGCTTTGCTAACCCGTCTTTAATTAACCAGACAATGCTGGCGTTTGGGCCAAAACTTGGGGTAAACGTTCTCAAGCACTGGCAGTTTACGCCCAATTTAATTAAGGTCCCGCATTATTTCAGAAAAAGCAGGATATCCTTAATGGACAATCCAGAGGACGTTAGTTACTGCGACATTGTTCACCTGGCCAGTTTGTTGACCAACAATGCCGAGCCTGAACCAGCAGCAATGACGATTGCTGAGTATGAGCAGTGTGGGGTCCTGCCAGGCACGGAATTCTGGCAGCAGGACGCCACGCAACAGGCTTACCGGCAGATGGTCATGTTGCTGACCTAGACAGGCTAAAAGCCCGGCTCAAGTCATTGTACAGTTCACCCACTTGCGCGCTGATCAAAGCAAAATCAGCCGCTAGCTTTTCTTCAGCGCTGGGATCGACCAGGTCATCCTGCTGCTCCATTAACATATCCGTTGGTTTGACTCGTTTTAAGGCCAGGTCGGTTTCCAGGATAAACTCGATCTGCTCTTGCCAGACTAGTCCCAGTCGTGTCACCTGTTTACCGGTGTCCAGATGAGCTTGAATATCATCGCGGGTTAAGTCCTCGTTTTTACACCGCAAAATTCCGCCATCCTGTTGCGGAGAGCGCAGTTCAGCCTCATCACCCAGTTCAAAAGCCGGCGGCAGATGGTTTTTTGCCAGCCACTCGGTCATAGTTATCTCGGTCGCGTCTGCGCCGCTGATCGGCTTTACTGGTAAGGAACCCAGCGTTGAGCGCAATAAACCGAGCAAATCTTCTGCTTTATTTGCGGCCGACTCATTAATCACAACCAGCTGCCGGCTTAAATCAAGATATCCCCAGCTTAGGCGAAAACGACTGAAAGCCTGGGGTAGCAGCTGATGCACTAAATCTTCTTTGAGGTTCTGCTTTTCTTTGCGGTTAACCGGGCGGCCTTCTGTTTGCTGGATCTGCAAGACCTTTTCATCCAGTTCAGCATTAATTACCGCTGCTGGCAGTACTTTTTCTTCTCTGCGAGCACAAATTAAGTGGCAGTCGCCCTGGCTATGCGTCAGTACTTCATGGTTGGCGCCAAATGGAGAGTACCAGCCAAAAGTTGACTGCTCCTGACGCCCGCAGGGTCGGAATAAATGTTCACTGAGTTTAGCTTCAAAGTCATCGGGCAAAACAAATTCTTCGCTAAAACGATAAAAGCGGAGGTTTTTAAACCACATAAAAGGGACTCTCTGTTAATAACAATTAATGTAAAACGATAACTGGAAAAGACAGCGTATAGGTTAGTCCTTTACCCGGCTGGCTACTAGCGCTAATCTCGCCCTGTAATGTCTGAACAACGAGGTTTCTGACAATATGAGTGCCTAAGCCACTGCCGCCGTCATCGCGCTTTGTGGTAAAGAAGGGGTCAAACAAATGCTCAAGTTGTTGCTGGCTGATACCAACGCCATCATCCTGGTAGGTAATATTCAGCCGGTCGTGCTCTCTATCGTAATCTAAGTCAACATTAATCCACATATTACCGTTACTGACGCCTTCAAAACCGTGTACCAGGGAGTTAATAATTAAGTTAGTAAAAATCTGCGAAATGGCGCCCGCCGGGCAGCGGATCATCAGATTGTCGGGGCAGCTCAGGTGAATTTGGTGCTTTGTTTTTTTCAACCGCGGCTGCAGAGACTGGATGAGATCCTGAATATAGCGGCGCAGGTTGATATCCCGAATAGCGTCCGATGCCTGATCAACAGCAACTTGTTTAAAGCTAGTAATCAATTCTGAAGCACGCTCTAAGTTGTTATCCAGCAATTGCACACTTTCCCGTCCCTCGGCGATAAATTTTTCTAGCTGGGGTTGAGTCAGTTGCTTATTGTTAAGTGCAGCCTCGAGCTCATCAAGTTTTTCCCGCAAAAACGAGCTGGCAGTAACACTGATTCCTATCGGCGTGTTCACATCGTGAGTAATACCGGCAACAAGGCCGCCTAATGACGCCATCTTCTCGGACTCTACCAGCTGCTGCTGCGTTTGTTTAAGGTGGTCAAGTGAGCTTTCCAGACGCTGGTTCGAGTCACGCAGGGTTTGTTCCATCGTACGGCGCTGACTTACTTCGCGCTCGAGCTTTTCCTGGCGCAGCTCCAGCTCATTCTTTCGCTGCTCAAGGTCAAGCATCACCTGGCTTAAACGGGAGGTTTTGCGGGCTACTTCTTGCTCCAGAATGGCATTTTGCTCGTCTAACTGGCGGTTGGCTAGTTTAAGTTTGTGCTGGGTGCGCTCCAGGTCGTCCTGGTACTCCTCAATATTGTCGATCAGCTGGTTGTAGGCCTGTTCAATCAGAACTAACTCATTATTGTGCTGATCAGGCAAGCTGACGCGGGAGTCCTGCAGGTTATCCAGCCGAAAGCTTTTGATTTGCCGGGTCAGCTTACCTAATGGGCGAGTCAACATGCGATTGAACGCCAGTAAAAACAGTACCAGCAGGAAGCTGCTTTTAATGATCGCGTTGCCGATGATAAACGCAAGACTGAGTTTTATGCGTTCAATAGCAATATCACGGGTAGAGAACAAAGTGACATCGCCGACCCGCGTTGAATGACCCGAGAACTCAAAAATTAAGCTATCGTAATAACCAAAAACGCCATTTTTTTCAGACAGCATCTCGCTATCGACCGCTTTTTCGGGCAATTGTCCGACCGCCAGTGTTTCGCCCTCTTGCACCAGAATATTGCCGCTGTCATCGCGAACAATAACACCCGCTATGGCCGGAATACTGATTAAACCGTCGGCAAGCGTTTCTATTTGCGGTGTGTTGAACTCCCATAAAGAGCGGGTCAGTGAGCCACTGAAAGTGCTTTGCTGATTCTGCAGTTCGGAGAGGAGCGCACGTTTTGTATCAAAATATTCGGCACCAATTTGAATGGCCGTAACCATCAGAGTAAGTAAAAAATAAACTGACAGAACGCGTGCAAGCAAAGAGGTGGAAATGCTTTTAGTGGCCATAACGAAATATTAATTGCCGACTGGATACCAAGATAATGAGTCCTAAGCTAATGCATTCTGACAGACAACGCAATAATACGGCTTGTCATATATCTGACATACACCCTTCATTAAGCTGTCATGAAAAATCACTAAAGTTGCAGCATCGCTAACCAAGGTAGTCTATCGTGCTGCCTGTAAACCAAAAGGTTTTGTCATGAGGTTGTTCGCAACAAGTCCCGTAGTGGCTTTGCTGGTCTGTCTGGCGCTGCCGGCACAAGCCCAGGATGAGAGTCTTGAACCCGTGGTCGACAACGCGGCCGAAATAAACCAATCTGCCCGCCAGTCCCAGCTGACTATCGACTCGATTGCTGATTCGATGCAGGAAAGGCTGCAACAGTATAAACAAATCATGAAGGAAATCGATGGTTTACAAGTTTATACCTCGCAGCTTGAACAACAGGTAGCGAATCAGCAGGAAGAAAAATCACAGTTGGGCGCTTCTATTGACCAGGTCAGCTCAGTTGAACGTCAGATTACACCGCTAATGCAACGAATGATTGATGCACTGGCCACCTTTGTAAAACTGGATGTGCCTTTTTTACAGCAGGAACGCCAGCAACGCATCGCGAAGCTTCGTGAGCTGATGGTCCGCGCTAACGTCGATGTTTCAGAAAAGTTTCGGCGAGTGATGGAGGCTTATCAAATTGAAGCTGATTACGGCCGTAACATCGAAGCCTATACCGCAGAGCATCAGATAAATGGTCAGCTACAGGATGTCACCTTTTTACGCATTGGTCGTACCGCTCTGATTTATAAAACCCGTGATGGGCAGCAGCTGGGATTATGGAATCAGGAGCAAGGTCAGTGGCAGTCTTTAGACAGCCATCATCAGATTGCTGTTGAACAAGCCATCAGTATTGCACGCAAACAAAAAGCACCGGATTTGCTGATGCTGCCACTTCTTGCGCATAAAGCTGACCAATAAGGCAAAGGGGATATTCATGTTACTTCGTTCATTACAGAAATGGCTTGTCGCTTTTGCTACCGGCGGATTATTCGTGGCCACGGCTACAGCGGCGCCACAAGAACCAATTAATCTTGATCAGTTGCTGCAACAGTTACAGCAGGGACAATTTTCGCAGTCTGAAGAAAACAAGCAGCGGGAACAGCGTTTTCGCCAGCAAGAGCAGCAACAAGAAGAAATATTGCGTCAGGCAATCAGCCAACGTAATCAGCTAGAGCAACGCGCAGAAACGCTGGAAACTCAGTTTGAACAAAACGAAGTTGAGTTGGCCCAGTTAGAAGATAGCCTGACGCAAAGCATGGGCTCACTGAAAGAGTTATTTGGCGTGCTGCAGCAGGTTACCAGTGACAGCGCGAATAACTTTAAAAATTCAGTTATTTCAGCGCAGTTCCCGGGTCGCTCTGATGAGTTGGCGCAGCTGGCAGAAAAAATTGGCAGCTCATCGCAATTGCCCTCGATTGAGGAAGTCGAGCAGGTGTGGTTCGCGCTGCAACAGGAAATGACGGAATCTGGCAAGTTAGTTGAATTTGAAAGCGAAGTCACCCGGGCTAACGGTGAAAAACAAACCCAGTCGGTACTGCGGGTAGGAAGTTTTAACCTGGTATCAGACGGTCGCTATCTGGACTACAACCCGGCAACGCAAAATATTGTCGAATTAGTCCGGCAACCGGCGGGTCGCTATTTAAATTCAGCGGAAGAGCTGCAGCAGACAGAACAGGGCGTTGTGACTTTTGGTCTGGATCCGACGGCGGGGTCAATTCTCGGGCTGTTGGTACAGGCGCCGAGCTTAAAAGAGCGTATTCAGCAGGGCGGCACGGTGGGTTATATCATTCTTGCCATTGGTGCTATTGGCTTATTGTTTGCGCTCGAGCGTTTTGTCTCACTGATGCTGATGGGCAATAAGGTTAAGCGCCAGCTGAAAAAGCCGCAACCCAGCAAAGATAACCCTCTGGGCCGCGTTATGCTGATCAAAGATAAATACCCGCAGGCGGATACGGAAACACTGGAGTTAAAATTAAGCGAAGGTATTTTGCGTGAGGTGCCAAAAATCACCCGCAACCTGACGTTTATCAAGATCATCTCGGTAGTTGCACCGCTGATGGGTCTGTTGGGCACCGTAACCGGCATGATCAACACCTTCCAGGCGATTACATTGTTTGGTACCGGCGACCCTAAATTGATGGCCGGAGGTATCTCGCAGGCACTGGTAACCACGGTCTTAGGTTTGGTTGTTGCAATCCCGATGACGTTGTTGTTCGCGATGCTGCATACGCGCAGTAAAAACATGATTCATATTCTGCAGGAGCAGGCCTCAGGGATTATAGCGGAGCGCTCTGAGCGAGGAGAATAAGCATGTTATTTCTCATCGAATTCAGTTATGCCTTGCGCGACTTTATTGAAGCCGGCGGACAAGTTCTGCTGGTGATTGGGGTGCTGATTTTTGTCATGTGGCTGATGATACTCGAGCGTATCTTCTACTTTTTCCGAGGTCATCGGCAGCGTGTGAAAGAGGTACGCAAGCGCTGGCAGGAACGCACTGATAAATCGTCATGGCATGCTGAACAAATTCGCCAGGCGATGATTTCCAGAGTGGCACTGGGTTTAGGTGGCAACTTACCGGTAATAAAGGCTTTGGTTGCTTTGTGTCCACTGCTGGGTTTGATGGGAACGGTGACCGGCATGATCGAAGTGTTTGACGTGATGGCGATTACCGGCACCGGCAGCGCACGCTCGATGGCATCAGGCGTATCGAAAGCCACCATCCCGACCATGGCGGGTATGGTCGGTGCGTTGTCGGGGGTTTTTGCCGCAACCTGGTTACAGCGTACAACCCGGCGCGAGAAGATGAAGCTGGAAGATCGAATTTTACTGGAGCGTCACTAATATGAAACAGCATTTTGCAAATTTGGTTGAAGAAGAAGAAAGTCAAATTGATATGACACCGATGCTGGATGTGGTGTTTATTATGTTGATCTTCTTTATTGTTACCGCGTCCTTTGTCAAAGAAGCCGGTATTGATGTGAATCGTCCCGATGCTGCGACGGCGGTGCAAAAAAACCGGGCCAACATTTTAGTCGCTATCAGCGAGAACAATGAAATCTGGATTAATAAACGCCAGGTGGATGCCCGCGCTGTGCAGGCCAACATCGAACGCCTGTACGCTGAAAACCCACAAGGTTCGGTTGTGATTCAAGCTGATGAGCAAGCCAACACCAAGACGTTGATAGAGGTCATGGACGCTGCCCGTTCGGCGGGCGTGTTCGATGTCTCGGTCGCAACAGACGAGCGATAATATGCGATATTTAGCTGCGATTCTGGCTGCTGGCTTTATTACGGTTAGCCTGTTTTATCTAATGCAGTCGCTGATCAGTGGTGGCGAAGGAGCGATGTCGGATCCGGTCCGCGGTAGTGTGCTTGATTTTGTCCGAACTCCTGAACCGGAGCAGGTACAGGAAAAAGAACGCAAGCCCGAGCGCCCGCCGGAGCCGGAACAGCCGCCGCCGGACCTGCCTCAGCCGCAGATGGATGCTCAGGTTGAAGCCGACAGCGGCGGCAGTTACGACTTTTCGGCTGACATGGCCAGTAATGCCGATATTGGTACCGGCACCTCACTACAGGCTTCTGACGGCGAGTACCTGCCCATAGTAAAAGTTCAGGCTGCTTACCCGCGGCGCGCGCTACAACGGGGAATCGAGGGCTACGTTGTGGTCGAGTTTACGGTAACTAAGCAAGGTTCAGTGCGTAATCCTAGCGTAATTGAGGCCGAACCCGGCGGTGTGTTTGAACAGGCTGCCCTGGATGCCGTGCTCAAGTTTAAGTACAAACCAAGGGTAATTGATGGCGAGCCGGTCGAAGTTGAAGGCGTGCGCAATCGCATGACTTTCGAAATGAATTAAGGAGCGACGGGATGAATAATCTGCAAAAATTACTGGCGGTGATCACGATAGCCTTTGTTAGCATTCAGCCGGTTCTGGCACAACAAACAGAGCGCGTACCGGCGTTACGGGAAAAAGTATACAGCCAGCTGGCGCGGGCCCAGGCGGTTGCGGAAGAGCAAAATAATGAAGCCGGGATAAAAGTGCTGGAAAGTGTTGCTGACAGAGCCAGCAGCATGAACAGTTATGAGCGTGCCATGTTATGGAACTTTTTTGGTTTTATGTATTACGAACAGGGCGATACGGCGCAGGCAATTGATTATTTTGCCAGAGTTGTTAATGAGCAACCGATTCCCGCTTCACTAGAAAAGAGTACCTTGTTCAGTCTTGCACAACTCACCCTAAGCGAAGGGCAGCTGGATGCCGCTGTTAATTATGTTGAACAATGGCAACAGCAAGCCAGCGCTGATGAACTACCGAAGGCCTGGGTGCTTAAGGCTCAGGCTTTATACCAACAGGGTGATTATCAAAAAGCGCTGCAACCGATTGCAAAAGCAATAGCGGCAAAAGAGCAAGAAGGCGAAGTTGCCAAAGAGAACTGGCTAATCCTGGCCCGCGCCATCCATTACGAGCTGCAGCAGACACGTGAAGTCGCAAATCAGCTCGAGCAGTTGGTTATTCATTACAGCAAGCCTGAATACTGGCTGCAACTGGCCGGTGTCTACGGCCAGCTTGAACAAAATAAAAAACAGTTAGCAGTACTTGAAGCTGCCTATCAGCAAGGATTTATCGAAAAGCCCAGCGAGCTGCGCAATCTTGCTCAGGTTTATTATTTAAATGAACTGCCTTTTAAGGCGGCAGAATTAATGAAGAAAGGACTGGAGCAGGGCAAACTGCAGTCAAATCTGTCTAATCTGAAATTTTTAGCGCAGAGCCTTGCCCAGGCGAAGGAATATGACGCTGCGATTGTGGCCTATCGTCGGGCTGCCGAGCAGGGTGATACGGGTGAGTTGCTGGCACAGGCGGCGCAACTGGCGCTAAACCTGGATGAAAACCAACAGGCTATTTCACTGGCTAACGAGGCGCTGAGTGCCGGCGCGTTAAAAAATGCCGGTAATATGCATTTGGTGAAAGGCATGGCGTTTGTCAACCAACAGCAATATAGCCAGGCACTGGAGGCTTTTAACCGCGCTATGGAATTTGACGCGGTAGCCGCTGCCGCCGGACAGTGGGCTGAATACGCTGAGTCACAGAAAAAGTACCAGCAGCAACTCGCGCGGCAGGGGAGCTAACACTAAATTACTGCTGCAGTGGGGGGATAATCTGCAAATCTCGTTGCATTGTCATAAAATAGCAATATCATAGACACAATTATTTAACGATTCTGTAAAGAAGCGTAATACGATTGTTTATGCTGCTTTGTGATACTGCTATTTTGACGAGAGTGATCTGATGAAACAACGACTGCTGTTAGCGACACTGATATGTTTACCCTTATCTGTGCTGGCGCAAGATTCCGGCACCCAGTCAGTGGATAATGAGGCGCTGACTGTTTACGGCCGTGCAAATGTTTCGCTGCAAAGCAGCGATGAGGGAGACGGCTCTTATTCGGATTTAGAGAGTAATTCCTCGCGGTTTGGTCTGAAGGGTAAAGGTCAGTTAAAAGACCAGCTGGAAGTGTTTTACCAGATCGAATTTGGTATTGATTTAGCCGACTTTGACGAAGGTGATGATGCGGTCTCCAACCGCAACCAGGTGGTTGGTCTGCGCGGCAGTTTTGGCGAGGTGATGCTGGGTCGTTACGATACTTTTTTAAAGGATTCGCAGGGCAGTGTTGATGCTTTCACTGATTATGAGGCAGATCTGAAAAGTTTGTTCCGTGGTGAAAATCGGCCGGATAACACAGTAACCTACTATTCGCCCTCATTTAATCACTTTAAAGTGGGTGGAACCTTTATTGCTTCAGGCGATGAAACAGGTGATGACGGAATTTCTGTGGGCATCATTTACGGTGATAAAAAGCTGAAGAAAACGCCGTTTTACGCGGCACTGGCTATTGATCGTGATGTTGCTGATTACGATATCGAACAAGTTACGGTGGCCACTAAGCTGGGCGCTACCATTGTCGGCGCAGCTTTGCAGCAGTTCGAGCGCACCGATGGCCTGTATAATTCCGACGGCTATTTATTAAGCGCCTCTCATCCAGTTAAACAATGGGTATTCAAAGCTCAATATCAGGCGGTTAAGTATGACAGCGACAAAGATGCCTCTATTTCTGTTGGCGCAGATTACTTCTTCAATGCCGATACCCGTGTGTACGCCTGGTATACCGGCCGCGAATGCGATATCCAACTGTATCAAAGCCGTGGCTGCGGTGCCAGTAATGGCGTGGAGCAGGATTTTCTCGCTGTGGGTATTCGCCACGACTTTTCCTGGTAAACAACCACTGCCGGGAGTAGGCAGACTTTGAGGTCCTGGTAATGACCAACTTAGCAGTTTTAGCGGTCTACCTGCTGCTGGGGCAACTGTTTAAGCGCCTTGGTAAGTTTCCTGACAATACGTCCCGGGTGCTTAATCTCTATGTCATTTATGCCGCTTTACCGGGCGTTATTTTCAGTAAAGTCCCGGCCCTTGAGTTTTCCCGGGAATTGCTAATCCCGGCTTTATTGCCGTGGCTGCTACTGATAATCAGCGCGACTTTTGTTTATCTCATCGGGCGGGCTTTAGACTGGTCAAGGTCGGTCATAGGGGCACTGCTAATCTGTGTCCCGCTGGGCAACACCTCGTTTTTTGGCTTTCCAATGATCGAAGCCTTTTTTGGCAGTGATGCCATTGTTTACGGTCTGTTTTACGATCAGTTTGGTTCCTTTTTCGGCTTAGCAATTTATGCCACCATCATTATTGCTCTGTTTAAAGAGCCCGAAGCCGGTGAGCCAGTTAAACCCAGTGTCGTTTCAGTCATCAAAAAGATAGTTACTTTCCCGCCGTTTCTTGCCTTAGTTTTAGCCTTGTTACTAAAAGGCACCGCATACCCCGGAGTGTTTCAGGTGCTGGTTGAATCCCTGGCAGTAACGCTGGTCCCGGTGATTATGATTGCTGTGGGCTTTCAGCTAAAATTCCGGCTGCCAAAAGGCAGTAAAACCCCCCTGGCTATCGGCTTGCTGGCCAAACTGATTATGATGCCATTAGTGGCAATCGCTCTATTATCAGGCTTTGGTTTTGACTCGGAGTTGGTTCAGGTAACGGTTTTTGAAAGCGCTATGCCGCCGATGATCACCGCCGGCGCTGTGGCCATTATGGCAGGCTTAGCTCCCAGTCTTTCAGCAGCCATGGTGGGTTACGGTATATTGCTGGCGTTTGTCACACTGCCCGTTTTTTATCAGTTACTGCAGTGGCTGGCCTAGAAATATCCGGAAAACTTGTCATAAAACTGACCTACTTTCATAAAAATGTCATATGATTTGGTAATAATCAGGGTATTCACAATAGGTAGGAAGCCCTAAATGTCACGTCGAGTATTAATTGTTGAAGACGAAGGCCCGATTCGCGAAATGTTAAGTTTTGTGATGGAGCAGCATGGTTATCAGGCGGTCGAAGCGAAAGACTTTGACAGCGCGCTCAGTAAGCTTTGCGAGCCTTATCCTGATATGATTTTGCTGGACTGGATGTTGCCCGGTGGTTCCGGTATCCAGTTAGCAAAAAAAGTAAAAGGTGACGACTTTACCCGCAATATCCCTATTATCATGCTCACCGCCCGTGGTGAAGAAGAAGACAAGATAAAAGGCTTAGAGGTTGGTGCCGACGATTACATTACTAAGCCTTTTTCGCCGAAAGAGCTGATGGCACGAATGCGGGCGGTATTTCGGCGGGTATCGCCGACGGTATTGGACGAGCCTCTGGATTTTGAAGGTCTGAAATTGGATCCGGTATCCCATCGGGTGTCAGCGAACGATAAAAGTCTTGATATGGGACCGACTGAGTTTAAATTACTGCACTTTTTTATGACTCATCCGGAGCGGGTTTACAGTCGCGAACAGTTGCTGGATCAGGTTTGGGGCACCAACGTTTACGTTGAAGACCGCACGGTTGATGTTCATATTCGCCGCTTGCGCAAAGCTTTGACCGCGGACGGCTATGATCGCCTGATTCAGACCGTGCGGGGTGTTGGTTATCGGTTCTCTTCGCGTTAACCTGTTATGCTGATAATTAGCGGATACTAACTTTTATGGACCGGGATTACTCTAACTGGGCCGCCTTACGTGATCTGGTTCTTTATCTTCTGCCCTTTCTTTTGTTGGGCTGGCTTTTCGATGTGTTCTGGCCAGCTCTGACCATTGGCCTGGCTATTCTGGTTATCTGGCACTACTACTACCAACAACGTCTAACCCGCTGGCTCTGGAATAGTCGCAACTTACTGCCGCCAACCGCTCCCGGTAGCTGGAGCTATATCTACGATGGTATCTATCGCAATCAGCGGCGCAGCCAACGCCGACGTAAAGCCTTGGCGCGATTACTGCGTCGCTTCCGTGAGGCGGCAGAGGCTTTGCCGGACGCTGCCATTGTATTTCGTAGTGATGGTTCTTTGCTATGGAGCAATAAACTGGCGCAATTTTACTTTGGTTTGCGCTGGCCGGAAGATGCGGGTATGCGCTTATCAAATCTTATCCGTCATCCGCAGTTTTTTGCTTACCTTAATAAAGGAGAGTTCAGTGAGTCGCTGACAATACCGTCGCCGGTAAGAGATTCGCTGGATATCGAAATCCGTGTCATGCCATACAGTGATGGCCAATTTTTATTGGTAGCCCGCGACGTTACTCAGGTAAAACAACTGGACACTATGCGGCGTGACTTTGTTGCCAATGTATCCCATGAACTTAAAACGCCGCTGACGGTAATGCAGGGTTACCTGGAAATGCTGGATGATATTAGCGAAACCCCGCCCCAGCTGGCTGACAAAGCGGTCACTCAAATGCAGCAACAAAGCGAGCGAATGAGATCTTTAGTTGAGCAGCTGTTGTTGTTATCGCGAATGGAAACGCCCAGCCATGATGTCTTTGACCATGTTGTGGATGTTCCCCGGCTGCTGAGCCAGTTGCAGGGAGAGACTGAAAAACTGGCACGGGATAAGCACTTGCAACTCACTTTTGATATTCAGCCGATCAAGGTTTACGGGAAACAAGAACAGTTGCTGAGCGCGATGCAAAACTTACTGGTTAATGCAATTCGTTATACGCCGGAAGGTGGAAATATCCGGGTAGCATGGCACAAAGTTAAAAATGAAGCCGAGTTCAGTGTTGAAGACAGTGGGCCCGGCATCGAAAATGAACACCTGCCGCGGCTTACTGAACGCTTTTACCGGGTGGACCCGGACCGTAACAGCCAAAGCGGAGGTACCGGGCTTGGTTTGTCTATCGTTAAGCAGGCCCTGCAGCACCACAATAGCCACTTAGAAATTAATTCACAGCCGGGGCAGGGATCCCGGTTTTGGTTCCGGCTACCGGCGGAACTTGTGAAAGACCGCTAACGGCAAATTTAAAGAAATTGTCATAATTGTCATTAAACTGTCACATCACTTTTATATAGTGCCTCACAGTAAGCTCCATTATCTGTGACAAAAGGTCTCAAAGAGGTGAACAGCATGTTCAAACCAACAACTGTATTTAGTAAATCATTATCAACCATAGCTATGGCTGGTGGCATTGCTCTTAGTAGTGCAGCAATGGCTAACACCGATGAGTTACCGGAATATGAGAAGGTCGCCGGTTTGTCGGGTAACTTGTCCTCGGTAGGCTCGGATACTCTGGCTAATATGATGACGTTCTGGGGTGAAGAATTTAAGCGCATGTATCCCAGTGTTAATATTCAAATTCAGGCGGCAGGTTCATCAACAGCTCCACCGGCCTTAACTGAAGGCACGTCAAGCTTTGGGCCGATGAGTCGTGCCATGAAGTCGAAAGAGATTGAGTCTTTTGAAAAGCGTCACGGCTACAAACCTACACCGGTGAGAGTCGCAATTGATGCTTTGGCGGTTTTTGTCCACAAGGATAATCCGATCGAAGGGATGACCATTCGCGAAGTTGATGCGGTATTTTCGTCAACGCGTAAGTGTGGTGCCAGAGAGCAGGTCAATCGCTGGGGCGATCTGGGGCTTGAAGATGAGTGGACCAACCGTGATCTGCAATTATATGGACGCAACTCAGTATCAGGCACTTATGGATATTTTAAAGAAGTGGGTTTATGTGACGGTGACTTCCGCTCGAACGTCAACGAGCAGCCTGGCTCAGCATCAGTAGTTCAGTCGGTATCCACCTCAATTAATGCCATTGGCTACTCTGGTATCGGTTATGTTACTTCAGGTGTCAAGACCGTACCTTTAGCCAAAGGTGATGATCAGGACTTTGTTGAAGCTACCCGGGAAAATGCTCTGGCAGGTCAGTACCCACTGGCCCGGTTCCTGTATGTTTACGTGAACAAGCACCCGAATAAACCACTGGGTGATGCCGAAGCCGAATTCTTAAAAATGATTCTGTCCAAACAAGGTCAGGACATTGTTAATAAGGACGGTTATATCGGTTTGCCAAAAGCGGTTGTTGACGCGGAACTGGAAAAATTGGGTCTAAGCCACTAAATATTGAAAGTGTAATAACCGGTACTCTTAGCAGAGTGCCGGTTTTTTATTTTTACACTTCAGTGAAGAAATTATGACAGTGGTGTAACAATACTGTCATAAAAAAATATTAAGATAAGCTTTCTTTAATTACATCTTATTGAGGTCAAAATGGCACCACAATCTGCTCAGCAGTTAGCTGCCAATCGCATACGACTGCTAAAAGATAATGCAGCACGTTATGGCGTGACAGCTGGCGGCATCTTGGTTCTGGTTGCTTTGTTGCTGATCTTTTTCTACCTCCTTTATGTGGTGCAGCCCATTTTCGAATCGGTTGATTTGAAAAAAGTGAACAGTTTCGAGTTGCCGGAACAGGGGCCGGTAGAAGCAGTTGGCATGGAAGAGCAGGGCGAAATTGGTTATCGGTTCTTAAGCAACGGCCAGGTTCAGTTTTTTTCGCTAGTTGATAATGAAGAACGAAACACCGGCGCTGTGATTTTGACTGAACAGCTGTTGCCAGCGGAAGACATCAGCAGCTTTTCCCGTTCGTTGCCGGTCAATCAGCAGTATGCCTACGGTACCCGCGAGGGTACGGCTTTAGTTGCTCAGCCTAAGTTTCAGGTTAGCTTTCCGGATGTACCCGTATCGACGGTGACAGGTCGTATTCAACGCACCATCACCCCCACTATCGATGTTAAAAACGACGGTAGTGCCTTTGTCATTGACCCGGACCAGCGTAAGCTTGAAAAGCTGGCCTATGAGACTGACGGTGAAGGTTTGCTTTTTGCTGCGGTCGTGGAAAAAAACACCTTGGTAGTGAGTAACTTTGTCGCCGAAGAAAACTTTATGACCGGCGCCGTCACACTCACGCCTAAACGAACCGAAATTCAGTTAAACAGCGCTATCGACGATTTGGTCGTAACACCAGACTTACGTCAGGTTCTGGCCCGCCGTGGTAACCGGGTTCATGTTTTTGATATCACCGTCGACGGAACTGTTAGTGAGCGTGAACTGTTGCCAGTGCGCAGCAGAGAGCTCGGTGATGCCTCAGGTATGTACTTACTCGCCGGTGCTTCGTCGGTGTTAGTCACCCATGATTCAGGTAAGGTATCGCAGTGGTTTGAAGTTCCGGGTGATGATGGGCGTCAGTACCAGTACATCCGTAGTTTTGATGCGGGTTCTCCGGTAACACGGATAGAGGTGGAGTACTATCGCCGGACGTTTTATACCCTTTCTGAAGACGGCTCGATGAATATCTTTCATACCACGTCAGAAGCTGATTTATACCGCGGCAAACCCAGTGATAGTCCAATTCAACGTGTCATGGTTGATCCACGGGCTAACTTCTTACTGATGAAGACAGCTGACGGCTACGGCTTGTATGATGTTAAAAACGAGCATCCCGAAGTTACCTGGAGTGCTTTGTGGCAGGAAGTTTGGTACGAAGGCTATCCAGAGCCCGACTATACCTGGCAGTCGACCTCGGGTTCGGACGACTTTGAGTCTAAGTTCAGCTTAGTGCCTATCACCTTTGGTACCATCAAAGCGGCTGCTTATGCGATGCTTTTTGCGGTGCCTATTGGCCTGGCTGCAGCAGTCTATACTGCTTACTTTATGTCACCGTCGGTGCGTAAGTTTGTAAAACCCACTGTCGAAATTATGGAAGCCCTGCCGACGGTTATTCTGGGCTTTTTGGCAGGACTTTGGCTAGCGCCGCTGGTGGAGGCCTACTTACCTGGTTTTGTTGCAGTCCTGTTGTTTGTGCCATTAGCCATCATCGGCGTGGCAGCTATATGGACCCAGCTACCCGCCTCGATCAGAAGTAAAATGAATGAGGGTAAGGCCGCCCTGGTGCTTATCCCGGTAGTGTTATTTGTCGGCTGGCTGTCGTTCTCATTAAGTCCGTGGATTGAACAGCTACTGTTTGACGGCAACGTGCGTGGTTACTTAACTAACGAGCTGGGCGTCACCTTTGATCAGCGTAACTCTCTGGTGGTAGGTATCGCGATGGGCTTTGCTGTTATTCCGACCATTTTTTCGATTGCTGAGGACGCTATTTTTAGTGTCCCGAAACACCTGTCTAATGGTTCTCTGGCGTTAGGTGCAACACCCTGGCAGACGTTAACCAAAGTCGTATTACTGACCGCCAGTCCGGGTATTTTCTCAGCGGTTATGATGGGTCTGGGCCGGGCAGTTGGCGAAACCATGATTGTGTTAATGGCAACCGGTAACACCCCCATTATGGATTGGAATATCTTTGAGGGAATGCGTACTTTATCAGCAAATATTGCGGTTGAAATGCCGGAGTCGGAAGTCGGTAGCTCTCATTACCGTATTTTATTCCTGGCTGCTTTTGTGCTGTTTGTCTTCACGTTCTTCTTTAACACCATTGCTGAATTTGTCCGCCAGCGCTTGCGCGACAAATACAGCTCCATGTGATCCGCACTCGAGGTTTAACGATGAAAAAGTGGTTTAACACCGGAAAACCCTGGATTTGGCTGACAGCTGGCTCGGTGAGCATCAGCCTGATTGCGGTCATCGGGTTGGTGATAATGATTGGCTGGCGAGGGTTGTCTTTCTTTTGGCCGGCGCCAATCCATGAAATGATGGTAAAACAAGCGGATGGCTCGTCTGCCCAGTTGATCGGTGAGATTTACGATACTGAATCGGTACCCACCACGCGACTAACCCAGTCAATGGTTGATTTAGGCAATATCGAGTCGGAAATGGTCACCCGTTACTTAATGAAAATTGGTAACCGCGAATATGTGCCGCTTGATTTTACCTGGGTACTGGAGCCATTAATCAGCGGCGATAAAACGCCTGCCGATTTAGCCGTAATTGAGCGCAGTAAAGATGGCAACTTTTACGGTCGTATCACGGCGGTAAAAGAGCAGGGAGAGGTAGTTGCCCGAGCGGGTGACAGCGATTTCCGTGAGGTTCTGTTGCAGCGGGTAGAGCGCGCTGTCGAGTTAAATGAACAGGCCACTGCTTTGCAGGAAGGCGAAATCAGCAGCATTAACTATGCGTTAAACGAACTGACAATGGAACGGCGCCGACTGGAGCTGCAGAACGAACTGACGAAAGAAGCAATCGCTGGACTTCAGCGCCAGCGTCAGCAATTGCATGATGACTATCAGGTGTACGAAGACCAGCTGTTTGATTTACGTCAGCAGGCGCAACGTGATGGTTTGGTGGTTGAGGACTTCCGTGGTCAGGATGTTGACTTACCTATGTACCGGGTACTGGATGTTAACTTTCCTAACGATATGAGCTTGATCGCCAAAGTTGGACATTTCTTTCAGCAAATTGGTGGCTTTGTCAGCAACGATCCCCGTGAGGCGAACACTGAAGGTGGTGTTTTTCCGGCAATTTTCGGCACCGTTTTTATGGTCTTGCTGATGTCGGTTATCGTCACCCCGTTTGGCGTTATTGCGGCGGTTTACTTGCATGAGTACGCTGGTAAGAATGCTGTCACCCGGCTTATTCGTATTGCGGTAATTAACCTCGCTGGTGTGCCGTCGATTGTCTACGGTGTGTTTGGTCTGGGCTTTTTTGTTTACATGGTCGGCGGCAGTTTAGACCAAATTTTTTATCCAGAGGCTTTACCTAATCCAACCTTCGGTACCCCGGGCGTGCTCTGGTCTGCCGTTACTTTGGCAATTTTGACCTTGCCGGTGGTGATTGTTTCCACCGAAGAAGGTTTATCCCGAATTCCGCCAAGTTTACGTGAGGGTTCGTTGTCACTGGGCGCGACCAAGTGGGAAACGATTTGGCGTATTGTTTTGCCGATGGCGTCACCGGCGATCATGACCGGCTTGATTCTGGCGGTTGCCCGGGCTGCCGGCGAAGTGGCACCTTTGATGTTGGTCGGTGTCGTAAAATCAGCGCCGATGCTGCCTGTTGATGGTAACTTCCCGTACTTTCACCTGGACCGGAAATTTATGCACCTGGGCTTTCACATCTACGACGTTGGCTTTCAGAGTCCAAACGTAGAGGCAGCACGGCCATTGGTTTATGCCACGTCGTTTTTATTGATTACAGTCATTGTAGGTCTTAACTTGACCGCTATCGGTGTGCGTAATCACTTACGCGAAAAGTATCGTTCTCTTGAACATTAAGTATGACTGAATTGTCGAAAAGGTTTTAAATTATGATTACGGTCAGCCCGAATACAAGTAACACAGAAAAACTGGACTTAGCCAATCTGTCTGAAGAGCAGACAGCTTTGCAGATTAAAAACCTCGATCTATTCTATGGCGAGGATCAGGCGCTGCAAGATATCTCAATGCGGGTACCCAAAAATCGGGTAACCGCGTTTATTGGACCTTCAGGCTGCGGCAAGTCAACCTTGTTACGTTGTATTAACCGCATGAATGACTTGGTTGAGATTTGTAAAATCAAGGGCAATATCGAATTGCACGGCAAAAACATTTACGATAAAGATGTAGATGTTGCTGCGCTACGACGTCGCATTGGCATGGTGTTCCAGCGGCCAAACCCGTTCCCTAAATCCATTTACGAAAATGTGGTTTATGGCTTGCGCTTGCAGGGTATAAAGGATCGTCGGGTGCTGGACGAAGCGGTAGAAACCTCCTTACGTGGTGCGGCTCTGTGGGATGAAGTAAAAGACCGGCTCAATGCCAGTGCCTTTAGTTTATCCGGCGGCCAGCAACAGCGTCTTGTTATCGCCCGGTCAATTGCCATCGAGCCAGAAATTTTGCTGCTGGACGAGCCGACATCAGCGCTTGACCCTATTTCTACCCTAACTATTGAAGAGCTGATCACAGAGCTAAAGCAAAAGTTTACGGTAGTGATCGTCACGCATAATATGCAACAGGCGGCACGTGTGTCGGACCAGACTGCCTTTTTGTATATGGGTAAGTTAATAGAGTACGCCGATACCGATACCTTGTTTACCACACCGTCTGAAAAGCAGACTGAAGATTATATTACCGGCCGCTACGGTTAAGGAGATAGTAATGGATAAATTAAATATGAGTAAACATATCTCCGGCAAATTTAATGAAGAGCTGGAGGCTGTTCGCAACCGCGTTCTCAGTATGGGCGGGCTGGTAGAGAAACAAATTAGTGATGCGCTGGAAGCGATTCAGACCGCTGACACTGAGTTAGCTGAAAAAGTGCTGAGCAGTGACCATAAAATCAATAAGCTTGAAGTTCAGATTGATGAAGAGTGTGTCCATATTATCGCCAAGCGACAGCCTGCAGCCAGCGACTTACGTTTGGTCATTGCAATTATAAAGACCATTGCTGATTTGGAACGTATTGGTGACGAGGCAGAGCGCATTGCCAAAGTGGCAAAAGAAAGCTTCAGTAAAGACCAGCAGCAGTTGTTAGTTAGCCTGGAAAACCTGGGACAGCATGTGTTAAGTATGTTGCGTAAAGTCCTTGATGCCTTTGCACGCATGGACTTAGAGGCGGCGTACGAGGTCCACCAGCAAGATCAGCAGGCGGATCGTCAATACGAAGCGCTTACTCGCCAGCTAATGACTTACATGATGGAAGATTCCCGCTCTATCCCCAAAATTATGGATGTCTTATGGTCTGCGCGCTCTCTCGAACGGATGGGCGACCGTTGTCAGAACATTGCTGAGTACATTATCTTTTTCGTAAAAGGCAAAGACGTGCGCCATGTCTCGCCGGAAAGCATGGAACGCACGGTGCTGGGCCAGTCTGACTAACGAGCAGACGACAGTAACCCGCTTGCTGTTTGCTTAAAACTCGATTGTTTGTGCGCCCTGCGGATTGCCGAGCAGGGCGATATCGGCGCCACGGTTCGCAAATAGCCCGTTGGTCACTACGCCGACGATATTATTCAGTTGCTGTTCCAGTTCCATTGGCTTCATGATCTTCAGGTTGTGAACATCCAGAATCCAGTTGCCATTATCGGTTGTGGTACCCTGACGCCAAACAGGGTCGCCGCCAAGTTTGACGATTTCCCGCGCCACGTGAGAACGGGCCATGGGAATGACTTCCACGGGCAGAGGAAACGTACCCAGTAAATCCACTTGCTTACTTTGATCAGCAATACAGATGTATTTATTCGCGACGGCTGCAATAATTTTTTCGCGTGTCAAAGCACCGCCGCCACCTTTAATCATCTGGCCGTATTCGTTAATCTCATCGGCACCGTCAATGTAAACGGGCACAGGCCCGGCGGAATTCAGATCCAAAACTTCAAAGCCGAGCTGTTGCAGCCGTTCTGTTGATGCTTCAGAGCTGGAAACAACACCTTCAATATCGTCTTTGCGGTCTGCCAGAGCGTCGATAAAAAAGTTAACTGTAGAGCCGGTACCAACACCAACAACCGTATTGTCCTCGATATAGCTTAGTGCTGCTTCTGCGGCTGCTTTTTTCATTGCCTTGTTATCTGCCATTGCGAACTCTCCGGGGATGTATGAATTTCATGACCAAGTTTTCATGACCAAGTATAGGGGCTTTAGTCCCGATGTGCATGGCTATTTGGCGGGTAAATGCCAGTGCCGTGACGGGGTAATAACCTCTGAAATAGGAACGTCCCAGGCTGCCACTGGCAGCGTGCTTAGTTGTTGTTCGTCATAGGCCAGCCCGATAGGCTGTAAGTTAGGCAGCGATCCCGCCCGCCAGCTAGCCAGCGTGCGGTCGTAATAACCGCCCCCCATACCCAACCGGTTGCCAGCCAGATCAAAACCCACTAGCGGCATAAATAACCAGCGTATTTGTTGCAAAGGAACCACGTTCCGGCAGTCCAGCCGGGGTTCTGCAATGCCGTATCGGTTATTAGCCATCGGCGTCGCTTTGTCGTATTGCAAAAACAACAGATGCCCCGGCGCAAAAGGATGAAGCACGGGCAATACCGTTTTTATACCTTTGTCCCAGAGTCTCCCGATGGTCGGGCCGGTATCCAGTTCGGCAGCAAAGCTTTTGAATATCGCCGCAAATTGATGGCTGCCGTCATACGAGCTTAGTCGATCGCTTACCCGATTCGCTACGGCGAGCGCCGCCTTCGCCCGGTTAGCCTCAGAAAGTTGTGCTCTGGTCTGTAGCAACTTGCGTCTTAGCTGGTCTCGGTTCATGATAATGGTCAAAATTACAACAAGAATTGCCTAAGGATACCCGATGAATCGATTAAACACGATGCTTGTGGCACTTGCGATAGCCCTGATTAGCTTACCGGTATTAGCCTGGCAGGGGCCGCCGAAGGCTCCGGAACGAATGGAGCGGGGCGAAGGACCTTATCAGCGTCTGATTCTTCGCGGCGGTACGGTCATTACCGGCGAAGGAGCTCCGCCTCAGGGGCCTGTGGATATCGTGATTGAAAATGATCGCATCATACAGATAGTCAGTGTCGGCAACCCCGGGGTGCCGATAATCGAATCACGCCGGCCCGAAGCCCGGCAGGGCGATAAAGAAATTGATGTGGCAGGGCATTATATTATGCCGGGCTTTATCGATATGCACGCTCACATTGGTGGATCGGCTGAGGGTATACCGGCTGAATATGTACTGAAACTGTGGCTTGGGCATGGCATTACCACCATCCGTGAGCCGGGTAGCTTTAATGGCTTAGACTGGGTTAAATGGCACCAGCAGCAAGGCCGGGATAATCGCATTGCGGCCCCCAGAATTGTCGCCTACGTTGGTTTTGGTCAGGGCTGGGATGAACCCATTTACGGGCCTGAGCAGGCTCGCGAGTGGGTCAGGTACATTAAGCAACAGGGCGCCCAGGGAATTAAGTTTTTTGGCGCGTCACGCAAGGTGATGGAAGCCGCGTTAGACGAAGCTAATAAACAGGGGCTAGGCACTATGATGCACCATGCTCAGCTTAACGTCATGTCAATGAACGCTCTGGATTCGGCCCGCTTAGGTTTAACCTCGATGGAGCACTGGTATGGTCTGCCGGAAGCGTTATTCGAGGACAAACGAATCCAGGATTATCCGGCGCATTACAATTACAACAACGAACAACACCGTTTTGAGGAAGCCGGCCGGTTGTGGCAGCAGTCGGCGGAGCAGGGATCAGCAAAATGGAATGCGGTGCGTGATGAGCTCATCGAATTGGATTTTACCATCAATCCAACACTAACCATTTATGAAGCGTCGCGCGATTTGATGCGCGAGCGTCAGGCGATCTGGCATGATGATTATACCCTGCCCAGGTTATGGGAGTTCTTTGAACCCAGCCGCTATGCTCATGGCTCTTACTGGTTTGACTGGACAACGGATAACGAGATTGCCTGGAAGGATAACTATCAAAAATGGATGAGATTTTTGAAGGATTATCATGCTAATGGTGGTCGAATTACCGTAGGTTCGGATGCCGGCTATATTTATAAAATTTATGGCTTTGCTTACATCCGCGAGCTGGAGCTACTGCGCGAAGCAGGGCTTAATGCACTGGAAGTTATTCATGCGGCCACCTTAGCAGGCGCGGAAGCATTGCAATTAGATGGTCAAATTGGCAGCGTGGCGCTGGGCAAGAAGGCCGATTTGGTGATAGTAAAAGAGAACCCGCTAGCAAACTTTAAGGTGCTGTACGGTACCGGGCATTTTAAACTCGATGATAATAACCAGCCGATGCGTACCGAAGGGGTTAAATACACCATAAAAGACGGCATCGTTTACGATGCTCAGCAATTGCTGGAAGACGTAAGAGCTATTGTGGCTGAGGAGAAGTCAGCCCAATAGGGTGGTTTCCCGGAGGCGCCGTTTACGGCGTTGGCCCTTGAACCCATTGGTCCAAGGCGGGGAGCAATTGGTATCCGTCGTAGGCTTCCCGGTACACGCCGGGCTTGCTCATGACGGGCCAGTGATCCCCTGTTCTAAAAGCATCGGCTCAGGGACATTCGCCTACTTTCGTACGCCCCAGGAAACCGCAAAAGCGGTAAAACTATTCTCTGTTGTCAGCGCGAACCACGGTTTGAGCGCTGTTCGCTCATTGCCTGTTCTATGGTTGCCTGCAACAACTGGATCTTTTCTTCCAGTTTTGCGGTGCGTGCCGCCTGGTCGTTTTGATCCTGAATCCATTCGTGACACAAATTAAGCGCGGTCATCACCGCGATCTGCTCGACATTAGTTAATTTAGTACGCTCTTTGGTATCACGCAAGCGTTGATCCAGCGTATCAGCGGCCTGTTGCAACGCACTTTCCTGACCTACCGGACAATTAACCCGGTAATTTCTGTCCAGTAAAGTAATGTCCATTGTACGACCAGCCATGTTGCAGACTCCCTGCTTAAAGTTAATCACTGTGTTGCGTGTCTGACAGCGTTATTATGACACGTCCGGCATAGGCTTGTCAGCTAGCGAATTATAAAGCCCGGTGTTAGGATGTTAGTAAGTAATTTTAAGGATTTTTATCATGCCAACACGTTTTGACTACGACCGCCTGGCGGAAGATTTTGCTCGTTACGATATGACACCGTCAGCGGCAGAAGTGCAGGGAATGTTAACAGGTCTTATTGCCACCGGAACCCCGGCCGACAGTGACGAATTGTTAACTTTAATGAGTGATCTGGCCTACGACAGCAATCCAATGCCGGCGGGCCTTAAGCAGTTAATTCAGCAGCAGGCAGAACAGGTTCAAAGCTCGCTGGCTAGTGCGGACATGGACTATCAGCCATTGCTACCAGAGGATCAGGCTCCGCTTGCTGATCGATTGCAGGCATTAGCGGGCTGGGTACAGTCATTCCTGGTCGGGTTTGGCGTAAATCAGGCCAGTATTGCCAATGCCTCGGCAGATTTACGCGAAGCGCTGGATGACATGGTAGAGATCGCAAAACTGGAATTTGACGTTGAAGAAGGTAATGAGACAGAAAAAGCCTATTTTGAAATAGCGGAGTATTTGCGCGTTTCTGCCATGATGTGTTTTTCAGAGCTGGGCAAAAATCAGCCGCCATCGACAGCAACCAACAAAACTTTGCATTGAAGGATAACATCATGCAACCCGTCATACCTCAGGATGAATTTTTGCGCCGCCGACAGCGTGTCCTTGATCAGCTCCCCGCTAATGTCGTGGCTTTGGTGGCGGCGAACGAACAGTTGATCCGTAGCAACGACACTGAGTTTCCGTTTCGGCAAAATAGCTATTTTCATTATTTGACCGGCTTTAATGAGCCTGACGCTGTATTAATGTTAAGTACGTTAAGTAGCCAGCCGGGTAGTGTTTTGTTTTGCCAGGATAAAGATCCCGATGCCGAGGTCTGGCATGGGTTACGTCTTGGCTATCACAATGCGCCCAATGCACTGGGTATCGACGCCGGGTACAACATTGATCAGCTGGAACAGCGTTTGCCGGAACTATTAAATGGCACTGAAAGCGTATTTTTGCTGCTGGGCGAAGATGAAAGTCTGGAGCATGACGTGCATCAGGCTATGGCTTATTTGCGGGAAACTGAGAAACGAGGCAACAAAGTACCCCATCGTATTGAGGATTTGCGCCCACTACTGGATACAATGCGTCAGCAAAAATCTGCCAACGAACTGAATGTTATGCGGGAGGCGGCACGAATTACCGGTAACGCATTTAAACGCATAATGAAATATGTGCAGCCGGGGGTTTTTGAGTACCAGTTAGGTGCTGAACTGCAGCATGAGTTCGCAATGAACGGGGCTTTATACCCCGCTTATGAAATGATTTGTGGCGGTGGTGCCAACGCCTGCGTACTGCACTATACCGATAACCGCGACCAGCTGCACGACGGTGACCTGGTATTAGTCGATGCAGGAGCAGAATACCAGGGCTACGCCGCTGATATTACCCGCACGTTTCCGGTTAACGGTAAGTTTTCGGAAGAACAGAAACTGCTTTACGATTTGGTTTTAGAGGCTCAGCAGGCGGCATTTGAAAAAATCAAACCCGGCTCTGACCTGGTTGCTGCCACCAAGGCAGCTGCGCGAGTTATTAGCGACGGTCTCACTAAGCTAGAAATTTTAACAGGCGATGCTGACGAAAACTTTGAGCAGCAACGCTGGAAAAAATACTTTATCCACGGCTTGAGTCACTGGCTGGGTCTGGATGTGCATGACGTGGGTCGCTATAAAGATGCAGAAAACAATCCACTTAAATTACAGCCGGGTATGGTGATAACCGTTGAACCCGGCATATACATAGCCAGAGATTCTGGCGCTGATGAGCGCTGGCGGGGCATTGGTATTCGTATTGAAGATGACTTAGTCATCACCGAGGACGGCTTTGAAAATATGACAGAGTCAGTACCTAAAACGACTGAAGAGATAGAAACGTGGATGCAAAAGTAGTAATTGCCGGAGGTGGGCTGGTTGGAGCATTAACGGCGCTGATGTTAGCCGAGCAGCATCCGGACTGGTCGATTGTTGTCATTGAACCACGTGCCGAAGGCCCACCTGCGGACCAGCGTATTATTGCTTTGGCCGCGGCGTCCGTTAAGCGGCTGCAGAAAATGAACGTGCTGGATGAGTACAGTTGGCAAACCCCAATCGAACATATTCATATTAGTGACCGTGGCTATCTTGGCGCCGCTGAACTTCATGCCGCCAGCGAAAACGTGGAAGCGCTGGGTGTGGTCGTGCCGGCTGCAAAGCTGGTAGAAAACTTATATCGTCGATGTCACGCGCAAGCTAATATTCAGTGGTTAAATAACCAGCGAGTGCAGAATATCCAGCAGGCGCAGGATTCGGTTACGGTAACCACAGCCGACTCAACCCAGGTGAAAGGGCAGTTGCTGGTGGGCGCCGATGGGCAGAATTCGATAGTGCGGAGTTTACTCAACTTACCCAGTGTCAGCGAAGATTATAATCAGGTTGGCTGTATCGCAACTCTGTCGCTGGACCGGTCATTAGATGGCTGGGCCTACGAGCGTTTTACCGAGTATGGCCCGATTGCATTGTTACCTATGCCGAATCAGCAGGCTTCGCTGGTATGGACATTTAATGAAGCACAGTCCGTTGATGCCAAAAACTGGCATGACGACTACTTTCTGCAGGCCTGTCAACAAGCATTTGGCTATCGTGCCGGACTAATGAAGACGGTTTCGCAGCGAGTGTTTTACCCCCTTAAGTTGCGCCGGGCAACCCGCAACATTCATCATCGCAGTGTCATAATTGGCAACGCTTCACATGCTTTACATCCCATTGCCGGGCAGGGTTTTAATTTAGGCTTAAGGGATGTCGAGACGTTGGCCGGGGTATTAAAAAACCTGACTGACCCCGGTGCTTTTAAAGCGCTATCCAGCTACCAGCAGCAGCGCGAGCAGGATTACCGGGCGATTATTAGCTTAACGGATTTACTGGTGCGTGGCTTCTCCAATCATTATCCGGTAATGACCGTACCGCGTAATATGGCGTTACTGGGTTTGCAACACATTGGCGCAGTGAAATCGCAATTTGCCCGCCTGACAATGGGAATGAAAACCGCCGGAGGCCCGTTATGAGTCGGTTGCAGAGGCAACAAGCCGATATCGTTATTGTCGGCGCCGGCATGATCGGTTTAAGCCTGGCCGTGCTGCTGGCGAAGCAAAAGCGCCGGGTGGTGGTAGTGGAGCGACACCCTCAGCCGGGCCTGAGTGATGAACTGGCGTTGCGGGTGAGTGCACTCAACGCCCGCAGCCAATCGATACTCAAGCACTGTGATGTGTGGCAGGCCATTTGTGAATTCCGCTGTGGTCTTTATCAGGGTATGCAGGTATGGGATAAAGACAGCCCGGCCAGGATCGAATTTGGTGCACAGGATGTTGACGCAGAAAACCTTGGCGTCATTGTCGAAAATAACGTAGTTGAGCATTTTTTGTGGCAACGCGCGGAGCAGCTGGGTGTCGATATTCAGCAGGCTGACGACTGGCAACTACTGGAAGCAGGCGATGACAGTCAACGGGTTGAGCTGCAGCTGGCCGGAACTTTGCTGCAGGCTGATTTGCTGGTCGGCGCCGACGGTGGGCGTTCACTGGTCCGCCAGCGAAATGAATTACCGCTGACGTTCTGGGATTACCAGCAGCAGGGAATCGTAGCAAATATCGCAACAGAGCTGCCCCATCAGGGTATTGCCCGGCAAGTATTTCTACCGACGGGGCCGTTGGCCTTATTACCTACGGCTGACTCACATACTGTGTCCATTGTCTGGTCAGCTGATCAGGCCTTTGCAGAAACTTTGCTGCAGGAAGGCTCAGAGCGGCTGGCGCAGCGCGTGGCAGCTGAGTCTGGACGTGTCCTTGGGACGTGCCGAACTGTATCAGAAGTCAAAGCTTTTCCGCTGCGTATGCAGTATGCCCGCCAGTGGTATCAGCAACGGATTGTGCTGGTTGGTGATGCGGCTCATACGATTCATCCGCTGGCTGGTCAGGGAGCGAATTTAGGTTTTGGGGATGTTCAGGCCCTGGTTGCACAGCTGGAGGCGAGTGAACTGAAACCGTTAAATCGTTTACACCGGCGCCTGGCTGCGTATCAGCGTCAGCGTAAGGCTGAAACGCAAGTGATGATAGCCGCTATGGAAGCCTTTAAGCGGGGTTTTGGGTCAGCAAACCCGGTGCTGAAAGGTGTCCGGGCGCTAGCCTTTGCACTACCGAACAGGCTCTCGTTATTAAAGAGGCAGCTGGCGCATATTGCGATAGGTAAAGCCTAGCAATTTAAATCCGCGCGCGCAGATAATCAGCAAGCTGTGACGCTGCACTTGATGCGCCGCCGGCTAAACGCATGATGACATTAACGCTGCCCGGAGCCGGTAAATGCTTATTAGCTGATACTCTGTCGATAATGGTCAGTTCATCCGGCACCGTGGTCTGCGCTAAGACGGTAATGCCAAGCCCGCTGGTTAACGCAGCCGTCAGCCCTGAAAAATCTGTATTGGTGTAGGTGATACGGTAAGGTCGCTGACTACGCTGCAATGACTGCTCGGCGCGACGGCGGTAAATGCAGCCCTCCGGGGCGACTACCAGAGGCAACCGGAACTGCTCCAGCAGCGCGGGTGACCCGACCCAGACCAGCTCTTCCCGCTGAATGAGTATGTCACTTTTATTATGTTGCTCCCGCAGCGCCAAAATCACATCAAACTGCTGCCCCAGACCAGTCAATAAGTCTTTACTTAATGCAGAGGTCACTTGCAGGGTCACTTGTGGATAGACCTGGGCAAATTGGCCAAGGACTTTTGGTAACAAACTGGAGGCAAACTCACTGGTGATGCCCAGGCGCACTTTACCGCTGACCTGCTGGGGCTCGAACTGCGCCCAGGCCTGGTCATTAAGGGCTAATAACCGCTGCGCGTATTCAAAAAGGACTTCGCCCTCGGCTGTTAACACAAAACCGGAACCATAGCGCTGTAACAGAGGGCTGCCAACTTGTTGTTCGAGCTTTTTCAGTTGCAGACTTATGGCCGGTTGTGAGCGGCCCATGCGCTCTCCGGCTGACGTCATACTGCCCAGTTCGATGACGGCAGAAAAGCTTCTTAAGGACTCCAGTGACCAGTGTTTCATTGAAACCTCTTATAATACCATTAGCAGGTATTTAAAAATTTAATGCCAGTATAAGCATTATTGATTTTAAACTTAAGCCATTCGAGCCTATAATTTGCGGCAAATTATTGAAGCTTAAATAAGGAATGCGATATGGGCAGCAAAACACCTTTGTATGATGCACATGTAAAAGCGGGCGCGAAAATGGTCGATTTTCACGGTTGGGATATGCCGCTAAATTACGGCTCGCAAATTGAAGAGCATCATGCAGTGCGTCGCGATTGCGGTGTGTTTGATGTGTCCCATATGACCATTGTTGATGTTGAAGGTCAGCAGGCACAGGCGTTTTTGCGTTACTTGCTAGCCAATGATGTAGCTAAATTAAAAACTGAAGGCAAAGCACAGTACACCAGTATGCTGAATGAAAACGGCGGTGTTATTGATGATCTGATTGTTTACTACTTCTCGGAGACGTCATACCGCATGGTTGTTAACTCAGCAACTCGTGATCGGGACCTGGCCTGGATTGAGAAAATAGCCGCTGACTTTGACGTTAAGATTACTGAGCGCAGTGACATGGGAATGCTGGCTTTGCAGGGGCCTAACGCAGCCGACAAGCTGCAGAGCGTGTTAACCGCAGACCAGTTTGCCCAAATTGATGGCATGAAGCCGTTTGTCGGCAAGCAAGTCGATGATTACTTTATCGCTACCACCGGCTACACCGGCGAAAAAGGTTACGAAATAGTGGTTCCGGCCGAACAGCTTGAGCAACTCTGGGATGCTCTGTTAAAGGCCGGTGCTGCGCCTTGTGGTCTGGGTGCGCGTGATACCCTGCGTTTAGAAGCCGGTATGAATTTGTATGGCCAGGATATGGACGAGCAGGTTACACCACTGGAAGCCAATATGGGCTGGAGTGTGGCCTTCGAACCGGCAGACCGCGACTTTATTGGCCGCCAGGCGCTGGAGTCGTTAAAATCAGAAGGGCACGACAAGCTGGTAGGCCTGGTACTGGATGGCAAAGGCGTACTGCGTCACGGTCAAAAAGTAACCACTGAAGGTGGCGAAGGCGTTATCACTTCTGGTACATTCTCGCCTACGCTTGGTTTTTCTGTCGCTATGGCGCGCTTACCTGCAACAACAAGTGATACAGCCGAAGTCGAAATGCGTAAGAAACAAGTGCCGGTAAAAATTGTTAAGCCAGGGTTTGTGCGAAACGGACAATCTGTTCTTTAGGCTTACTTAAATTAAACACGACGATTTGAACTACAGGGATTTATTATGAGCAACATTCCAGCCGATCTTAAGTATGCATCCACCCATGAATGGGTTCGTGATGAGGGCGATGGAACTTTTACCATTGGCATTACTGAACACGCACAAGACCTATTAGGCGATATGGTGTTTGTTGAATTACCCGATGTGGGCGACAAGGTCGATACCGGTGATGATATTGCAGTCGCTGAGTCTGTTAAGGCGGCATCAGATATCTATGCGCCAATCAGCGGCGAAGTGACTGCCGTAAATGAAGATCTGGAAGATTCTCCGGAAACCGTCAATAACGACCCGTTTGGCGATGGTTGGCTGTTTAAAATTAAAGCGGACGACAGCAGCGAGCTGCAAAATCTGCTGGACGCTGAAGCTTATGAAGCGTCCATCGATGAAGATTAAGTGTTTTATCGTATGAACCCATAGCTGACACGGATTGTCGCGGACCCCGGAACTTGTAGCCGGGGTTCGTCGTTTTTCTTTTGAAAAAATTCTTCTTTTTGTACGAGGCCGAGGTAAATGACCAGTACTACGTTAACGCAATTAGAACACCACGATGAATTCATTGGCCGCCATATAGGTCCTAATGCCGATGAGCAAAAAGCAATGCTTGAGGTACTTGGTGCTGACTCACTGGAGGCACTGACTGAAGATACGGTACCTGGATCTATTTTGCTCGAGCCGTTCCTTCAAGTGGGTGAACCTCAGACAGAACGCGAAGCGCTGGCGAAGCTCAAAACCATTGCGAAAAAGAACCAAATCTTTACCTCGTACATTGGTATGGGTTACTACGACACCGTAACGCCAAATGTGGTTTTGCGTAACGTCCTGGAAAATCCGGGCTGGTACACGGCGTATACACCCTATCAGCCGGAAATTGCCCAGGGCCGGCTGGAAGCCCTGCTCAACTTCCAACAAATGACGATGGATTTAACCGGGCTGGACCTGGCCAGCGCTTCGTTACTGGACGAAGCGACGGCGGCCGCGGAAGCTATGGCGATGGCGAAGCGGGTATCGAAAAACAAAAAAGCCAACGCCTTTTATGTAGCGGATAATGTTTACCCGCAAACGATCGATGTGGTCAAGACGCGCGCCGAGTATTTTGGTTTTGAGATCATTGTAGGGCCCCCGCGTGAAGCTTCTGAGCACGATGTTTTTGGTGCGCTGCTGCAATATCCCGACAAAACTGGTGAACTGCATAATATCGAGCAGTTGATTGGCGAGTTACAGGAGAAAAAAGCAATTGTTGCTGTTGCCTCTGATCTAATGAGCTTGTTGATGCTTAAATCACCGGGTGAAATGGGCGCAGACATGGTGTTTGGTAATGCGCAACGCTTTGGTGTGCCTATGGGTTACGGCGGTCCTCACGCTGCATTTTTTGCCACCCGCGATAAATTTAAACGGTCACTGCCCGGTCGTATTATTGGCGTCTCAAAAGACAGTCGCGGACGTCCTGCACTGAGAATGGCGATGCAGACCCGCGAGCAACACATTCGCCGTGAAAAAGCCAACTCAAACATTTGTACGGCCCAGGTATTACTGGCCAACATGGCATCGTTTTACGCCGTTTATCATGGTCCACAGGGCCTGCGCCGGATTGCTAATCGTATCCATCGGTTAACGGATATTGTGGCCCTGGGGCTGCAGGACAAAGGCGTCAAGATCAACAACGGCCACTGGTTTGATACCTTAACCTTCACCATGACCGAAAATGTGAAAGAAATTCTGGCGCGCTCAAAAGCAGCTGGCATCAATTTGCGTAACGATGGCGAAGGTGTCTTTGGCGTCAGCCTGGATGAAGCGAAAACCCGGGAAGACGTTAACGTACTGTTTGGCGTTTTGTTTGGTGATGATCATGGCCTGGATCTGGATGTGCTTGACAGCCGCGTCGCCAGCGGTGATGTCGATTCAATTCCAACAGCTCTGGTGCGTGAGTCAGAGTACCTGACTCACCCGGTATTTAATGAGTATCATTCAGAAACTAAGATGCTGCGTTACATTAAGAAATTAGAAAACAAAGATCTGGCCCTGAATCACTCGATGATTTCGCTGGGTTCCTGCACCATGAAGTTGAATGCGACGGCAGAGATGATCCCGGTAACCTGGCCTGAATTTGGTCAGCTGCACCCGTTCTGTCCTGTCGAGCAGGCGCAGGGGTATGCAGAGCTGGTGTCGACCCTGTCTGACTGGTTGATCGACATAACCGGTTACGATGCCTTATCGATGCAGCCCAACTCAGGTGCTCAGGGTGAATACGCCGGTCTACTGGCAATCCAGAAGTACCACGAAAGCCGCGGTGATGCGCATCGGAATATTTGTTTGATTCCAAGTTCTGCCCATGGCACCAATCCGGCTTCAGCGCAAATGATGAATATGAAAGTTGTGGTTGTAGACTGTGATAAGCACGGCAATGTTGATATGGCAGATTTAAAAGCCAAAGCAGAAGAAGCCGGTGGTAACCTGTCCTGCATCATGGTGACCTACCCTTCAACACATGGCGTCTATGAAGAAGGTATCCGTGAAATTTGTGATTTGGTTCACAGTTACGGCGGCCAGGTTTACATGGACGGTGCTAATATGAATGCCCAGGTAGGCGTTACATCGCCGGGTTACATTGGCTCTGATGTCTCTCATTTGAACTTACACAAAACCTTTTGTATTCCACATGGTGGTGGCGGTCCGGGGATGGGTCCTATTGGTGTGAAAGAGCACCTGAAAGACTTTTTACCCAATCACAGTGTTGTACCTATCGACAGCACCAAAGCGGGTAACGGGGCTGTATCAGGCGCTCAGTTTGGTAGTGCCAGTATTCTGCCTATCTCGTGGATGTACATCGCAATGATGGGTGGCCGTGGTTTACGTGAAGCATCAGAGGTTGCGATTTTAAATGCCAACTATGTTGCTGAACAGTTAAGCAAGCACTTTAAAATTCTTTATCGTGGCCGAAATAACCGTGTTGCGCACGAATGTATTATCGACTTGCGACCATTAAAAGAAGCCGCTGATATTGCTGAGATCGATGTGGCGAAGCGTTTGCAGGATTATGGTTTCCATTCGCCGACAATGAGCTTCCCGGTGGCCGGTACGGTTATGGTCGAACCTACTGAATCGGAATCAAAAGCTGAATTAGATCGCTTTATTGAAGCTATGATCTGCATTAAGCAAGAGGTTGACAAAGTCGCTGGCGGAGATTGGCCGAAAGACAATAACCCCCTGGTTAATGCCCCGCACACGTTGGCTGATATTACCGAGGCCGAATGGGATAGACCTTACGATCGTCAGGTAGCGGCATATCCGGTCGAGGCGGTTAGCTATGATAAGTTCTGGCCAACAGTAAACCGGATTGATGATGTCTTTGGTGATCGTAATCTGGTGTGTTCTTGTCCGGGTATTGAAGAGTATCGCTAACCGGTAAACAAGTTGCGTACACCAATTAACTTCCGAAATGGAGTTTCTTATCTTAGTTAATAAAAAAGCTCTCTTTGTAAAAAGAGAGCTTTTTTTATCTCAATCGAATTAACCTTGCAGATCCCGGGGCATAGCGGGCTAGAATATGTAAATAAACCCGATACCGACTTCGGCTTCATAGTCGCTGCGTGCTACTGGACTATCCGTAATGTCACCACTATATCGCTCGTAGAGTACCTCGCCAAAAATCTGCCAGTTGTCGTTAATATAATTGCGATAATTATAATGGGCGCCAATGGAGCGAAACCCTCCGCTTAGGTTGGTTTCAGGCAGTCCCGATGCTGCAGCCTGTGCTGCGTCTACACCAAATTCTGTATTGGCCAGTTCGCTATCGTGAAAAACTGCAACGATAGAAAACTCAGAACCGGATCCGTCGGTCCGCTCGCCGAACCGGCGACCTACCCCAAAGATACCAAGATTTCCGTTTTCACCGGTTACAATGCGGCCGTCCAACCAATACCGCCAGTCGGCATCAAAAGCTCGACGCGCCTGCAGCGCCAATTCAACACCTTCATCGGTGTCACCGAGTCCATCCAACCGGCCGTCGTCGGAATCACTTTCTTCACGGCCCTCTTCGAAGCCTACAATGGCCTCTAATAGCCAGGTGTCAGAACGAAGACCGCGCCAGCCCAGTGCCTCACCGGCAAAGAAGAAAATGTCATCACCGCTACGCCATTGTACTGCACCTGCAGGCTGAGGTTCGAAGCCGAATTCGTCCGAGCCTTCGTAGGCAGACTCGTATTCAACACCCAGGCCCAGCCCGAAGCTCCAGCCATCTTTACCCATCGTGAAGTCGTCGAGTGACGGTAAAGGTACCAACGCGGCTTTTTGTTCCTGTGCTATTGCTGTGTGAAGGCAGAGTCCCTGTATGGACAATGCTAACAGCAGACCCGTAACTTTTTTCATTTCATTTCTCCAGTATATGTATGTAGTGGCTATAGGGCGTCTGTTTTACTAACCTGTGACAGTATCTGTCGCATGGTTGCCAGATTGTGCGCGTAGACGATACGCTGCGACTTAAATAGCTGCGGCAGCTCCACGACAAAGATGCCCACTAATAAGACGATGCCGACCGGTGCGAATACCGGCAGCATAGCCAGCCCTATTAGCATTACCAGAAGGTTTATCGACCCGCGTAACCTGTTACCCAGGTAAAAATGGTGTAAACCTGCGATAAAAAAGTAGTTTAGCACGGCAAAAGTATCCGGATCTTTTAATTGTCGGCGCTCCTGTCGGTAATAGCCCCGCCGCTGCTCGTCAGTCAGTTTGCGAATTTTGTTGCGCAGCGCCTCTTCCTGATCACGCAATTGTTCAATATTCATCGGTAGATGTTACTCCTGGCAACGGGTCTGGTATTTTGCTGACACAGTCCGGATTAGTACAACGCCGAATACGGTTAAAGCCGAGCTTGATACCATGCATCACTCCATAATATTCGATTGCCTGGTAAGTGTATTCTGAGCAGCTGGGATGAAAATTACAGTCGGTATTGAAAAAACGGCGCGAGCCGCCCCGTTGTTGATACCAGCGGATGGCAGCCAGTATAAAGCTCTTCATTATCAGTTACCGACGGCCCAGGGTCAGGATTGCCGCTTCGCGTGTCCAGAACAGCCAAAAGCGCTTTTGTTCAAGTACCTGAAACACCAGTTGCCAGCCATTGCTGGCTTCTTCGTTTAAAACAGATTCAATACGCTTTAGCGGCAAGCCGCTGGAGCCCAGTAAAATGGTGCCGCAGCCCCCCTCTGTGACATGCACCACTTTATATTCCTTAAAGTCAGACATTTGATTTTCCTGGTCTTTGTGTTGGTTAATATCTTAGCTACCGCGGTTTGTACTGAGTCGGGCAATAACCACGATTAACACCTGCAGGTCTCAGTTTGCGATGCTTTGTGTTGCGGCCGCTTACCCGTTTACGCCAAAGCCGGAAGCTACCGGGCTTTAGCTGATGCCGCATAAACTGGATTACTTGCTTCTCCGGCAAGCCAAACTGTTCTTTGATGGCCTCAAACGGTGTACGGTCCTCCCACGCCATTTCGATAATGCGGGATTGCTCCGACTCACTAAATTTTAACTTCATAGTATCAATTACCCTGGGTGTCAGCCTCTGAACGTTAGCGTCCATATGTTTTCCTGCAAGAACAATACGACAGCCAGCTCATTTGGTTCTGAATCATTTTTAATTAGTGTCATTGTATCAGGACTTTGAGTATATAAAATTTCTTGCCAGGGTGAAGCGTGTTCTGCCGCGACTCTGTGCGTTGATTAATGGCATAAAGTCGTCTATTTTCATGATCATAGTTTTTGCCAAACCCAGTCAGGGGAAAAGAGTGGCTAGATGCGATTCGCGATAAGCAGTAACCGGATGGGAACATGGGCGGTCTTTATAGCCATCGTTATTTTAGTCGTCCTATGGATCGGCAGCGGGGTTGTATTTGATCAAGAGAGTGTGGGTAAAGAGGACGAACAGGAATCTTTGCCAACGGTAGCGGTTTTTCAAAGCGAGGCAAGACCGGTTACCCGGCAGATAACCTTGAATGGCGATATCGAGCCCTATCAACGGGCGATCGTCCGGGCGCGCACAGACGGCATGTTAGAGTACATTGCGGAGACAGGTCGTCAGGTTAATAAGGGCGATAAGCTGGCTGAGCTGTCTATGGACGATCGGCAAGTGCAGCTTGAAAAGGCAAGAGCGCAGGTTAAAAAAGCCGAAAGTGATTATCAGGCCGCGCAAAGACTGAATGAGCAGAACTTATCGTCTGAGTCTGAGCTGCAGGCTCTCAAAGCAAAGCTTGAGGCTGCCCGAGCCGAGCTGCGCCGGATTGACTTTGATATTGAAAATACAGAACTTAGCTCACCGGTAACCGGGGTCGTCAATCGACAGTTTATTGAGCAGGGGGCTTATGTGGCACCCGGCAGCCAGGTGCTGGAAGTGGTCGATAATGACCCTCTCTTGGCAGTTGTCTATGTGCAGCAAAATCAAATCCATCGGTTACAGTCGGACATGCCGGCCAGTGTCAGAACCGTTGGGGGTGAAAAACGACAGGGCGAAATCAGTTTTATCGCGCCCGTTGCTGATCCGCAAACCCGTGCTTTTCGTGTTGAAGTTACTGTCCCAAACCAGCAAAAACCGCTGCCTGCAGGGATGAGTGCAGAGGTAACTATCGACACAAATACCGTTGATGCGCATAAAATATCGGCGGCGCAAATAAAAATTGATGCTGCCGGGCAAATTGGTGTGCTGACTGTTGATGAGCAAAACATTATCCGTTTTAAGCCCGTTGTCGTTGAACGGGCCGATGTTAACGCTCTTTGGGTGAGTGGCCTTGACAGTACCGAGCGGCTGGTTGTCATCAGCCATGGTTCTCTAGCTGATGGCCAAAAAGTCAAACCTAAACCAGCGCCTGACGACTACCCGGAAAAAGCGGCTGAGGGTGGCGAATGAACGCGTTTATTGCCGCAGCTTTTTCCCGTAACCGGGCGGTTATGTTGTTATTAGCGCTGATCCTGGTTGCCGGCAGCCTGGCTTACTCCACTATCCCTAAAGAAGCTGCACCGGAAATCGACATTCCGGTGTTTAACATTATGGTCAGTTACCCGGGTATCTCAACCGAGGATAGCTCTCGTCTGCTGGTAGAGCCGCTGGAACGACAATTGCAGAGTATTGACGGTCTGGATAAATTAACGGCTCAGGCGGGAGAGGGCTTCGCATTACTGCAACTGGAGTTCGAACCGGGTTTTGATAAAGAAAAAGCGCTTCGCGATGTCCAGGACGAAACTGAAAAAGCCGAGCAGGACTTGCCAGAAGACGCCAATTCGCCGGTGATTCAGGAAATTGATTTATCTCTTTTCCCCATTATCACGGTAGCCCTTTCGGGGGATATTCCCGAGCGCGACCTAATCAGCTTAGCGCGGGATCTTGAAGATAAGCTGGAAACTGTCAACGGCGTACTGGAAGTTGACATGTCGGGAGACCGGGAAGACTTGCTGGAATTGTTAATCGACCCCTTAGCCATGCAATCCTATGGTCTTTCACTGTCTGAAGTTTCGCGGGCTGTTACCCACAATAATCAGTTGGTAACAGCGGGGGCCATAGATACCGGCGCCGGTCGTATCAGCGTGTCAATTCCAGGCACGATAGAATCGTTAACCGATGTACGAAAAATGCCGGTTAAAACAACACCCGATCACGTAGTGCGGGTACGCGATGTAGCAGAGGTGAGGCGAACCTATAAAGACCCCGTGAGTTATGCTCGCATTGATCGCCAGCCCTCTATTGCACTGGATGTCAAAAAACTTAATGACGCCAATGTTATTGAGGTAGTGGAGCGTGTCAAAGAAAAGGTTGCCAGCGAGCAGGAGCAGTGGCCAACGACGGTTAATATCGCTTACATGCAAAATCAGGCTGAGGATGTAAAACAGTTACTGGGCGATTTAGAAAATAACGTGATTCTGGCCGTTGTGCTGGTGACATTAACCATTATTCTGGCACTGGGGTTAAAAGCCTCGTTGCTGGTTGCACTGGCAATTCCGGGGGCTTTTCTGGGCGGCATCTTAACCCTTTATTTGTTGGGTATTACGCTGAATATTGTGGTGCTGTTCGCTCTAATCCTGACCATTGGTATGTTAGTTGACGGTGCTATTGTCGTGGTGGAGTTAGCACAACGCCTGCGCAGTGAGGGCGAGAAAGCTTTGACTGCCTATTTGCGTGCTTCGCAGCGAATGGCCTGGCCCATTGTTGCATCGACCATGACCACCCTGGCGGTTTTTGTCCCGTTATTGTTTTGGCCCGGCATGGCAGGGCAGTTTATGTTCTACCTGCCGACTACCGTTGTGATAACGCTATTGATGTCGCTGTTTATGGCATTAATTTTTGTTCCGGTTGTGGGCTCACTGATAGGCGGTAAACCAGCCAAAGCAAAAAAATCTGCAACTAAGGAAGACTCTGACAAACGGTCCCACCAGTTGATTTGTTATATGGTTGATAAGCCATTACTGGCCTTACTGGTCAGCGTGTTGGGCTTACTGGTGGCTTTTTTTATGTACAGTAAACTCGGCCACGGCGTTAATTTTTTTCCGGATGTTGAACCGGATAGGGTGCAGGTTCAGCTGCAGGCAGATGGTAACTTGTCGGTAGAAGAGGCAGATCAGCTGGTACAGCTGGTAGAGCAGCAAGTCATGCCGATTGACGGCATTGAGCGGATTTATGCCCGGACTATTGGTTCGGTTGAAGAGCGATTACGCGCTAATCTGGACCCCGATATTATCGGTACGGTGCAAGTGGATCTACTTGACTGGCGGCAGCGGCAGCCGGCCGCTGTTATTATTGAACGGATTCGGGTTGCTGCTTCTGAGGTAGCCGGACTGGGTATAAGTGTTGAAAAACAACAAAGCGGACCCGCAGCTTCCCGCCCGGTGACGATTGAAGTGTCTGCGGATGACCGTGACCTGCTGCCGGCGGCAGTGAATAAAGTTCAGGAGTTAATGGAAGATTCCGGAAATTTTCGCGATATTTCAAATGATGTTGCTTCAGACCGACCGCAGATCCGCATCGATGTTGATCGTGAAAAGGCTGCTCGTTATAACGTCGATGTCGCTGCTTTGGGTACTTTGGTCCGACTGTTAACCGACGGTGTGTTAGTCGGTACTTACTTGCCGGAATCTGCACCTGAACACGTTGATATTCGCGTTCGTTATCCCTGGTCGGAGCGCTCGATAACGCGCCTGGCCAATTTACGGGTACCAACCCAGAGAGGGCTGATGCCGATTGAAAATTTTGTTGAGTTGTCGGCTAATCTGGCACCGACCATCATCAAACGGATCGATGCACGCAATGTGCAGACTATTCAGTCCGGCCTTGCTGATGGCGTCACCGTTAATGAAGCAACGCAGCAATTAAAGCAGCAACTCAGTCAAGCGGATCTGCCGTCCGGGGTGAGCATAGACTTTACCGGGGAGCTGGAAGACCAGAAAGAAGCAATGGATTTTCTGTTGCTGGCCTTCGTTCTGGCGGTTTTCTTAATGTTACTGGTGCTACTGTTGCAGCTGAACAGTTTTTTTCAAAGCGCATTGGTGCTGTCGGCGATCGTATTCTCGCTGGCAGGTGTGCTGCTGGGTTTAATCCTGCGGCAAGAGCCTTTTTCGGTGGTGATGAGTGGCATTGGGGTGATGGCGCTGGCAGGCATCGTGGTTAATAACAATATTGTCTTAATTGACGCTTATAATGAATACCGGCAGGATGGGGAAAATGCACTGGAAGCGGCACGCAAAGCGGCAATACAAAGATTTCGGCCGGTTTTGCTAACGGCAATAACGACAATAGTCGGCTTATTGCCGATGGTGATGGGGCTGACTATTGACTTTTTTGCCCGTGACATTTTTTTCGGTGCGCCATCGGGCCAGTATTGGATCCAGTTATCAACGGCTTTGGTTGGCGGCTTGCTGGTTGCAACATGCGTGACTCTGTTACTCACGCCGGCTATGTTAGCCTGGCATGGGAAACGGTGGGGCAGCTAGTTTGCAACCCCATTGGTTTTAACCCTAATAACAGAGTTGTCTATGTCCTTAACACACGAAACCATGAGTGGTGAGCTGGAGGTGCAGGCAACCACCGATGAAGAGTAGGCGTTACAGCACCGTCCAGGGGACGTCGTGCAAGCTGTCGCGCAACTCCTGTTCATAACTGGGCTTAAGATGGGTAATCCAGACCTGCTTTACCCCGTTAACCTGCGCGAGTGTGCGTTTTAGCAGGGCGGGGGTCATGTGTTTGGTTTTTATGGCAACATCGGTGAGACGGTCCGGAAAGGCGCATTCAATCATCAGCGTATCTATCGGTGACAGCCGTTGTAAGTCGTCATCCAGTTGCTGAGATGCGGTGCAGTCGGCGCAAAAAACAAAGTGCGAGTCGGCGCTTTTTACCGAAAAGCCCAATGTTGGTATTTTGTGGTCGACAGCAAAGCATTCCAGTGTCATTCCCTGATGCTCTATGAGATCGCCTGAATTTAACTCGACCAGTTCCAGCACGGGTTTATCACTGCCTAAAGCCTGGCTAAAATCGGGCCATATTTGGTCGTTAAAGATGTGGGCCTTTAAGCGTTCCAGCGTACTGGGTAAGCCATAGACCTTGACCGGTAAGTTAGGCTGTTCAAACTGGTTACTTAAAAACGTGGGTAAGGCGGCAATATGATCCATATGCGCATGGGTCAAAAAGATGTGTCGAATCTGCCGCATCTCAGCCATTGTCAGGCTGGCAAGTCCGGTGCCTGCATCAATTAATGTTTCAGGGTTTATCTGAATGCAGGTAGAGCCTTGTTGGTTGTTACCGGTTAAGCCGCCACTGCAACCTAAAACACGAATCGACACAACGCTATCCTTTGTTATTTGCTATCTTAAGGGGATTAGCATAGCAAAACACTAAGCACTATTGGTGTTATGATAACGCTTTATTACGAAAGTTGTTGTCAGTTTTTTACAGGAGGTCAGCTTTGCCGTCATCTGCAACTCGTACCGAAGACAAGCAACAGGGCTATGTGCCGCAACTTGTAATTCTGACGCTGTTTTGGCTTGGGTTACAACTGGTAGCCAGCTGGGTAAAACCCGGCTTTGATCATACAGCCCAGTATATTAGCGAGATAAATGCAACCGGCACCCCTAATGCGGGGGTTTTAGGCTGGGTTGGCTTTATTCCTCTGGCCATGGTTGCTTTTAGCTTACTGGTGTCGATTCGCGGTCAGTTAAGAGTGCGGTGGATTAGTCACCTGGGCTGGTTGTTGCTGTTCCTGTGGCCGGTTGGCTACTTGTTGTCAGCATTGGCACCCTGCGATGCAGGTTGCCCGGCCGATGGCAGCAGTTCACAGGCTATCCATAACGTGGTTACGGTGCTCAGCTATTTTGGTTTTGCCCTGGGTACCCTGCTATTGGCACTGACCCCCGCAACGAAATGGCCTGTGCGCGTTGCGCTGGTGCTGTTGTCCGTTATTGTGGTGCTTGGCTTCTTACTGATGAAAGAGCCGGCAATGGCCGAGATTCGTGGTGCCGTGCAGCGCTATACCGAACTGGCGCAACTGGCTGTATTCTGGATTTTGTTGTTTTTAACCGAAAAACCGACACAGGAGGTTCGCCTATGAGCGAACAACGTATTCGCCTTAGTGTTTCCGGGATGAATTGTGGTTCATGTGCCAGCCGCGTCGATAAAGCACTGTCAGCGGTAGCAGGTGTTAACGAGGTGTCAGTGAACCTGGCATCGGATTCTGCTGAAGTTAAGGCACAAGGCGTCAGTGTCGAACAACTCACCGAAGCGGTCAGAGAAGCGGGTTACGATGCCCATGAAGTGGTCGATCGTGATAAAGAAATGCGACAGCAGCGCGAGCGGCAGCAGCAAGAGTTTAAATCTCTGCGCGCCGAGCTTCTGCTTGCAGCATTGCTGACGCTGCCGGTTTTTGTGCTGGCGATGGGTAATCATTTAGTACCGGCATTCTCGCGCTGGATCACCAACACTATGGGTCTACAGACCAGCTGGTGGATCCAGCTGGTGCTGACTTCTGTGGTTTTATTTGTACCCGGTCGGCGTTTTTATCAACTGGGCATACCGGCACTGCTTAAAGGCGCGCCCGATATGAACTCCCTGGTCGCGCTTGGAGCGACCGCCGCCTGGGGTTACTCGATAGTAGCTACTGTCTTTCCCCAGTGGCTGCCGCAACAGTCAGTGAGTGTTTACTTTGAAGCTTCAGCGGTCATTGTGACGTTAATTTTGGCCGGCCGTTACATGGAAGCGCGGGCAAAAAGTCACACGTCCGATGCCATTCAGCGTTTAATGGGCTTACAAAGTAAGACGGCACGGGTAGTTCGCGATAATGAAACCTCTGAGGTTGCGGTCGATGACCTTAAAAAAGGGGATGAAATCGAGGTGCGCCCCGGTGAAAAGATCCCGGTCGACGGTAAGGTCATCAGCGGGGACAGTTATGTTAACGAATCAATGATTACCGGCGAAGCAGAGCCCGTCCATAAACGTGCTGAGGATAAGCTGGTTGGCGGCACCATCAATGAACGCGGCACGTTGCGGTTTAAAGCAACCGCTATTGGTGAAACAACGGTGCTGTCACAAATTATTCGCATGGTAGAACAGGCGCAGGGTGCCAAGTTGCCGATTCAGGATACGGTTAACAAAATTACTCTGTGGTTTGTGCCTGCCGTGATGTTGGCCTCATTACTGACTTTTATTGCCTGGTACTCACTGGGCGGCGAAGATGCGCTGACCTTTGCGCTGGTCAATGCGGTTGCCGTGCTGATCATTGCCTGCCCTTGTGCTATGGGTTTAGCAACCCCTACCTCGATTATGGTCGGCACCGGGCGCGGGGCCGATCTTGGTGTATTGTTCCGCCAAGGCAGCGCTTTGCAGGCCTTGCAACAGGCTAATGGTGTGATTTTCGATAAAACTGGAACGCTGACACGCGGCGAACCTGAGTTACATGACTGGGTTAGCGTCGATGATAACGACAGCCAGTCACTGCAGCTGGCGGCAAGTCTTGAACAACGCTCTGAACACCCAACTGCCGAGGCACTGGTGGAGTATGCAAAACAGAAACATAAACTTGATGATCCGGATGAGTTTGAAGCATTGTCAGGCCTTGGCGTGGTCGGAAAGGTCAAGGGTACTGACATCCTGGTTGGCTCTAAAGCACTGATGAAGGAATATGACATCACGCTTAATCGCCAGCCTGATGCGGCAGAAAAATGGGAAGAAGAGGGCTTAACACCGATTTATGTTGCCGTTGATAATGATTTACGCGCGGTATTTTGTGTCAGCGATCCGGTTCGCGATAGCGCGCAACAGTTAATTGAGGCGTTACATCAGCGGGGCTTAAAAACGGCGATGGTCAGCGGCGATGCGAAGAGCACGGCCGAGCGAATTGCCAGACAGCTTGGTATTGATAAAGTCGTTGCGGATGTTAAGCCGGATGGCAAAGTCGATGCGGTAAAAGAGCTGCAACAGCAGTGGGGTAAAGTAGTATTTGTTGGTGACGGGATAAACGATGCACCGGCGCTGGCCACTGCTGATGTTGGCTTTGCCATTGGCACCGGCACCGACGTTGCTATTGAATCAGCCGATGTAGTGCTGATGTCGGATAATCTGACGGTCGTGCAGCAGGCGTTTGCTTTATCAAAGGCGACAATGCGCAATATTCAGCAAAATTTATTTTGGGCATTCGCTTATAATACGGCGTTGATACCCGTTGCGGCCGGGCTTCTCTATCCTTGGTCGGGTTGGCTGTTATCACCCATGCTGGCTGCCGGTGCGATGGCGTTGTCCAGTGTTTTTGTGTTAACTAATGCATTGCGCTTAAAGCGCATTAATCTGGAGACATAGTCGGCTATGAAGCTTGGCGTGTTTGATAGTGGTGTGGGTGGCTTAACGGTGGCGCGCTCGCTGCAACGCAGCGGCTACTTCAGTGAACTGTTGTACTATGGTGATACAGCTCGGGTACCTTATGGTAGCAAGGATGCTAATACGGTAATGCGTTACGCGTTAGAGGCAGTTGAGTTTTTTAACGGCGCTAATGTGGATGCTTTGGTGGTTGCCTGCAACACCGTGAGTGTCGTGGCTCTTGAAATTATGCAGCAATATTCGAATAAGCCCGTTTACGGGGTACTCGAGCCCGGCGTTCTTGCCTTAACCCACTTGCCGCAGCTTGATAAGCAGGCAAAAATACTGGTTATTGCGACCCGGGCAACCATAGCCTCCGGCGAGTATCAGCGTCGTATTCAGGAGTTAGGCTTTAATCAGGTGGAAGCCCTGGCGACACCCTTGTTTGTGCCAATGGTTGAAGAAGAGCTTTTTGACGGACCGATAATTCAGGAAACGTTCAAACACTATTTTAATCAGGTTAGTAAACCTGACGTGGTGCTGCTGGGTTGTACTCACTTTCCGTTGCTTGCCGAGCCGATTACTGCTTATTTTAATGGCGCGCAAACGATTCATTCCGGCGAAGCTATGGTACATTGGCTGCAACAACAGCTTCAGTTATCAGTTCAGTTTAAGCATACGCCTATTCAAATCATGGCATCAGAAAACGTTGAGGCCGTTGCTCGTGTGGCAAAGCGCTGGCAATTAACGTGATAATAAAGGAAACCTAATAATGATTTTTAACGACTATCGGGCGACGTTAATTTGGACTGCTGTGATTATTGCTACCGTCATTTTTCAGTGGCTGGTCGCCAGTGGCAGTAAAGCCGGCCAAAAAGGCGCTATCCCGGGTAAAGCTCCGGAAGAATTAAGCCATCAAAATTTTGTTTTTCGCGCCTGGCGTACCCACCAGAACTCGCTGGAAAATTTAAGCCCTATGCTGGGCACTGTCGTGTTAGCTATTTTTGCGGGCGTTGACCCGCGCTGGACTGCATCCCTAACAGCGGTTTTCGCGGTCGCGCGGCTGGCGCATATGGTGCTGTACTATGTTATCGCTACCAACAAAAATCCCAGCCCACGCAGTTACTTTTTTATGGTTGGGTTTACCGCTAACGTGGTACTGCTGGCTATGGTTATCGTTAAATTGTTTTAGCCGCATTAGGATGTAAGGTTTTTTGCTGTAATAGCGTCCAAATGGTCTGTCCTGTTAGCTCTACTAATTTCCCCCGCTATCCGCTGTTGTTTGCTATTATTGCCAGTTAATAGCACCTTATGGTTTTAGGAGTAGGTCACGAATGCCAAAAAGTCAGCAAAATCCTTTATATATTCCCTACGCGGGTCCCTCACTACTGGAAACGCCGTTATTGAATAAAGGTAGTGCCTTTTCACGAGAAGAGCGCGCTGCTTTCAATTTAACCGGATTGTTACCACCGCGTTATGAAACAATTGAGGAGCAGGCTGAACGTGCTTATATGCAGTATAAAAGCTTTGAAACGCCGCTGAACAAACACATTTATCTGCGCGCTATTCAGGATAATAACGAAACCTTATTTTACCGCCTGGTGACTAATCATCTTGAAGAGATGATGCCGATTATTTATACCCCGACTGTGGGTGATGCCTGCGAAAAATTCTCAGATATTTACCGCAGCTCACGGGGCTTATTTATCTCCTATTCAGAGCGTGATCAGCTTGACGACATTCTGCGCAATGCCACCAAGCAAAAAGTAAAAGTTATTGTCGTTACTGACGGCGAACGAATTCTGGGGCTGGGCGACCAGGGTATCGGCGGCATGGGTATTCCTATCGGTAAGCTGTCACTATACACCGCCTGTGGCGGCATAAGCCCCGCTTACACCTTGCCGGTTATGCTGGATGTAGGCACAAATAATGAAAAGCTGTTGAATGACCCAATGTATATGGGAGCTCGGCACAAGCGTATTGAACAGTCCGAATACGATGAGTTCTTAGATAAGTTTATCAAAGCCGTTGTGCGCCGCTGGCCGGATGTTATGTTGCAGTTTGAGGACTTTGCACAGCCCAATGCGATGCCGTTATTGCGCCGTTACCGGGACCAGATATGTTGCTTTAACGATGACATTCAGGGTACTGCTTCGGTTACCGTAGGGACGCTTTTAGCTGCCTGCCGCAAAAAAGGTAAAAAGCTCAGTCAGCAAAAAGTGGTATTTGTCGGCGCTGGTTCTGCCGGCTGCGGTATTGCTGAGCAGGTTGTTATCCAGATGATGGCCGAGGGCCTTTCGCAACAACAGGCCAAGCAAAATATCTTTATGGTCGACCGCCATGGTCTGGTTGTTGATACGATGCCCGGTCTGCGTGACTTTCAAACAGCGCTGGCGCAGTCGCAGCAGGATCTCGAAGACTGGCAATACAGTGGTGATTACCCGTCCTTGCTGGATGTCATCCATTGTGCTGAGCCGGATATTTTAATCGGCGTTTCCGGTCAGGCAGGGCTATTTACTGAGCAGGTTATTGAGGCGATGTCAAAGCAGACGCAGCGGCCAATTATCTTTCCGTTGAGTAATCCATCCAGGCACGTAGAAGCCCACCCCGCCGATGTCCTTAAATGGTCAAAGGGGCAGGCTATTATTGCCACCGGCAGCCCGTTTGGCAGCGTTGAATACGAAGGTAAGTTGTACCCGATTGCCCAGTGTAATAATAGCTATATTTTTCCGGGCATCGGCTTAGGAGTTTTGGCGGTAAAAGCAAACCGGGTCAGCGATGAAATGTTTCGGGTGGCAAGTAAAACACTGGCCGAAGCCTCTCCTTCAGCCAACGTGGGTAACGAGCACTTACTGCCGGCTTTTACCGAATTGGCCGAGCTGTCAAAAGAGATCGCTTTTGCTGTCGGCAAAGTCGCTCAGCAAGAAGGTTCGGCGCTGGAAATTGACGACCAGCTATTGCGCCAACGGATTGAGGATAACTTCTGGCGTCCTGAATACCGTTTTTATAAGCGGGTCAGTATTTAATCCGCTACTTTTTAAAAGACTCAAAGGCCTGCTGCAAGTCTGTCAGCAGGTCTTCTTTAGACTCAATACCCACCGACAAGCGCAATAAGTCATCTGGCACCGGAGAGCCATCACCCTCGATGCTGGCGCGGTGTTCAATCAGGCTTTCAACCCCTCCTAGTGAGGTTGCCCGCTTCCATAACCGAGTTTTAGCTGCAGTATGAATAGCTTGCCCCGAACCTCCGACAAGGCGTATGGACAACATACCGCCGAAGCCACCATTCATCTGCTGACTGGCAATCTGGTGGCCCTCAAAGCCCGGCAGACCGGGATAAAGTACTGCTTTTACCTGCGAGCTGGCCTGTAATTGTTCGGCCAGCCACAGCGCTGACTGGCAGCTTTCGCGGACCCGTAAAAATAAAGTTCGCATACCACGCAACAGCTGCGCTGCATCGTTGGGGCCGGGTACACAGCCATTTTGCGCCCTGAGACTAACAATACGTTGCCAGAACGCTGAGTCTTCGCGACAGGCGAGCGCGCCCGATATCACATCAGAGTGGCCGTTCAGGTACTTAGTCGCCGAGTGCATAACGATGTCGGCACCCAGTGTTAAGGGTTTGGTCAGTAATGGCGTTGCTACTGTTGAGTCGACCGCCAGCATAGCGCCATGCTGTCGACAGCTGGCAGCAATTGCGCTGATGTCACTGATGGTCCACAATGGATTGCCGGGTGTTTCCAGCCAGACCAGACGGGCAGGCTCTTGCTGCAAAGCCGCGTCGACAGCATCAGCGACATGAGTATCAATAAAACGAACTTTCAGCCCCATATCCTGTCCAAAGGTCTTTAACCAGTTGCGCAAAGCCCAGTACATGATGGTCGGAGCAATGATTTTGTCACCGGGCTTCAGCGCCAGAAAAACGCTGGTGGCGGCGGCCATACCTGAGCTGAACAGGCGTGCATCGGCGGCCTCTTCAAGGTTTGCCAGTAAGGCTTCCGGAGCACGATAAGTTGGGTTGTCAGCGCGCGAATACACCCTTCCGCTACGATATTGATTATCCTCATCACGGATGAAGGTAGTTGAGTTGTATACTGGAGGAATCAACGACTGTTTGTCGTTGTCAGGATGTAGCGAGTCGATAGCTGTGCCTTGGGCCAAAAGAGATTGATGGGTAAAGTTCGATTTTTTCGTCATTGGCCAGACCTTAAGTAATCTAAATGCGCAAATTTGCGTATACATAGTGAGTATTTGATATTAACCGAAGGAGTATTGCAATGCGTCTATTGAAAACTTTGTTGTTGGGTTCTGCGTTGTTTGTCGCAAACTCCGCGCTGGCTAACGATTGTGAGCTAACAATTGATAGCAATGACAACATGCGTTTTGATACAAAGGAGATGTCAGTTCCGGCAAGTTGTTCAGAAGTTACCGTTAAATTAACGCACTCTGGCAATTTGGCAAAAAATGTCATGGGTCACAACTGGGTGCTAAGTGAAGCCTCAGACATGCAAAGCGTTGTTCAACAAGGTATGTCTGCAGGACTGGACAATGATTATGTACCGAGTGGTTCGGACGCTGTTATCGCAGCGACTGAAGTCATTGGCGGCGGTGAATCAACGTCTGTCACTTTTTCCACTGACGGTATGAGTGCGGACGGTAATTACAAGTTTTACTGCACCTTCCCGGGACACTCAGCCATTATGCAGGGTGAGTTCAAGATTACGAACTAATCCCTGTGATTATTTCTTTAAAAACCCAAAACCCGCGGATGTCCTCATTCGCGGGTTTTTAATGGAGATTCGATGAGAAGCTTTGCGATTACTTTTTGTGTTGCTGTGTTTTTATCATTAATTGTCACAGCAGTATCGGTTCAGGCTCAGGGCTATGGTTCAAGGGAAGCTCTGGTAATTGTTGAACCGATACAATTTGAACGTGAGAGCAATCGAGTCGAAGCCGTAGGGACTGCGGAAGCGCGTCGTTCGGTGACCCTGTATCCGGCAGTCGGAGACCGGGTGCTGGAAGTTAATTTTAAGCCAGGTGATCGGGTTAAAGCCGGCCAAATTCTGGTGCGGCTGGACGATCGGCGGCAGCAGGTTGCACTGCAACAGGCGAAACTTAATTTAAAAGATGCAGAACGTACAGTTGAGCGGCTTAAATCAAGCTTTGGTCAAGGCGGAATTGCCCAATCGGAGCTGGATAACGCCGTGCTATTGCGCGACCTCGCCGAAGTCGAGTTGCAAAGAGCCCGCACCGAGGTTAGGGACCGAAAAGTGATTGCCCCGTTTGACGGTGTCATCGGCATTACCGATGTTGAAGAAGGTGATCGGATCACAGAACAGACCATGATCGCGAATCTTGATGACCGCGATGTCCTGTTAATTGACTTTAGAATTCCCGAAGCTGCCGTCTCAATCCTGCAGGAAGGTGTTGAGCTAACGGTTCAGCCCTGGCGTTATTCGGGTCCGCCGGTTAGCGCTGAAGTGGTTGAGCGCGACTCTCGCATCAACCCGCAGACGCGGATGTTCCGGGCGCGGGCAGCTATTGATAACAGTAAAGATGACTTTTTACCGGGCACCAGTTTTCGCACGGATATCGAGTTACGGGGTAGGGAGTTCGTCGCAGTGCCTGAGGCAGCTCTGTCCTGGGGACCTAACGCCCCGTACATTTGGTTAGCCGAAAATCAAAAAGCGAAACGTGTACCTGTGCAAATAGAGCAGCGACTGGAAGGTACCGTATTGGTATCAGGTGATATTCAGCGAGATGACCTGCTAATTGTCGAGGGCGTGCAGAACCTTCGTGACGACCAGAACGTGAAGTTTCAAAACGCAGAAACCGTTGACTCTGCCGGAGAATCACAATAATGAGCGATAAAAAGCAGAAGATAGCCAGTGAAACTAACGACCTGCCCTCGTTATCCATCCGGCGTCCGGTTCTTATTGTTGTTCTTAATATACTCATTGCGATTGCCGGGATTGCGGCCATTATGGGTGTGGAAGTCCGTGAATTGCCCGATGTTGACCGACCCATTGTTACCGTCAGAGCCAGCTTGCCCGGTGGTGCTCCGGAAACCGTTGATGCTGAAGTTACCAGTACTCTCGAAGGGGCCGCGGCGCGGGTTTCCGGGGTTAAGTCCATTCGCTCTCAATCAGAAGAAAATTCTGCCCGCACCGTTGTTGAATTCCGGCCGGGTGTAGATCTGGATGTGGTTGCCAGTGAGGTAAGAGAGTCGGTTAACCAGGTCCGGCGTGAACTACCGGATGATGTTGAGCAGGTTATTGTGGTTAAAGCGGATGATGATGCCCGCGCTGTGCTGGATGTTGCAGTTAGTAGCGACTCACTAAGCCTGGAAGAGTTGACCCGGCGCCTGGAAACCGATGTGGCGCCCGAATTTTTATCCATTGACGGAGTGGCCGACGTCCGCCTGAACGGGGCCCGTGAACGGGTCTTGCGGGTCGCATTAGATCCCTTGCGGCTTAACAGCTATGGCTTATCAGTAACGGATGTAGCTGCTGCATTGCGGCAGGCCCCTTTTGATGTACCGGCAGGTAGCCTGAGATCCACTGATCAGCGGATCATTATTCGGGCCGATGCCACCTCGGTAACTGCAGAACAAGTCGAAAATATTATCATTCGCAACGATACCCGTATTGGCGATGTTGCCCAGGCCTATTTTGGGCCGGCAGATGCCAGCAGTTTTGTGCGCCTAAACGGTAAGCCGGTAGTGGGTGTCGGCGTTATTCGTCAAGCTGGATCCAATACCATTGAAATCTCGGATCAGGCTCTGGCAACACTGGAAAGGCTACAGCTGCGTTTCCCGGACATGGAAATGAAAGTCACCAATGACGATGCGCTGTTTATTCGCAAGTCAGTGACTGAAGTGATTACAACTCTGGCAATTACCATTGCTCTGGTTGTTGCGACCTTGTGGGTTTTTATCGGCTCGTTCCGGGCAACGATTGTCCCTGCTCTGTCAATACCGGTGGCTTTATTCGGCGCTATCGCCGCAATTTGGCTACTGGGCTTCTCAATTAATATTCTGACTCTGTTAGCACTGGTACTGGCGACCGGGCTGATAGTTGATGATGCCATTGTGGTGACGGAAAATATTCAGCGCCGTCGGGCGATGGGGTTAGGTCCCAGAGCAGCGGCTGTACTGGGAACCCGTGAGGTATTCTTTGCGGTGGTGGCAACCACTGCCGTATTAGTTGCTGTGTTCGTACCGATCGCGTTTCTGCCCTCTACTGCCGGGCGCTTGTTCCGCGAATTTGGCGGAGTGCTGGCAGCAGCAGTCATCATCTCGTCTTTTGTTGCGTTATCTTTAGTTCCCGCTTTTACCGCTAAACTGCCGAAAAATGCCGGCAAACGAAACATCTTCTCGGGTATTGGCCATTGGTTTAAAGATAAGTACACCCGCACACTGCATCATGCACTCAACTTTTCCTGGGTTATTGTCGCCGCTTCACTGGTAGCGGCGGGGGGCGCAGTGGTTTTATATGAACAGGTCGCTTCTGAGCTATTGCCTAATGAAGACCGTGGCACCGTCAGGGTTTTTGCCCGGGGGCCCGATGGTGTTGGTCTGAACTTTATGGATCGGCAGGCAAGGCAGCAGGAAGATATATTATTTCCTTATCTGGAAGAAGGTGTGTTTGAGTCTGTCTATACGGTAGTGGGGCAGTGGGATCCAAACTTAACCTTTATTACAGCAACCATGAAACCCTGGGAAGAGCGCGATATTTCGCAACAGGAAGTCATAAATGAAGTGCGTGAGCCGTTGTCAAAAGTAGTGGGCGCACCCGGTCGGGCATTTGGCTCTAACTCACTTAATGTAAGAGGTGGTCAGGGCGGTGGTGCCGTGGAGATGGCGATCACCGGGGAAAATTACACCGATATCTTTTTGGCAGCGCAGGACTTTACGGCAGCGGTAGTAGCTCAGGCGCCGCAATTCAGTAACCCTGATATCTCGTATCAGCCGACACAACCGCAGTTGCGCTTTAAGATTGATCGACGCCGTGCTGCCGAGCTGGGCGTTGCCCTAAGCGATATTTCAACCACCTTACGTGCAGCAATTAATGGTGATGATGTTGCCGATTTAAATGTTGGCGACCAGCAGGTACCGGTTATTTTGCAGACTCGGCTGGAGTCGATTCGGTCACCGCAGGATATGCAAAACCTTTATGTCGCTTCCAACAGTGGCAACCTGGTACCGGTTTCCAGTGTCGCGGAAATTCTAGAAGAAGGGGTTTCAGCTGAACTTGAGCGCCACGGCCAGCGCCGTGCAATTGAAGTTGAGTTTGAGATACCTGAAGACTTCCCGCTATCTGAGGCAACAGCGCTACTTCGTGATATCGCCCAGGCCGAGCTACCTGACAGCATGGGGTTATTGTTTTTAGGCGAAGCTAAGACGTTTGAGGATACCAACCAAGAAGTGGCCATGACCTATATACTGGCATTTTTAATCGTGCTGCTGGTGTTGGCTGCACAATTTGAAAGTGTCAACAGTGCCGTTGTTGTGATGTTAACCGTTCCTTTTGGTATCGCAGCGGCTATTTACGCGCTGTTTTTGACGGGTATATCACTGAATATTTACTCGCAAATTGGTCTGGTAATGCTCATCGGTTTATTAGCTAAAAACTCTGTATTGCTGGTCGAGTTTGCTGATCAGCTGCGTGATCGGGGCGAGTCGGTGCGCGATGCGATAGAAAAAGCTGCCGAAATCCGTCTGCGCCCAATCATGATGACCTTAGTATCTACCATTTTAGGTGGGTTGCCGCTAATCTTGTCTACCGGCGCCGGAGCTGAAGCGCGCAACTCGATTGGCTGGATTGTTTTTGGAGGACTTGGCCTGGCGACCGTGTTTACCCTATACCTAACGCCGGTACTTTATTTATGGCTGGCTCGCTTTACTGAGCCACGTGCCGATGAGTCAGCACGGTTAGCGGATGAAATGAGCCGTGCTGAGCAGTAAATCCAGGGTTAATGCAATAGTTCAGATGGTTAGGCTACCTGAACTATTGCTCTTGCACCGCCAATTTGGTTTTAATGTAATCGGAATGCGAGATATACAATAAGTCTGCCAGCTTTCGCAGCATACTTTCTTCGTAAGGGTCCAGCTGCTTATCGGCATAAGCCAGCCGCCATAAATTCTCCAGCAAACTGAGTTTATCGTCATAGGGTAGATTTTTCAGTGGCGCCGTAAAATGTTGCAGTGAATGAGCTTCTCTGACTTCCCTGATAGCCTCTGCTACTGCCTTTTCTGCCTGCTCGTCAGTCAACTCGTACTCGTTGTGCAAGTCGCTCATTAAATGGTCTCGCTCTTCCGGTGAGAAGGCTCCGTCGGCCAGACCGATTTCGGTCATCAGTATCAGACTTAAGGTTTGATACTGATCAAGGGGCTCGATTACCAGAGCCTTGTCCGACGCCTCAGTATCAAAGTTTTTTTGTAATAGCTTTTGCAGTTTTTTCAGCATAGGTTTCCACCTTTGTTACGTTGGGTTACCGCACGCGAATTGCGCCGACTGAATTCTGATAATAGTACTTTTTTCTCCCACTTACCGCGATCATTGGCAACTCTGACGAGCTAAACTGGACAAACAGGCAAATTGCCTTTAGAACAGAATGACCGAGTACAAAAAAGAGAAAACAATGAAAAAAAGCATCATTTCAATTGCTCTGGGATCCATCTTATCCTTAACAGCACAGGCGCAGCAAGAAGGCTCATCTGAGTGGCTGGTTGATCAACCTCAGGGCGTTTTTGACACTATTGATATTAGCGTTAACCAGGGTACCTGGATGAACGTGGACTTAAGCCCCGACGGTAAAACTCTGGTTTTTGACTTGCTGGGTGACATATACCGTATGCCTGTTAGTGGTGGCCGGGCAGAAAAACTGACCAGTGATATTGCCTGGCAAATGCAGCCGGTTTTTTCACCGGATGGCAGCCAAATTGCTTTTACATCAGATCAAGGTGGTGGCGATAATATCTGGGTGATGGATACCGACGGTAGTAATCAGCGCGCAGTTACTGAAGAAACCTTCCGCTTATTAAACAGTCCGGCCTGGTCGCCTAACGGAGAGTTTATCGTTGCCCGGAAACACTACACCGCGACCCGTTCTCTTGGCGCTGGAGAAGTCTGGATGTACCACGTTAGTGGCGGCACCGGGGTTCAGTTAACTGAACGCCCGAATGATCAAAAAGATCTGGGCGAGCCGGCATTTTCTCCTGACGGTCAGTACATTTATTTCTCGCAGGATGATACCCCCGGCAAAACCTTTCATTACAGCAAAGATTCGTTGGAAGGTATTTATAAAATAAAACGGTTTGAGCGTGAGACGGGGGATATTGAAACTCTGATATCCGGCGCCGGCGGCGCTATTCGTCCGACGCCATCACCGGACGGCCGTTACCTGGCTTACATAAAACGAGAAGATTTTAACAGCGTCCTGTACCTGCTGGATTTAAAGACCGGCGAGCACCGCCGGGTGTTTAAGAATATGGAACGTGATATGCAGGAGACCTGGGCTATCCATGGGGTTTATCCAAAAATGGACTGGACCCCGGACAGCAAAGAAATGGTTTTCTGGGCCGGTGGCCACATTCAGCGCTTAAATGTTGAGTCTGGTGATGCCAAGGTTATTCCGTTTACAGTGGAAACCACAAAGCAAGTGCAAAAGCCGTTACGCTTTGAACAGAACATCGATAAAGACAGCTTCGATGTCAAAATGCTGCGGATGACTCAGGTTTCGCCGGCTGGCGACGAAGTCGTCTATCAGGCACTGGGACACCTTTACCGAAAAACGTTGCCAGATGGCAAGCCAGAACGTTTAACGTCCGCTGACCACTTTGAACTTTATCCAAGTTATTCCCGGGATGGTAAGCAGTTAGTTTACGTGACCTGGGACGATGAGCAATTAGGACAGGTTGTTGTGCACAATCTGGAAAGTGGTAAAGAAACCGTTCTGAATACCGGCGGTGGCACTTTTGTGGAGCCGGTTTTTTCGCCGGATGGCAAGTCGGTAGTTTATCGCAAGGTCGGTGGCGGCTACATTACCAGCGACAAATACGGGCTGGAAACCGGTGTTTATGAATTTGATTTAGCTTCGGAAGAGCCTCGTAAAATAGCTGATTCCGGCTGGCTGCCACAATTTGGCGCGCGCAATGACCGGCTGTACCTTATGACGCCGGCAGCTAAGCCAACACTGAGTGTTATCGACCTGGAAACCAAGCAGGCACGGCCACTTTATCAGTCTGAACTGGCGACCGAATATCGTGTGTCTCCTGACGGTAAGCAACTGGCGTTTGCAGAGCGCTTTAAAGTTTTTGTTACTCCGCTGGTAGAACGTGGTGAAGTCATCAATGTAGGTCCGGGCGATCAACAGATGCCGGTGCAGCAGCTGTCCGTAAGAGCAGGCGAGAGTTTGTCCTGGACACACGACAGTTCACAGCTTTATTGGACGCTTGGCCCGGAGCTTTACCATACCGACGTGAGCACAGCCTTTAATGCCGATATCGACAGCGCCAGCCTGCAAACCGAAAATGGCCTGAACATTGGGTTTGAGATGGACGCCAATGTGCCTGATACGACTGTCGCTTTTGTCGGCGGCCAGGTGATCACGATGGAGGGTGACCGGGTCATTAATAACGGTGTGGTCGTTGTCGAAAATAATCATATTGTTGCGGTTGGTAGCCGCGATGAGGTGGATATCCCCGCTGCGGCAGAAGTTATTGATACCACCGGTAAAACCGTTATGCCGGGCTTATTTGATGCTCACGCGCATGGCTCTCAGGGCGCGAATGAAATTATCCCACAGCAAAACTGGGGGCAATACGCGAACCTTGCTTTCGGAGTCACGAGTATTCATGATCCGTCGAATGATACTACCGAGTTTTTTGCCGCCTCTGAAATGCAAAAGGCAGGGAAAATAGCGGCGCCGCGGTTGTACTCTACAGGTACCATTTTATACGGGGCCCATGGACCAGGTTATACGTCGCACGTTGATAGTCTGGAAGATGCTAAATTCCACTTGCAACGATTGAAAAAAGTCGGTGCTTTTTCGGTCAAAAGTTACAATCAACCGCGGCGCAACCAGCGTCAGCAAGTTATTCAGGCGGCCCGAGAACTGGAAATGTTAGTGGTGCCTGAGGGCGGCTCGTTATTGCAACATAACCTGTCTATGGTATTTGACGGTCATACGACGGTTGAGCACTCGATTCCGGTAGAGTCTATTTATGATGACATCAGGGAGCTTTGGTCACAAACTGATGTCGCTTATACACCAACTTTGGGCGTTGCTTACGGAGGTATCTGGGGCGAAAATTACTGGTATGCTGAAACGGATGTCTGGAAGCACCCTAAACTTACCCGTTACGTGCCGCAGGAATTCCTGGTAGGTAAATCGGTGCGGCGCGAAAAGGCACCACACAACCATTACAATCACTTTAATAATGCGCGGGTTGCGGCCGAACTTCAGGATCTGGGCGTTGATGTGTTATCAGGAGCTCACGGTCAACGAGAAGGGCTGGCGCAACACTGGGAAATCTGGATGATGGCTCAGGGCGGTATGAGTCCGCTTCAGGCACTGCGTACGGCAACCATTGATCCGGCCAAAGTGTTTGGCATGGACCATCAGGTAGGCTCTATTAAAGAAGGGAAGCTGGCGGATATTATTGTTATTGACGGCGATCCGCTGCAGGATATTCGCAGCACCGATAAGGTAACTCATACTATGGTCAACGGTATTTTGTACGATGCTACGACTATGGACCAATTGTTGCCGGTGTCGAAAAAGCGCCAGCCTTTTTTCTGGGAATAATAAAAGCCTAGCGTTGCGTTGCTGCTGTTTCCGCTACAATTTGGCGGAACCAGCGGTGACCGGCGTCATGTTGCAGGAGCGGGCTCCAGATCATGGTCAGTGTCAGGGCGGGAATCGAAAATGGTGGCTCCTTAATGATTAAGGTGTCGTCATTTTGATACAGCTTGGCAGCACGGGTTGGCAAAGTAGCGACAAGCCCTTCGCGGGCCAGATACATAGCAACATGATAATTCCGGGTAAATACCTTAATATGGCGGCGCCGGTTGAGCTTATCGAGAGCGTCGTCTACCCAGCCGAGTTTCTGAATGTCGCGGGGATCCATTCCCACGCCGACACCAAACCCCGTTTTGCTGACCCAGACATGTTCTGCTTTTAAGTACTCATCCAGACTGTAATTATTCAGCAGCGGATGTTGCTTATGAATCAGACAGGAAAACTCATCTTGCCATAGCACTTTCTGATGAAACGATTGCGGTAGCTTTTCAAAGCGGTTAATGGCTAAATCAACTTTGCCATTTTCAACATCGTGAAAGCTGATGTCACTGGGGGTCATAATATCCAGAGACACATTAGGCGCTTGTTCATCTAAGGTATTCAGTAAACGCGGCATTAATGTTGAGGCGGCGTAATCAGAAGCCATAATACGAAAGACCCGGTTACTGGTGGCTGCTTCAAACTCGCGTATCGGCTGGATCATTTCTTCCACTGAGTAAAGCACAGTCCGCAACGACTCCTGCATTCCCAGAGCCCTTTCGGTAGGTCTCATACCCTCGCTGGTGCGCACCAGAATCGGATCATTCAATAGGCCCCGTAGTCGCTTAAGGCCATTACTCATTGCCGGCTGAGTAATATTCAACTGTGCGGCTGCGCGGGTGACATTGCGTTCCCGCAGCAGCACATCAAGATAAACCAGTAAGTTAAGATCAATCTCTTTTATGGTATTCATGTCACAGCCATCTCATGGAATAGCAAAGGTTTATCTGTATGATAAAGGCTGTGAATGCTCAATGAAAGCTATTGAGCGGCAAAATATCAGTTACGTTCCGGTTTAGTACAGCGTCTTTATCCAGCGCTCTTCGGTGATAAAACTCCAGGCCCAGTCCTGATACTCTTCACCAAGCCCCGCACCGAGTACGTCTTCTAAGGCCATGCCCTGATTGCGCATATCATCGACTTTTGCTTTCGTTGCTTTAATCATCTCGACAAAACGCTGATAGTCCTGTTTTGTTGCCTGCGGACCGTGGCCGGGGATGATAACGGTATCTTCGTTAATTTTACTCAGTAAAACCTCTGCATTACTGATATAACCGTTTACATCACCGCCGCTTCCCAGGTCGATATAAGGGAAACGGCCATTAAAGAAAAGGTCGCCGGGGTGCAGCACATTCGCTTGTTCAAACCATACTGCTACGTCGCCATCCGTATGACCGCCGGGAAGGTAGAATACCTGTACCGTGTCATTATTGATGTGCAGGGTGGCTGTCGAATCAAAAGTTAATACCGGTAGTCCTTTCTGGTCGAATGAATCATCCTTTGCCAGGCGTTTGCGAACGTTGTCATGAGCCATGACGGTGGCATTATGCTGTTGACGAAACCACATATTTGAACCGACATGATCACCATGAAAATGAGTGTTAATTAAATAACGGACCGGAGAGCCGGTTAATTGCTCAATTTTATTTGTGATTTTATCGGCCATTTGCTGATATTGGTCATCGACCAACAACACACCGTCTTCACCATGCATCAGTGCCATGTTACCGCCAGCACCGGTTAGCATGTGAACATTTTCAGCAACTTGCGTTGACTCAACAGTAACATCGTCGAAACGGTTTTGTGCAGTGACCGAACTGGTCACTGCCAGTGAGGCCAGTAATAAAAGCTTTTTCATGTCGATTCCCTGTTATTATTTGACTATCTGGTTACTTTCTAACCGCAAAAGAAGATCAATGCAACATGTCATAACAGTGAATCTTTTATGACAGTTCCGGGTTGTCACATAGCTGTCATGCAAGCTGGCTAATCTCCCTACCCGACTAATAAATAAATCAACGGTTCTAAGTCGGGAGAACATAATGAAATTGCAAACTATCTTTAAAGCCTCTGCTGTAGCTACAGCACTGATTCTTGCCGGTTGTGGTGGTGATATCGAAGTGACCCCCACAGTTAACGATAACAGTGTAAATAATTCCAACAACACAACAAACAACGACAGTGGCGGTAACGATTCTGGCTCAGGAACAGAAAACCTGTGTGCCGAATATAATGGCCTGCAAGGTGCCTTTGACGGTCGTGACTGCGAATATAACCTTGAATTCGCGAGCAGCAACGTAGAAATCACAGAAAGCATTACTTTTGCTGAACTTCCCGATAACGGCGTTCACGTATTCGACGGTGCTTTACTGATTGGTGAAGACTGCGATACGACAACCAGCTGTAGCATCAATGAAAATGGCCCCACAGTGACCGTTGAGCCCGGTGCCACTCTGGCTTTTACCAGCGGTGAAGCGATTATTCGAGTAGCTCGCGGCGCAAAATTAAATGCTATCGGCACCTTTGATAAGCCGATTGCTTTCACTTCAGCCAATGCCTTTACCCGCTTTGATGTTGTCGGCGACGGCCCGCGCTTTGCTGACTGGGGTGGCATCATTGTCAACGGCGAAGGTATTACTAACCAGTGTACTGATGCACAGCGTGACGCTGATACCTGTAACGTGCCTTCAGAAGGTTTGGTTAGCTATTACGGCGGTAATGACAACGCTGATGATAGTGGATCGATGAAATACGTGAAAATCTGGTATGCCGGTTCAGGTCCGCGTGCTGGTGGCGATGGCGATGACTTGAACTCATTGACTCTGAATGCGGTCGGTTCAGGTTCTTCCTATGAGTGGGTACATATTCACCAGGGATACGATGATGGCATCGAGTTCTTTGGTGGCGCTGCGGATATTAAACACGTTGTGGTAACTGACACGCAAGATGACTCCATTGATATCGATGCGGGCTGGCAGGGTAACGCCCAATTTTTGTTTATCAAACACGGTACAGTGACTGTTGATGGTGAAGAAGTCTACATGGGTAATGGCGGCTTTGAAGCGGACGGTGAAAAGAACAGCGGAGCAGAATACTCTCAGGCACCCACTTCAAGTCCGAATATTGCTAATGTGACGGTTGTCACCACCGATGGACTGTCAACTCGCGATAATGACCCCTCAATTGCCACTAAGTTTGATGACAACTTCCAGGGCCAGCTGTATAACTTCGTCATGGTCAAGGACATGGTTGACCAAAATGATTCGCACTGCGTTAAGTTTACCGGTGATGGTGACCTGGGCGTAGAGCAGGGCGACTTAAACTTCTTCGGCTCAGTGATGGCTTGTGTCAATGAATTTGAACAAGATACCACCTTTGCTGACGGCACTACTCGTGCAGAATGGTTTGATAATGGCGGTATCAACGAACGTGTTGGTGGTAATGCCACTGTCTTTGCGGCGGACGGTTTCTCAACGGATATGAGCTCGCCGGACTTTAGCGTAACGGCTGATGACTTAAGTGGGCTGAACAATGACTTCTTTGACACAGTTGATTACATCGGTGCGGTTTCAAGCGAGGATACGTCCTCACAGTGGTACCAATGGGTAGAAGCTGCGTTAGCGGCTGCGGAACAAGACTGATCAGGTTGATGTAACGCAACGCGAATGAGGCGTGTGCAGCAGCACGCGCCTTTGCATAGAAATAACGCAGGAGTTCAACATGAGTACCCATTACAAACTCAAGCCCGTCGCGTTAGCGGTGAGTCTGGGCCTGATAACAATTGGTTCAGTTAATGCTCAGCCACAAGCTGAGCAAAGCTCGCCAGCGGTTGAGCAAACATCAACCATTGAAGAAGTGGTAACTACAGGTACCCGTTTACAGGGTAGCGCCGCCGCGGTTGTAGAGGAGCGTAAAAATCAGGCGTTTGTTGCTGATATCCTCGGCGCCGAGCAGTTGTCGCGAACCGGAGATACGGATGCCGCTTCGGCCTTACGGCGGGTAACGGGACTGACACTGGTTGATGGCAAATACGTTTATGTTCGGGGTTTAGGTGAGAGATATTCCAGCGCCCGGCTTAATGGCGCCAGTATTCCAAGCCCGGACCTGACCCGTAACGTTATTCCGCTGGATATTATTCCCTCAACGATTATCGAAAGTCTGGCAGTTCAAAAAGCGTTTTCGCCCTCAATGCCGGCTGCCTTCGGCGGCGGCAATATCGATATTCGCACCAAATCTCTGCCAGATGATTTCCTGCTGAACATTGAAGCAGGAATTGGTTATAACGAAAATGCCAGCGACCTGTACACCTACAATCGTAATGAAAACGCTATCCCTGCGGATATTCAGCAGGCTATTGTAAAATACCGTGGTGATTTTAGTTTACGAAACATTATCAATACAGAAGGCTTTACCGACTCAGAAACAGTCAATGCGAGCCAACAGGCAAGGGCAATCAATACGCAGTTGGCACAGTCGTTACCCCGCGATATTAAACTGCAGGAAGAATCGTTTAATCCCGATTACAAACTGAAGGCCAGTATTGGCAATCGTTTTGATGAGGACTTTTTCGGCGGCAGTATTGGAGTGTTACTGGCAGCTGCTTACGACACTAAATGGGATGTTTCAGAGCGTCGGAATGCGGTTCTCAGTGAAAACGCAACAGCAGACTGTTCAACCTCTCTGGCTACAGAAGAGGATGTCACCAACTCGTGTTACAACACCGTTAGCGACACTACCTTAACTACTGAAACAGAGCGCACCAACGGTGTGTTTAGTGTTGGCTATGATTTAAACACTCATAGCGTGTCCTACACCAAGCTTTACTTAACGGACTCTGAAGACGAATCAGAATTCGGTATTTTACAAAGCCCTAATGGCAGTAACCTGAAAACAATTGCAGGCTCTAATATTGCTAACCGGGAACACGAGTTTAAGTATGAAGAGCGTACACTGGATATTGATCAGGTACGCGGGCAGCATACCTTTTTAGATTACTGGGGCCTTGGTTTTGACTGGCAGTACACAGAATCCACGGCCGAAACCGATATTCCTACGGACATGTCATACCGCTTTGATGATATTTACGATGATCAAGGCAATTATCAGCGTACTATCGTAACGGGTGATGATAACCGGGCGGTTTATCAGTACGTTGATATGGAAGACCATGTTAAATCTTACGGTGGTAACTTTTCATTGCCGATGACTCTGGCAGGCTTAGATATTGAGCTGAAAGCCGGATATGACTTTGTTGATAAAGCTCGTTATTACACCACTGATCGCTTTGCCATGGATAACGGCTCGGGGTTACGTATTACCGTTAATGAGAATATGGACAATATTCTGGGTGTTACTGATTACCTGACGGACGATGTCATCGCCGATAATAACTTTATTTTGTCCTACCGGGAGCCAACACCACCCGACGCCGATGACTATATCGCGGTACAAAAAACCGATGCTTACTATGGTGAGTTTGATGTGTTTCTTACCAATCAGTGGCGTTTAAGCGGAGGCCTTCGTTGGGAGGACTTTAAGCAGGTTTCGTTAGCAACATCCAGCTTGATTTTTGACCGCAATGACATCGAGACCTTCTATTCGCAGGAGCGCATTTTAAACGGTACTAAACAGGAAGACGATATTTATCCGGCAATGTCGCTGACCTATATTGGCGGTGACAACTACCAGGTCCGATTAGGCTACGGCGAAACCGTGGTTCGGCCCGACATTCGGGAAACCGTGCCGGTGGCTTACTTTGACACGATTACGGATATTCGCACAATTGGCCGTGCGGGGCTTGAAAGTAGCCCAATGACCAATCTTGATGCGCGCTTTGAATATTATGCGGATAATGGCGATAACTATACGGTTTCGGCGTTCTATAAAGATATTGATAAGCCCATCGAATCCGTTCTCAGTGTCGGGGATGAAGAATACACACTAAATTATGTCAATGGTGAATCGGCAGAGGTTTACGGTGTTGAGTTTGAGTGGCTACACGATCTGGGCTATTTGACCAATGGGCTGTTTACTACCGGTAACCTGACCTTCAGTGATTCAGAAGCCGTTATTGATCCAGCTTTAGCTGGCAACTTAACTAATCCGACAAAACGAATGACAGGGCATTCAGAGTACGTTGCGAATTTTCAGTTAGGCTATGATTCGGCAGACGGAATTCATTCTAGCTCGCTTGTTTATAACGTCTTTGGTGAGCGCATTCTGGCTGCTGGCATTGGCGGGCGCGGCGATGCGCTTGAGCAACCTTTTCATTCACTGGACTGGGTCTATAACTTTTATCCGGACTTTAACTCTCAGTTAACGTTAAAAGTTAAAAACCTCTTAAATGAAGATCAGGATGTCACTCAGTCCGGCATCCAGGTTCAGGCCCGAGAAGTTGGGCGCATTTTAAGCTTAAGTTATCGTTACGAGTTTTGAAAATGTACTGACGTACTGATGGGGCTCTTTATCGAGCCCCTTTTTTATTCCCCTGACTGGGTCATTTGAACCTGCAGTGGCCTGGATGTATCAAGATGAACATCCCTTTGAGGAAATGCGATAACGATGTCATTTTCAGCAAATAAGCGATCAATGGCAAAGCGCACGTCTGACTGAACCCGCCTTATATCCATCGGTTGCTGGACACTGGTCCAAAAAAATAAATTGAAGGTCAGTGCGTTATCGCCAAAGTCATCAAAAAACACCTCTACCGGATAGTTTTTCGATACTTTTTCGTGCTCTTGTGCTGCCTGAAGCATCAGATCGTGTACTTTATTAACCGCAGACCCATAAGCGACTCCCACGGTGATCATGGAGCGAATATCGGCAGATACCAGTGTCCAGTTGACTACCCGTTGTTCCAGAAAATAACTGTTAGGTACCAGCACATGAACACCGTCGTAACGGCGGATACGTACGCAGCGATTGCCGATCTCTTCTACGCGACCACGCTCTTTTTCCAGCTCGACAATGTCACCAATGCGGATAGGCCGTTCAGCAATCAAAATAATGCCGGATATTAGATTGTTAAGCAGGTTTTGAGCGCCAAAACCAACACCAATAGCCAGCGCGCCACCAAGCACCGCAAAAATCGTTATCGGAATGCCGGCAACGGGCAGGGCAATTAATACGATCAAGATGTAGGCAAAAAACGAAATAAGCCGCCGAAAGGCAAAAATTGTGTTTTCTGAGGCACCGCTGGAGCGCAGAGCACGCTTGACTAAGTGAGCCCCTAACCAGCGCACCAGAATAAAGCCTATGATGATCAGAAAAAGCGCGATAATGACCTGGGATAAATAAATCGGAGTGTCGCCGGCTTTATATAACTCGGTCTGCCACAGCGTGGCAATTGAATTGGTAAGTTCAGACCAGTTCATTTGCATAGTCATATTTACCTTAAACTGATGCTGATGCTCGCGACTTAATCCGCTCGTACCAGTGCTTAAGGTGAGGGTGTGACTCGTTCACCGTTAAATTGACTACCCGGCCAAAGTCGACCGAACAAAAGGCGTTAATGTCAGCGGCAGTGAGGCGCTCACAGACAATAAAGTCTTTATCTTTCAGATGCGTATTAAGGAAGTCAAAAAACTTCATTGCTTCACCGATGTTGACCTCTCCCCACTCTTTAATTGGCGTCATGCGGTCTTTGAAATACCCACTGGTGTGCTGAAAGCCCATTCCAATCGGCAGGAAAAGATAAAAATCGACCCAGCGGTTCCATTGCTCGATAATGGCCTTTTCGTTGGCATCATTGCCGAGTAATTTTGGAGAGTCTGGATAATGCTCTTCGAAATAGCGGCAAATTGCGGTTGTTTCGCTGATACAGGAACCATCGTCAAGCTCTAAAACCGGCACTTTTTGCATCGGATTTTTAGCGCTAAAATCGGTACTTAAGTTTTCGCCTTTAGCGAGATCAATTTCAATGCGGTTAACTTTGTCCAGTAAGCCCTTCTCTGCCAGAAACATGCGGACCCGGCGCGGGTTAGGGGCTTTTGCCATTTCGTAAAGTTTCATTTAATCGGTGCCTTGTTACTGAGTGTCTGACCCCAATTTACTCTGACTTTAATTAGAATTAAAGGAACTTTTCGTATCAGCTGAAACAAGCCGATATCTTGCCGAAAATAAAAATTACTGCTATCCCATAATAAGTAGATGTTAAAACAGGAGGTTAAGTTATGAGCGATGGGTTTGTTGGTTTTGCGGGCCATATCATCGAGTTTGTCGAGCAGTATAAGTTGTGGCTGCTTGTGCCAATGCTGCTGCTGACCTTTTACCTGGGGTTAAAAGTTTACCTTGGCATTAAAGGGGTGCGTAAAGAAAACGACTGGCGAGTCGGTAATTATGTTATGGCATTTGTGATGTCACTTGTGTTTACCGTTTTTATTATAGCTGCCTCAGTCAGTGTCGACAAAGCAACCGAGCCCGAAGAAGTGAATGAGCAACCTTGGGATAGCTGAGCAACGCTGCAGTCAGCAACTTAAACATGCACTAGCTTTCCTCGTCAGCCGGTGTCTCCGTATCTAGTAATTGCTGCAACTTACTTTGCCTGCTCGTTAACGAAAAAGCATGGCGCATGATGCCTTGCCAGGGGTCCTGCTTTTGAGCCAGGCGGCGGGGTATGCTCTTAACTGTCCAGCTTTGTGGTTCGGCCCCTTGTTCTAGCTCGTTCCACTCGATAGGCGTTGCCACCGATGCCGTTGTCTGTGCGCGCACTGCGTAGGGTGCTACTGATGTCGCTCCGTAAGCATTTCTTAAGATATCTAAGAAGATACGATCGCCACGTTTATTTTTTCGTTGCTCAAGGGTATAGTTTTCGGGCTTGCGCCGAACCAGCGTCAAAGCACAGTTTTTGGCAAATTCACGAGTATCGTCAAATGAGCTGCTTTGATCTAAGGGAATAATCAGGTGAAATCCGTTGGCACCGGAAGTTTGTATCCAGACGCTGAGGTCCAGCTCGGCCATTAAGTCACGAATATCTAACGCGGCCTGGCGCAAAGCGTTGGCACTATCGCCGGTTTCTGGCGGATCAAGGTCAAATACCATCTTGTCTGGATACTCTAGTTTGTCCCTACGTGATAGATAAATGTGCGGGGTGATGACAGCCTGATCTGCCAGGTAGATCAGGGCTGCTTTGCTATCAACGACAGGCGCGTAAAAATGCCCGCCTTCGCGCTTTTCCATTTTGACGGTCTTGATCCAGTCGGGAAAGTAATCAGGCGTATCTTTATTAAAAAAGCTATCGCCGGCTATGCCGTCAGGAAACCGCTCCATGTTTACGCCATAATGCTGCATATGCGGTATCATGGTGTCGGCAATTTTTGCATAGTAATCGATCATGTCGCCTTTACTGATTTCCGCTTCCGGAAAAAATAGTTTATCGCGCTTTGAGACATCAATGTCGTGACCGTTAACCTGCATAATTTATCCTCTATTTAAGATTCCGCTTTCTGCGTTTCCGTTTCTTTGTGCACCTTAGAAGCTTTCTTATCGCGGCGAAGCCCCAGGAATCTGGGGTGCCGCAAATTATCATTCTGAGTCCATTCGGTAAAAGCGATTTCGCAGACCAGCTTAGGGGTTACAAAGGTAATGTCATCGCCACTGGGCGAGTTTTTATCAAAAGGAGAGGTTTCGCGGCTTATAGATTCTAACCGCCCGCCGAGTTCTTTCAGCGTCGCGTCGTCAAAACCTGTGCCGACATCCCCCGCGTACACCAGTTGCTTATTGCGATAAAAGCCAAGCAGCAAAGCGCCAAAACCTACTCGCTCACCCTCAGGTTGAGTAAAGCCACAAATTACAAACTCCTGCTGCATTAAACACTTAAACTTTAACCAGTCAGAAGATCGGCTGTGTGCGTAACGGGCGTTGGCACGTTTTGCAATTAAACCTTCCCAGCCTTTTTCACAAGCCTCGTGGTAATAGCTGATACCGTCTTCATTTTTGTGAGCAGTAAAGCGCAGTGGATCAGTCCATTGCAGCGCTTCTTTTAATAATTTCTTTCGCCCCCGCAGCGAGCAGTTTGTAATGTTGTGGCCGTCAATATACAGACAATCGAAAAGGTAAAAATAAACCTGAACATTGCTCGCTCTGGCCTCGTCGCGATTCGATACTTTCATGCGCGCCTGCAATAGCTGAAAATCGCTGATGTCATCGTCATTAAATGCCACGACTTCGCCATCAACAATAACTCCCGGAGGACAGTTGTCCACAAGTGCTTGTTCCAGCTCAGGATAGCTCTTATTCAGGCACTTTTTATTACGTGAACATAAACGAGCTTCGCCGTTCTGGGTTACATAAGCGATCACTCGTTCACCATCCAGTTTGCGCTCGTAAACCCAGTCGGGATCAGAAAACTGCTCGTGGGTCAGTTTTGCTTTCATAGGCGTGAGCCAGTCAGGCATGTCTTCGCGTTTGGCTGCCTCCCGATCATCGGAACTTAACCGCGCTAACACATCAGTCATTATCTTCGTCCGCTTGTCTGGCAATGTCTTTTAGAGAGCGCCCACTCTTGACTGAGCTAGTCTCTGTCGAGACAGGGTTACGGCGCGCATCGGCCTTATCATCGTCCATTTTAACCAGTAACCAACGTTCATCATCTCCACCATCAGTTCGAATCAGCGCATAACCACCATAAATTTTTTCGCCCTGCAGCCAAATATTAAGATGACCGTCATCAAGCTGATCCTCGATCGATTGGCTTTCATCATCATCGTCATCTTTTAAATTTTTATAACTACCGCGATCCCAAACCATAACGGTACCGCCGCCGTATTCGTCCTCGGGAATCGTACCTTCAAAGTCGGCATATTTTAGCGGGTGGTCTTCAGTAGGAACTGCCAGGCGTTTTTCAGAAGGATCAGTCGACGGTCCCTTCGGTACCGCCCAGGATTTTAAGACACCATTCACTTCGATACGAAAATCATAATGTAACGTTGATGAATCGTGTTTTTGTATGACGAATATCGGTCGTTGGTTCGCCCAGTCAAAATTTACGTCATCACCTTTAGGTTCGGAAGTTTTGCGAAAGTCGCGTTTGTCACTGTAACGCTCAGTTTTTTGTTTGGATTTAGACATAGTCGCTCAAGTATTTTAACCAAGTGGATTAAAACTCTCCGGCACAAAACTGCGATTGCACCAATTTAGTCTTTTAAGCTTAGTACCTGTCTATCTAATAATCCAAGAACGGAGATGGCTTGCCGATATAGTATCCCTGGACGAAGTTAACCCCGCACTGTTGAACAGCTGTTAGTATTGGTTCACTGCTGACGAATTCCGCCACCGTGGCGATACCCATGGATTTGGCCATTTCAACAATCCCCCGTGTTACATGCCTACTATTGTCGTTTTCTGTAATCCTGCTGATAATACTTCCGTCAATTTTCAAGAAGTCGGGTTTAATCTCAATTAAATAGGCAAAATTAGAGTAGCCACTACCAAAGTCATCTATTGCGATTTGCGCACCTAATGCCCTCATTTTCCGAATAAAGGAATCAACGGTAACAAAGTCTTTGATTGCTTCTGACTCGGTAATTTCAAATATAATGCTCGCTGAGCGATTACGCGATAGTGAAGCCTGGATGTATTCTACTGTGTCGTTGTCATAAAGATCCTGCGCCGAGACGTTAACGCAGATATCAGCAGCCGCATCAATCGACTGTTCGATTGCAGTATCAATAATTACGCGTGTGAACAGGCGATAATAGCGGGTACTTTTCAACGGAGTCAAAAAGTGTGCCGGCGAAATCAAGTTTCCATCTTTTGTTTGAAGCCGAGCAAGGGCTTCATACTTTTTTTTGCCTGAGGTTTGTTGTTTTAGTGCGCGAATTTCCTGAAAAACCGCAATGATGCGTCCTTCTTCCAGCGCAAGCTTTGTTTCTTTTAGCCAAAAATAAAAGTCGTATTTGGTTTCGCTGTCTTTTCGTGTCACGACAGAGTGCGCTAAACAATCGTCTTTCGCCTCGAGTAGCGCGCTTTCTGCATAAGCTACTGGCCGGCTAGACGAATACCCGGTGCCGACGGAAAAGTTAATTTCATGGTGATGGTCATCAATCAAGACATCATTTTCTTCGGCCAAATATTTAATTTCCATAACCCTATGTTCGAAGTCAGCTAAACATTCAGGTTGTCGGGGCGTTACAGCAAAAAGAGCTCCGTTAATATGATAAAGGCGACAGTTGTTTTGTGCTGCTACTGCACCAAGTCCGGCAACAATTGCCTTTATTAAAGTGTCTCCGTATTTAAATCCCCAGTGGTCATTGAGCACTTTAAATTTTTTTACGTCATAAAGTGCTACACAGTCGATTTTTGACCTATTCAGGTCATCTAGCAACCGAATTCGATTGGGGCAGTGCGTAAGGGGGTGGCATTGTTGTTGCTGAATAGTTTCTTTTGCATTAACCACGTCAGTAATGTCAGTTCGGATACTTAAAAATTTTTCAATCTTGCCATTATCGTCCAGTATCGGCACGATAACAGTTTTGACGAAGTATGAACTGCCGTCTTTTCTCCTATTTCTAATCACCCCTTGCCAAGGTTTTTTATTAGTAATGGTTTCCCAGAGATTCTTAAATAAACTTTCTGGCATTTTTGGATGCCGGATGATTTGGTGAGTCTGCCCGAGTAACTCATCCCGGCTATAGCCACTGATCTCCTCAAATTTTCGATTCACATAGGTAATTATCCCTTCGGGGTTAGTCATAGAAACAATAGCGCTGTAATCTAAAGCAAAGTGATGTTGTTTTAAGAAGTTGAGCGACTCGTTTAGTTCATTACCTGTAGTTCTTGCAAGATGAGCCAGATTCATCAACGAATTAGCTGCCTTTCTCTCTTGCGATGTGACAGCCTTTATACAAACGTCCGAGGACTCAGACAGGAAAGTAATAGTCTGACTGAGGTTATGCAGTTGGATATTAGCGCCAGACGATGAAAACTCACCATATAAGAAAGCCCCAGCACCTTTTGATCGTCCGGCTATACGCTTAACTTCGTGCGGATTAAGCGGGCCAAGGTAAGATTTTCTTGCCGCACACCCAAACATCAGCATAGCTTGCGCCACAGTGTTATCCAGCGTTGGCGAGTTTTCGATTAGCTGTTCGGGATCAGCAAATGAAAAGGAAACCAAGTCACCTTCCTGCAAATCGCCGGCAAAGATAATGTCGCCATCATCAGTCAGCCCGACAGGAGCCCGAAGTAAGCGCTCAACACCACGCTTTACAAGTAACGGGAACTCCATGGCGCTGTTAGGGAAGTTTATATCGACATTAGGGCCGATATACTTTTTATACACTTCCATTACTGGTAGCTCATCAAGAGAATACAAGTGGTTGCCGTTTGCTTTCGTTACTTTAAAAGTTGGTCCGATGGCATCCCAACCAAGTAAGACTTGTTGCTTAACGGACAGAGTGTCGCCGGAAAGGAAAGCGCAGACCGATCCTGTATCGTAAAATTGTGAGCCTGAGGAAACATAAGTACGCGTAAATTGCTCATTGTCTCCGGCATTTCCGCCGGTAATCACCATATTAGGAAAGCAAGAATTAAGTGCTTTCAGGAACGGCTCAGGACTCGAATGAAGCGCATTAGAAAATACAATAGCCAAAACCGGCTTGCGATGAGCTAAAAGGCTTTTTAAAACAAGCGAAGCGGGCTCAGTGTGCTCATTAAGGTAAATGGTATGAATTTGAGTGTTATGTTCGGTAACAAGGAAATCGATTACTATTGTCTCTTCTTGTGCCTGACCATCAAAAATCTCGCCAGAGGTTGAAACACCAATAATTTTAAAGTTCGCGAGCTCTTGCTCAAGCAACTTTATCATCGGTTCAGTCGATTTTTGCGGACAGCCAGAGTAAACCTGTATCAACCCTGTTTTACTGTGAAGTTCATGCTTATCGATGAAAGCCTTAAGGTTAGCTTCATCTTGGTACGCGTGCGATAGTTGCAGCATGGTGTTCTAGGTACCCTGTTGAGAATCCCAGAACTGAGAAGTTAACTGATCAAGCCTGCGTGTAATACCCACCGTGCTGTCGGTAACTTGGCTGCTGAGCTTGACTGCCTCGAGATTTTCCTCTGAGCTTGTCTTAATAGTGGCGACACTCTCACCAATGCTCTGGGCAACTTGGCTTTGCTCCGAGACTGCTTCGGCAATTTGATCGCTCATCCGTGAAATTCTATTGATAGATTGAACAATCTCTTCTAGGCAATCAGCTGTTTGCTGACTTTTTTCAACGCCGGTTTGCGCCATTTGCGCCCCTCTGCCCATGACGTCAACCGATTCGTTAACGCCTTTTTGGAGAGTTTCAATAACTCCTCTGATTTCAATAGTCGAATCCTGTGTACGGTTGGCAAGTGAGCGTACCTCATCCGCCACCACAGCAAATCCGCGCCCCGACTCTCCCGCCCGGGCCGCCTCTATAGCGGCGTTTAAAGCCAATAAGTTGGTTTGGTCCGCAATACTTAAAATTACATCCAGAATCTTCTCAATATCACTGCTGCTCTTAGCAACATCATTAATTACCACGCTGGCATGGTTTATCTGCTCTTTGAGTTGACTGATAGCAGCGACATTACCGTCGACGATTGCTTTACCATTTTGTGCTTTTTCTAAGCCATCGGTTGATGCGGAAGAAGTTTCTTTGGCGCTGTCAGCAACCGTTGAAATACTCACTGACATCTGGTCGACGGCAGTAGCCACCTGCTCGGTTTGCTCAAACTGACGCATCGTCCCGGTTTCAGATTGCGAAACAGCACTACTTAAGTTTGTGGTATTACTATTAAGTGTATCCGCCATATCATTGATCCGTCCGATAAGCGCCGCGTTCTCGGACTGCAGAGCCTTCATAGCAAGCAGGATTGTGCCGGCCTCATCTGAGCGGCCGGTGTACACAAAGCGGGCAACCTTATCTGATGCAATAGTTTTGAGGCTATCGACCGCGGACAAGATGGGACTCAAAGCTAAAACCACATAAGACCCGGCTACAGCAATTGCAAGAAGCGCAGCGGACAAAGTGATGACAGCATCATTAGACATAAGAAAACTGACTATAGGAATTAGTAGCGCAGCCAGACAAGCATACATTAGCTTTCTTTTCAGGGGCACAGATGACTTGATACCCGACGGAGTTTTTCCATTGTTTATCGCAGAATAAACATTCTTTGCGCGCTCGATGTATTCGGGTTTCGCTTTACGCCGGACTGACTGATATTCTTCTGTTTTCCCATCCTTCTTGATAGGTGTTGCGTAAGCATCAACCCAGTAGTGGTCACCATTTTTACAGCGGTTTTTGACGATTCCCATCCAGGACTTATCAGCTTTTAAATCATCCCAGAACATCTTAAACACGGGTGGAGGCATGTCGGGGTGCCGGACAATATGATGATTTTTACCGATAAGTTCCGACTTAGTAAAACCGCTAATGTCGATAAAATCCTGATTAATATAGGTTATTTGGCCTTTTAAATTCGTTGTTGAAAGAATATTCGCCCGTGTTGAAAAGCTTTTTTCGACGTTTGTTATGGGGAGATTTTTTTTCATCTTTAATCCAATTCAGAGTCAATGCTGTTTTAATGCATCGCTCCGGCTTATTTGGCTTATTATAATTTATGTATCGGATGGAATAACATTTTCGTTTAAAAAATAAACGGGTTTTGCGGTAAATGATATAATAACCACGATAAAAGCAAGGTTAATTGATTTGCATCAAAATAACGTGTTATTAATTTGTTAATTTCACTAGTTTCCAGATTTTTTTGTTTTGGTCTTTGTCGGTGCTTTCTGCTGTCGGAGTATTGGCGTAAAGGTTTCTATTACACCTGGGGTGGAGATGTTAGGAAGGTAAAATAAATACCGAGAATCACATTGGCGTCTTAATTGCGGAGGCGGAATAGAACGCATCGTGCAACAGCACCGGCACTCGTGTCGGGCATATAAAAAAGCCCCGCTATTGCTAGCAGGGCTTTTTCTAAATAGTGGTGCCGGAGGCGGAATCGTCTTGGTGTTCTATCTTTTTGTTTTTGAACTGATTAATTATTTGTTTTTATAGCTATGTAACTTCCCGTGTTACTAAAGCAGCACTTTCTGAAAATATCAGGGCTTACCAACATTCATTTTTTGTTATATTCCGCAATTCTCATTTTAAACTCAGTCTCTAACTCTTTAGGTACTCGAAGATTAACCCCTTCAAGTTGCGGTACTTTGTATGGTCCTTGATAGTTAAAAATACATGTCTTTAACACACTGAAAAGCGACTCAACCGGCTCTATACCGTGCTCATGTATGAACTTAGGGTACTTACCATGATCTGAGAATATAGATATTTCTCCATGGATGAACTTACTTCTCAAGCTGTAAATAGCTTTGATTTTTGACTCAATGTCCTCAATATTACTAGCGTCTCTACTCACCCCTCCGACAATAGCGGTTTTGTTACTTCGTTCTGTCCCATACAACGCATCTAGTGCAATGAAATGGTTTAAGAACCTTTCACGCTTGTCGTGAGTCCATCCATGGGCTATAAAAGATAGCGCGGAAGTCATTCTCTTTGTATCCGACTTCAAAATCTTTTTTAGATCAGAAATGACTTCAGGAGTTATGTTGATCTCGTAGACAGAAGGCAGATTACACCTTATTTGGCATGTAGTAATCCCGTTAGACTCAAGAAAATTTATTCTATTGTCAACAGTGACTTGGTTGATTATAAAAGGTTTATCGATTGTTATGCACAATGCTCCAAATAACCTATCAAAGGTTTCTGTGGCCTCACTTACTGAGCGTGCATATACCAAAATAGCTGAGCTATTTAATAACTGTTTATACTGGCCTATTGGCTCTTTATTTAACTCATTCTCGACTGCTTTAGAGGGAAGGTCGATCCCCGTTCGATTTTTTATATCGATAAGTAGTCTTTCAATTTGTCCAGACCCATAGATAGACAAATTGTCAGTAAAATTGTGCACTTCATTTGTATGAGCATGTTTGAGAGTGTAAATATATGGCTTTAAAACTTTTTTCGAGTCTATGTAGTCCACAAAGAGGCTGCTCAAGATGGTACGATGGTGTTGTGACAACAATTGACTTAAATATGGGTTAGACTCATTTAGTGATAGAAAATCAGCATCAATAACATTGAAAGCATACGAGCAGAAGTTTAGAAGTAGCTCCTTTGCATTTTTGATATTGGTGATGCCTAAATCACGTCCAGACTCTTGTAATAAAAGACTTGCACACTTGTTCATCTCCTTATCGCTGTATTTAAGCCAGAAGATGACATCACCCTCCATAAAATCGCCTACCTGTATTGATGGTGCTCCATTTTTAGGACAAAAACCGAATGTGTTCGATAAGGAAGCCGTTATGTCGTTTGCAAATGAATTTTTCAATGTATGTAGCGTCAATTACCTTGGCCGGTTTTCCGGCAATTATCCTGGCCGGTTGATGCCGATTTTTAACTACCGTTGCTCATCGCCATTTTGCGCCGGTAACTTTCACCTTCACAATGAAGGATTGTCGCATGATGCACCAGCCGATCGATGGCGGCGATGGTCATCGTTGAGTCGTCGAACAGTTCATCCCATTGCTCGAACGACTTATTTGATGTGATGATCATGCTGTGTCTTTCGTATCGATGTGCGATTAGCTCGAACAGCACACTAGTTTCCTGCTCGGTTTTGCGAACGTAGCCTACGTCGTCCACGATAAGCAGATTGTATTTATCCAGCTTTAGCAGCTCATCCTGCAATCGAAGATGCTGTTTCGCCTGCTGTAGCTGTTGCACGATGGCTGACGCCGCGATGAACTTAACTTTATAGCCCTGCTCGATAAGACCGTAACCGATGCCACTGGCGATATGGGTTTTACCCAGTCCGCTGGCTCCGAACAGTAAGACGTTAGAGCCGAGTTTCAGCCACCCGGGTTGGTTAACCAGATCGATGATTTGGTGTTTTGAGATACCGTCGACCAGATTAAAGTCGAAGTTGCCAAGGTTTTTTCCAGCCGGTAACTTCGCGTCTTTCAGCAACCGCTGTAAGCGTTTATCTTCGCGGTTTGCCAGCTCGATATGGCACAGCTCCGATAAGTACTGTTGGGGGCTCCATTGCTCTTTGACGGCTTTATTGCCCAGCGTATCCCACTCTTTAACCATGGTGGCGAGCTTAAGCTGTTTGAGCATGAGTGATAATGAGGCCGTTGTGTTATCCATGCAGGCCTCCCGGTATCATACTGGTATACGAGCTTAGGCTGTGTTGCTTGATGGTAAGTGATGGTGCTTTCGGCTCGATAACTAAAAAGCGCTCTTCGCATTCCCGGATGGCCGGTAATTGTCGCTGGGTAATTGACGCAGCAATAAATCGTCCTAATTGACGCTCACAACCGCTTTGCTTGGCTAAATGAAGCAGTTTTACCATGTAATAGCTGGCTTTATCGGCCGTTAGCGTGTCGTCGACATACTCCCAGATGGTTTTGTAATTGTCGTCCGGTAATAGATCATCGCGCAACTGTGAGTGCCGGAACGCACGCGGTTTCTTAACCAGTGCATCAATAACATGCCGGTAATTGACGCTGCGGGCGCGACCACCTTTGTCGGCATAGACACGCTCAAGCTCCATAACGAAGTCGGTGCCGTAAAATAGAACTAACCGGTCATCATAAAGGCGTACCAGCAGTCGACTGTCAATAAGCCGTGATGGCACGGTGTAGGTTACGCGCTTCAGGCCGATAGTGCTTGTCCGCGACACCGTGACATAATGCTCGGTGTAATTGACGCTCATTGCCCGGGGCAGTACCTGTAATTGTCGCTGCTCGAGTTGGTATTTGTCGCTGACGCGACGATTACGCCGTGCTACCACACTGGCGACAAAGGCTTCATACGCATCACGGCTGTCGAAGTCGTAACTACCGCGGATTTTTAGTGCTTGCTCGACTTGGGACTTGGTGTGCCCGTGCGGACTTTCGATAGCCCCGTTCTCATGAGCAACCCCCGGATTGTTGCGGGTTGCTCTAAAACCATAGTGCTTAACAAGGTCGTTGAAGCGCTCCGTTAAATCATCAGCCGATGAGTGATTCTTATAAGCCGCACTCAAGCTGTCGGTACGGATTTCTTTGGGCACACCGCCGGCGGCATGTAGCGCATTTTGTAATCCGTCAGAGAAGGCCGCAAAGCTTTCACCACCATAGATAACCTGGATGAAGGCCCAGCCGCTGGCCGGCATCCGGTAATGAAACAGCATGTGCTTTAATGGCTCACCGGCAATAGTGACCGGCGACTTCACATGAGTAAAATCGGTAATGCCAAGCGCACCGTATTCATGCGTTTGCATAAACACAACGTCTTTAGCAGGCCCGTGTAAAGAGCGCCATTTCCGAATTCGCCGCTCAAGTGTTCGGCGCGATCCGGGACTGAATTTATCGGTGTGATATTCGCAAAGGTGATCAAAAACACCGACAGGCGTGATGTCCTTATCCTGTTCGAGTATGGGAACGACAACGCTTTCCCATATCGCTTCAAGCGGATCTTTGCGTGTGCGCCACTGGCGCTTACCGTCGTTCGTTTGTTGATTGGCTTTATCAAGGCGCCGGGCTGATCGCTCTGAAATGCCTGCTTTAGCAGCAGCGACAACTTGGCTATTTCGTTTTCTATGACTCATATAGATCATGACCTGTTGATCCGTGATTCGTGTTTCCGGCACAGTGAACTCCCTCCGTTCTGCTGTGCCGAACCTTATCAGATCAACCGGCCAAGATAATTGCCGCTAGACCGGCCACCGTAATTGTCGCTCAATATTTCAATGATCACTCTCTACTTTTATAGCCTAAATCACCTTGTTACTTTGTCGGCAATCAGAACAACTTCACAATCAATCCCCATTAACTTTAGAGATCTAATCGCTCTTCTAAGACTGATTCTGGAGAAGATAGGTAGCGCATTTGACTTATTACTTTCAGGCTTATGGGTGATGATGCCAAATGTCACGATATATGGACCGTTTTTGATATTATTCTCGAATTTTTCGCCGACCAGTTTGATGAGTTTCTTTCTTGACTCTTCTTCTAAACGTAATAGTTCAACCGAGTTTACGCCTTGATTAAAAAGGTGGCTTAACGAGCTAGATCTCGTGGAAATTTTTATGTGTATCAGATTTACTGTGTTATTTGAGATCGTAAAAATATCACAAGGCTCAACTTGCTTTTGTTTTGGAGGAGAAATGTTTTTCGTGTCTAGGCATATCAGAGCACCATTATTTTTGGCCAGGTTATTATTGTAGTCGGCTTCTAGCCTGTCGTTGCACTCAGTCAAAATTGAATTTTTAGTGAAAAATGGATCTATCTCTTTTTTGACCTTATTAACGAAGTCCTTCTCTATCTTGAACCAATTGCCTTCACATAAATGATAACACACACCTTTTAGTTCACACTCGAATAATAGGCTTTGGTATATAGAGTAACTCTTTACAGTTTGATCGTTTTCATCCTTTACATTGAGCTTATGGTGCTTGAGTTGCTGTATTGAAGGAGATTCAATTTTTCGCGACTTTAGGAAGTTTCGATAGTCATCAATTTTTACATTATCGTAGGTGGTTCGGGGCCCGTGTGCACCAGAATATGCAAACTTAACTTCTTTATCGTGCTCTAATAAGTCAGGTACGGAGAGTACTAGTTCCTTCTTTTTGTTCTTCAAGGCAGTGGTCAACGCAGTGTCAAGACGGCTTAGTAACGACGGGTCTTTTACGGGAACAATATTTTGTAACTCTGGAAAGTCTTTTTTAAAATCATCTTTTTTGTATAAGCCGAGAAGCCTTTCACATAACTTAACGATCTTCCCAGCATCTACGTTGGACGTAACTCTAACATTGTTAGCACCTGTAGCGTTACTGAAATAGGGTTGCAAATCACTACGAACAGATCCTGTTAAACGTCTTAAAATAGATTCATCACTATCAATGTCGAAGAATGTTAAATCTGATGCTATTGGACTTTGAATTCTCTCTCTTTTTGCATCTTCTGGCTGAAGTATATCCGTTGCTCTGATCTTATCTGGATCGATTGCGTTTAATGTGGTTCTTAAACCGAAGTCATATTCATATGATTCATTTTTCAGGTTGTGATATGCGTGCCCGAAGGTGAGTGCCAACCATCGGTTGTTTACTTGGATAAAAAGTATTGCCGATTTTAATACCTGCTCTAAGTTATCAGTTATTCCCCAATATGACTTCCACCATGGCTCTTTGGGCTGATTATCAGCAATAAATAAAAATGTACCCAGTGGCAACTTTTTTGCATGCCCAGTTTTGTCAACCAAACCGTGTCCAGCACACATTGCATTCGTTTTATCGAAACCCTGCTTAAGAAGATAAATTGAGAAGCTTCGGCTCTTGGCCATAGGTAGTCCGCCTTGAATTCAACATAAATAAAACATCTGAATCATACCACTATTTTATTTTGTTTAACAAATAAGCAGAACTTTGACCTTAACCTTTCCCCAAGAATAGGATCATGACAGCTGCTGAAAAGCAGCTGTCGTTGACAGGCGCCCATTATTAGAACCAGCGGCGTGGTGCACGCATTGAGCATGGTAAATCTTGGGAAGAGTTTGTTGAGAAGATGGAGTGTTAGGGGGATTACTTAGGAAGAGCATCCACCCAATAACGTTCAGTAATCAGTTGATGATAATTTTAACTCAAAGAGAATCGGCCTGTGCTGAATTATGTTGTTTTTCATAAGTTCAAAAGGGTTTTTTAGCACTTCTATTCTTTTTGCACCGTTTTTCTTAACTCCGGTCACTAGATATAAAAAGTAGGAGTCGCCATGTTTTTCGGCTGCAGATAACTCATTTGCTGTCAGGTTTAGACCATTCATATCGTTGGAAATTGACGATTTAACTTCAATTTTTCGCTGATTACCCCGCAAATCAAATGACGAGATGTCCCATCCTGGCCTATTATTTTCAGCTTCTTCGTGGACAACTTTTGCAGCCAAATCTGAACGTCCATTGCTATTTAAAAAGTAAATTTCATGATTGAGGACAAGTTTTTCACCCCAGTCACCAATCGCTTTAGTTCGGTTACTTCTTTGTTTTCCTTGATTAGTAGAGGCCTTTCCGGGTATAGGTTTTCTAGGTTTTCTTGGTTGGAAGTCTACCACTTCTCCTATAGCAGGCCTCTCTGAAGGTGTCTCTTCGGGCAAAGAAAATGATAGAAGCTCAATATCTGAGGGAGTTTGACCACTATTGACAAGCAACTTATACAGACTAAGAAATTGGATGTAATCGTTGACCAAAACTTTATCATCAGGAAGGTTAGCAATTTCGTATTCAATATTGAGTATAGTGTCAACGGCAGTTTAAATTTGACCCCCTTTGGGGTTAATTCGGCAATCTAATTTTGACCCCCTTGGGGTTAAATTTCACCGAGTATCGGTGCAATACCTATCTTCTTTTTGTCCTTCAACCGATAGCTCTCACCACTAATTTGAATCACATGGCAATGGTGCAAAAGGCGGTCTAGCATCGCGGCTGTTAATGTTGTGTCGTTCGCGAATGCACCTGCCCACTGGCTAAACGGTAAGTTGCTGGTTAGTAATGTGCTGCCACGCTCATAGCGTTTTGCGACCACGTTAAAGAACAGATTGGCTTCCTCGCGGCCGAACGGTAGGTAGCCGATCTCATCGATGATGAGCAATTTTGGACTCATTACAACGCGCTGTAGGTATGTTTTTAGCTTGCCTTGATTATGCGCTGTCGCCAGTTGTAGCATCAGATCGGCCGCGGTTATAAAGCGCACTTTCGTGCTGGCCATGATAGCCTTGTACCCAAGCGCAATGGCCAGGTGCGTTTTACCCACGCCACTTGGTCCGAGCATTACTACGTTCTCATGCCGTTCGATAAAGCTCAGGCCAGACAGCTCTGTCAGCTGTGCTTTGGGTACGCCGCTGGCGAAGTTAAAATCATACTCCTCAAGCGTTTTTATGTTTGGTAAGCCAGCGAACTTGAGCAGGGTCGCCTTGGTGCGTTGTGTTTTGGCTTTAAGCTCTTCAGCCAAGAGCTTCTCGATGAAGTCCGCATACGAGCCCTCTTGGGCGATGTGATGCTCAGCTATCGATGGCCAAGCTTCGGGCAAGGCGTATAAACCAAGTTGCCGGCAAGCATCGGCAATGCGCTCAGACTGTAAGTTCATGGCCACCTCGCAACATCTGGTCATAGACACTGAGCGGATGCTGCAGGCTCTCGTAAGGGGTTGGCACGTGATGCGATGCTTGCGGCTGGTACACACTGCCGATCTTCATCGGCAACGGCAATAACGCCTCTTGCTCTGTTATTAAACGCTGGTTTGGCACCTCTGCTGTCGTACCATGAACTCGTGCATTCGCCACCTGCGTTAGCCAGCGCCCGACATAGCCGTTCGCGGTTTGAACATCCAAGCGCAGGCCTGAGGTTCTTAAAGTTGCCTGCAGCGGCACAACGAAGCTAGATTTAAGGTAACGGTTAAAGCGTTCAACCTTGCCCTTAGTTTTAGCTCGGTAAGGCCGACAAACGCGCGGATTAAAGCCAAAGTCCTGCGCAGTTGATAAAAGCTTAGGGTTCCAGCGATGCTCACCATCGGCATACGCATCGCGCTCAATCATAATGGTTTTGGCGTTATCGAACAGCACTTCGTGTGGCACACCACCGAAGAAGTCGAAACTATGCTCAAGGCCGTCAATCCAGGCTTCTGTGCGCTCGTTATCATAAAACCTGACATAACTTGCACGTGAATAACCCAGCGTCGCTACGAAAGCTTTTAGTGCGTGGGCTCCACGGCGAATAATGGTGAAATCGACCTGTAGCTGCTTACCTGGCTCGGTTTCAAAACGTACTAGCGGATCGGCAGCCTGCTTTGGTTTAAACGTGGCGACATACTCACTGAGTATCCTGATTTTTCCTTGGTATCCCCGGGGCAGTATCTCTTCGTAGAGCACGGCTGCTGGTATCCAATCTGGATGAGCAGCTTTGATTCGCGACTGAATATAGTCTTTGAATGGGTCAAGCTTGCTCGGCCGCACAACACTACGTTGGTACACCGGCGCACTCACAGTTTGCTGCAGATACTTTTTAACGGTGTTTCGGGCCAGGCCGGTTTCGCGCGCTATCCCTTTAATCGACTTACCTTGGTGTTTGAGTACTTTAATGGTCACAACCATCTCCTGAGTTAACATCGAAAGCGGCCTCTTGAGCAAAACCGCTAGTTTACTTCAGGGGGTCAACTTTCAATTGCCGTTAGGGGGGCATTTTTACACTGCCGGTAACAATAGAGCCCTCTTCGTACCCTCGTTGAAGGCTGTAGCCTTTTTTGTCTGTGATTTTGGGAGCGCTGCTTGATAGCTTATTTGAAAAGTCATTTGGAAAATTATCGTGGAGTAAGTTCTCGCAATATGAGTGCATGAGTTTTGCCGCGTCACTAATCTTCGAAAGAGCGGTATTATTTTGGCCGTAAAACTTAGTAAATTGCGTGGCTCCTAGTCCTAATTCTAGTACTAGCCTTTTCATGTCTGTTGAGAATAAAAAAACAACGTAAAAGCCCTTAGTCGCAGATCTAGTTATTTTAGTATCAAAGCTCGCGAGCCATGGAGCTAGTGTGATATTTCCTTCGCCGGAGGATGAGTCGACATGCATTTCAGAGAAGCCATGGAGTTTGTTTACGTTGACTAATGCACTCACTAGCTTCGTGTTAATTAATCTGTCTGTTGGGTGTTCCTTACTAATATGCTTCAACTTGTAATAGTTGTGCCAGGAATTGGCAACATCGACGATGAGCTCCCGCATATCGCTTCCTTATGATTTATTTTTTTGAGCTACTTTATTACTAATGATCTTTTTTAATTCTGAATGCGAAGGGTAAAGCACTTTAGCACTCGGAACGTCACCTGAAGCTGGATCTAAGTGAGAGTCTTGATCATCGAAAAAGATATGGGGTTTGAATGCCTTCAAAAATCTACTTTTCTGGAGGCCCCCCAAAAAGAATGCTTGATCTATATAGACATCCCAGGCACGCAGAGTTTTAATTACTCGCATTTCAGCGGGGCTATTACGGGCTGTCATTATCGCTAACTTGACTGGAGAGTACTCAATTCTCCCCGGCAGACGTTCTTGAACTTTCGATAGTTTTTTTAGTAGGTTTGCATAAGGCCCTTCTTGAAGAGGAATATCTTGAGCTTCATCTTCGGCTTGCCAAAATGTCTCAAGCCCCTCCGTCTGATTTACAAGTTCACTATCTTCGCTAAAAATTACTGCGTCAGCATCAAAGGCAAATCTTACTTGAGTCTCATCCAACTGCTCAGCGGATTTTGGTGGCTCTTTTACTAGTGCCGCTGCACATACTTTGCTGTCAATAACTTCCTGAGCATCATCCTCGTTAGTGGTTAAAAAAAGATCAACATAAAAGGCATCCAAATAATTAGAGCTCTTTTCGCCAGCTGTAAATGCTGACCTTGTAATTGGAAGTTCACGTCGCCTGATCTCATTTAATACTCGAAAGCCCGTTTCTGGGCTATTCCGGGATATTACTACTACTTCGACGATTGGAGGGGCTGCTTTGTCTGTCTGATGTTTGTTCAAGTTCAGTAACGCCCTTATTAGCGACATTCCTGTGCCATCAGCCAGTTCATCATTTTCTTTTTCTAGCATGTAGCTTCTGTACTCATCAATCGCCGTATCAGGATCTGATTCATATTTTTGTCTGAAAACCTTATCTGCTTCAGATAAGTCGAAGAGAGCTGTTGCCGAAATTCCAATGACAAGGGTTTCATCTAATGTAATGGGCATAGAAGTTCCTTTTCTTCGTTATCTTGACTCAAGAGCTGAATTGCTAGCGCTCCAAAGTAGTTCTTGTATACAAAAACTGTGAGTCAGTTAAAAGTCTTTTCGTAATAAACGCAAATTATTTTCAACTAATTGTCTATTTAAACGTTGACGCTCGATGAACTCTCTCAGTGTGTAATTACTTTTGGCAAGGTTACAGTCCTTGCATACTAAAACCATATTACTCTCTGTAGACAATCCGCCTTTTGAAATTGGGTATATATGGTCCGCGTGAGGTTCTACCCCAATATCCTCTCCGCAATAGGGACAGTTTTCAAGAGTAGATAGCTGTTCTTCAAGCACCCCCTTTACTTCCTTTGCTAACGTCCTACTTTTAGCAAAGTAGGCGGCCTTATAAGCTTTATATGTGGCTTCTTTACTTTCAGAGCTCTTCTTTATTGCTTCAACAGTTGACTCTTGTTCGCGGAGAAAATGTATTGCTTTTTCAAGTGCTATGAGCCTAACTTTAGCATTGTTAACTTTAGTAACTTTTGAGCTAACTAATTTGTTCATTTCACTCACTGAGTGCCGGCCATCTGTTACTGAGTGCTCCAGCGAGCCAATATCCTCCATAAGGCTTTCTAGAGTTTTCCTGAGTTCACACTCTTTTTGAATGAGAGTTGTAATCTCTTTACTGAACCAGGATTTAGAACCGATAGGTTTCCTTTTAAAAAACTTTGTTAACGCAGATTGTTTTTCGTAGTCTACGATCTGTCGCAAATCTTTAGTTACTGATTCTCGGAGATATTTAGTTCGAAGCAGCTCACTCTCCACTTTTTGGCGTCGATACTTTATGGAGTTAATCTTCTGCTGGGCTGATTCTAATAATTTAATTTCCTTTGATAGTTCTTTTTCAAGAGATTCGTCTCGTAACTTTTGCTTCTTTAATGTCGAAATAGATTTTTGTATATATCGCTCAAAGTGTTCAGAAACTTTCGTTTCTTGTTTGACTGCTTGAGTTTCATACTTTCGAGGCTTTGCTCTGTGCTTTCTATTGTATCTCCGCCTCGCCATAGCTCACCAAATGAAAAAATCTGTGTACAAGACCTTCGAAATAACAAGAGTAGCGGCTGCCCGAAAAAGGATAACCTCAATAGTCACTCTAGAAGCTGTAGTCTTTATAATTTTAAAGCTCAAAAAAATACTCGTTAATCTTTCAGATATACATTATGGAAAAGCAAGAGAGTATTGTAAGTGCTTTCTTGCTGGTGTTCCCAAATTAAGGAATTGGGAACAAGCAAACCCACTAAAAACGGGCTATTTCCCCCTTTATACCCTCTTAAGTACTCAAAATCACGTTTTACAGCAAAAAAGGAACTCGATCATGGCCGAAGTACAAGCGGTTAAAGATCTGGATACCGTAAAGCTGGTTAGCTACCTTCTCAAACGAACTTATGGTCAGCAGATTGCTGATGTTTGGGATGTGGGCTTGAACCTGGCATTACGGATCTCAGATTTACTATCCATAAAGTTTGAAAACATACACGATGAGCGTCTGACTCTGGTTGAAGGGAAGACGTCGAAACAAGCAACCATTAAATTGAACGACAAAGCACGGTCGATTATTGCTCGAATAAAGGATGAGCATCCAGACCATATTTACCTATTTCAATCCTATCGAAACCAATTGTAATCCCCCCATTTTAAGCAGCAGTTATTCGTAGAATTAGTGAACCGCTTGCGTTAAATATTTGGGCGGGATGCCGCCAATGGCCGTATTCGGCCTTTCGTTGTTATAAATCCAAAGCCACTCAGTAGCAAGTTTTTGTGCCTGCTCAACGCTCTCGAACATGTGTAAATCCAGCCATTCATGACGAACTGTTCGGTTAAAACGTTCGATGTAAGCATTCTGAGTTGGCTTGCCGGGCTGGATATAAAGCAGCGTTATTTTTTGCTTCTCTGCCCAACTTGTTAACTCGGCCGAGATATACTCTGGCCCATTGTCACACCGAAGTGCTGCGGGTTTGCCGCGCCATTCGATGACCTGCTCTAACGCTCGAATGACACGTGCACTAGGCAATGATAAATCCGCTTCAATGGTTAAGCCTTCGCGATTGTAATCGTCGATCACATTAAATGTTCGTAACGAACGACCATCAGCTAAGCTGTCTGACATAAAATCCATCGACCAGACCTGATTTTTGGCCGTTGGTACGCTCAATGCGTCTGGTTTATCCCGTTTAATGCGTCGTTTCGGTTTTATCCGTAAGTTAAGCTCAAGCTCCCGATAAATGCGGTATACCCGCTTATGATTCCACGGAAAACGCTTCACGTTGCGCAGGTGATGAAAGCATAAGCCAAATCCCCAGCGCTTCTGAGCCTCTGTCAGGCGCAACAGCCAGTCAGCGATAACAGCGTTCTCATCGCTGAATTTGCACTGATAATGATAACAGCTTTCGCTAATTCCCAGGCAAATGCAGGCTAAGCGAATACTGATACCATGGCGCTCAATGGCGGCACGCGCCATCTCTTTGCGTTGAGATGGCTTTACAGCTTTCCCTCAAGAGCTTCCTTACGGATCTCTGCTTTAATGCGCTCTTCGGCATACATTTTCTTGAGGCGTTTGTTTTCATCCTCAAGCTCTTTGAGACGCTTCATCATGGATGCGTCCATGCCGCCAAACTTGGCGCGCCATTTATAAAACTGAGCAGAGCTCATGCCGTGCTCACGGCAAAGCTCTGGAACGGGCACACCCTTCTCGTTCTGCTTCAATATCGCCAGTATCTGACTGTCTGTGTATCGTGATTTGCGCATAGAAAACTCCTTTGCTTTAGTTTAGCGGAATTTTCTACTAATAACTGCTCCGATTTTCTGGGGGGATTACAATGCATTCCGCTCCTCCTTACGCGCATTAATCCAGTCAATAACTTCTTGCTCAATGTAACGAACCGACCGCTCTCCTAGGCTGATCGGCTTTGGGTAAGTGGGATCGTACTGTTTTGAGTTTTTATCCAACTTCGCAAAGTGGTACGATTTTGAAATTGACAATAAATTAAGAACCTCCTGTAGTCGTAGAACCTTGCCTGGTAATTGTGGATGTTTGTGTTCTTCCATCTGGACTCCTTATTAATTGGCTGCGGAACACATCGACAATTACAGCGGAAAAAAAGAGCCTGATACAGGATTTACGGTGGGGAGTAATTTCGAAAAAGGGTGCCAGTAGTGGAGTCAACTGATAACAGCAGCACGGACAGTGAATTAGCTGAAATTTTTCGAGCCAGGTTTTATCGTAATTGGTGGCAGTTTCAGTATGCTAACCGTTATTTTTTAATGAAACTTAGTGACGATAGAGCGTTGGAAGACCAAGTTGGTCATGCAGAGGCGGAGCTTGAGCAAGTTTTTATAAAACTCCATCCAGAGTTGGCTCACGTGAATGATTTCCAGTCATATTTCTACAAGTTCGCAAATTGCTTAGTCTATGAATACCACATATCAACTCAGCCAGACGGTTTTCTGGATGTGCTGTACCACCTTGACTTGCTTATGTTTGACTTTCCACTCAGGAAACTAGAGTCGAGTGAAATTACATCCGTTAAAATTTTGCATGAATGGACGTATCGATTAGGTTTTCTGTCTCCTTTGTTATTAGCAGAGCCTGAACCGCTGTTCTTGTGGGAAGTTTTTGTGGAAGAGAATCCTGATATATTCTTCAACAACAGGTCAGTTGAGCTGTATGAGTATCCAAAGAAAGATGACTGGCCACAAGGGTTAAAGGTTTCGACAATATTTGATGAGTTTGATGTGTCGGGAGGGTGGGATTTAGCAATTTTTTATCATAAAGGTGATGTACTTTCGAAGCTGTCGAGCCAAGTAAAAAAATATTGGAATGACCCTGGATTGACGGTTGTTGGTGAAGAAACGGGCGCTTATATCAAGCTTTATGTTGATCGTTCTGTTTGTTCACATCACATGGCCAAGAGAAAGTTGGAGGAATTAATAGAGTGGTGCACTGAATTTGAATCGGGACGGATAGTATTTCTGAATGATGATTCTCAAAAAAGCTCAGAAGAAGAAAGGAAACGCGCCGAACGCCGTAAAAGAAAAATGATTCGCGCGATTGAGAGCAGTGAGGGACTAAAGAAAACTAGGTGGAGTGTTGAGCAAAGCAATCTTAGAAGGGCGGTGGGCCTTTACCATTGGGATTGCATGAGCTCTACAGGCAAGGAACTTGGGGGGAAAAGTCGATTTGCCGATGAAACTATTGAAGACCTCAGAGCTGTTAATATCAGATCTTTAAATTATTATCGAACGAATTATAAGCGGCAAGCGGTTGAGGTTGGACACTCTGCTTTTCCGGAGCTTGGTGATAGTGCTAGCGTGCACCAAACAGTAAACAAGGAAATGCGTAATGATTATTTCCTTACTGACTACTGCATAAGGAATGCTGATTTTTTCACATCGGAGGAAGCGAAGAAAAATAGGTGATATTGCTGCAGAGATTAATCTGTTTTTGATACCGCCAGTGCCATAGCCCCACGACATGCCTCCTCAATATGCTCAGACCACCATTCCATCATTTCCCTGCGCTGCTTCAGATAAGTAGAGCGGTTATATGCCGCTCGAATTTTGTCTTTGTCCTTGTGCGCTAGCGCAACTTCAATCACGTCTCTGTCAAAGCCCTGTTCGTTGAGAGTGGTGCTTGCTAGTGCTCTGAGTCCGTGAGCAACCAAGCGTCCCTCGAAACCCATGCGCTTGAGTGCCCTGTTAGCGGTTTCTTTATTAGCATGCCTTAGGGGAGCCCTATCGGAAGGGAATATAAACTCTCTATGGCCACTCAATGGCTGCATGAACTCCAGCAATGCTAGTGACTGCTTAGTTAATGGTACTTCGTGAGGGCGCGCCATTTTCATTCTCTCTGAAGGGATTGCCCATATTGCTTTGTCAAAGTCGATCTCTTGCCAACGGGCCTGCACGGCTTCACCTGGGCGAACCATTGTGTGCAGTTGCCATTCAATCAAGCAGCGAGTCACGTATTTGATGTTGGCAAAATTCAGAGCCCGCATGAGCTCCGGTAACTCATCAGGAGCCAGTGCTGGCATGTTCTTAACATCTGATGATGGAATAAAATCTTTTATATCTGTCAGAGAGTTTTGCTTAATGTAACCGACGTTAAGAGCGAACGACATCACATTATTTATTCGGCGAGCGACCTTACGTGCCATTTCAAAGCTATTTCGTTTGGTAAGGGCCTCAATGGCTTCTATCGCTTTCGGTGCCGTTAACTGCTTGATGGGAATTGATCCGATTCGTGGGAACACGTCATTTTCTAGTGAGCGCCAGAGCTTCTGAGCTGTGCCAGGCTTTAAGTCCTTGCGGTGTATCTCGAACCAACGCTCAGCTACTGCTTTGAATGTATTGCCAGCGGCAGCCCGCTTTGCCTCGAATTGCTCGTCACGATGAGATATGGGATCAATATCTTGGGCGAGTAGCTCCCGATTTTGCTGGCGCTTTTCACGTGCTAGTGCTAAAGACAAATCAGGGAAGGTGCCAAGGGTTAAATTTCTGCGGCGTTTGGTGAAGGGCTCGAAATAATTGAAGATCCAAACCTTCTTGCCCGATGGTTTGACTCTTAGGTGCAGTCCTTGACCATCAGAAAGGTTGTATTCTTTGTCTTTGGGTTTAGCCTCGCTAACTTCTCGAGCGCTCAATGGTTTAGTGATACGGGGCATTTTAGTAACACGCCTTTAGTACATTTTGTTCTGTGTTACTAAACAGTGTACTAAAAAGTGTGGATGTTACTGAACCAGAAAAGACTAAAAAAGACTCCAACCCCGTCCAAGTACTTGATTAATAAAGGCTTAAAGTACAAGTATGGACGGCATTGGAAGGGATGGTGGTGCCCGGAGGCGGAATCGAACCACCGACACGAGGATTTTCAATCCTCTGCTCTACCAACTGAGCTATCCGGGCGACGAGGCGTATTAAACGTTTTTTTAAGTTCCGAGTCAACCGCTTTTCTAAGGTTTTTTACTGTTTGCTCAGTAAATCGACACTTTCCGTTTAATCAACACTCAAATAGGTGCTGGCGGCTAAACATTTTTCGTAAAAGTTAGTCCAGCGCACTCCTTCGCGGGGAGCAAGAGCGCCTTTTCGAACTTGCTGATCAACTTGTTTTTTAACTGTTTTAGCCATCGACTCCGTATTATATTGCATTGTCTGCAAGACCTTTTCGGCAGAAGTGCCGGGAACGATTTCTTCAATGTAAAAGTCACCGGGTTCATCGTCATGGCAATAAACGTGAACTTCGGTTAAGCGACCAAATAAATTGTGCATGTCACCCATGACATCCTGGTAGGCACCGGTTAAAAACATACCTACGTGGTAGTCTTCATTTTTTCTTAAACTGTGCATGGGTATGTTGTCGCTGATTTCAGTACCTTCAATATATTTCGTCAGCTTGCCATCACTATCGCAGGTAATGTCGACAATTGAACAGCGCACTTCTGGTTTTTCGTTTAAACGGGCTACCGGAACTATCGGCAGTACCTGCCCAATAGCCCAGGTATCGGCTGCTGACTGGAATATAGAGAAGTTACAAAGGTACTGGCTGGCCAGGCGATCTTCCAGCTCATCGAGTTCCTGGATAAACTGGTTTTCTTTATCCAGGGACTGGTGAATCTGACTTAATATCTGCCAGTACATGGTATCGAGTCTGGCCATTTCCGGTAAGGACAGAATCCCCAGCTTAAAGGCTTCGTAAGCGTTTTGCTTATAGCCTGCAGCATCGTTATAACGCTCCTGGGGATGATATTTATCGCCGGAAAGATAAAGTTCCCGCATGTTTTTAACGAGTATGTGTTCATCCTCAACCGGGGACAAATCAAATTCAGTGCCGGCAGATTTTATCTCACCGACAATATTAGTGACCACACAGCTATGGTGTGCGGTCATCGCTCGACCGCTTTCGCTGACGATATTGGGGTGGGCTACTTGTTCCAGATCACAGACTTGTTTAATGCCCCAGACAACGTCAGCAACGTACTCTTCAGTTGAGTAATTACGTGATGAGTCAGTAGTGGAACTGGTTCCGTCGTAATCAATACCCAGTCCGCCGCCAATATCCAGGTATTCTAACGGAACGCCTTCCTGAACCAGCTTGGCATAGAGCCTGGCGCCTTCGGTTACGGCCTCTTTAATTTTTCGGATGTCGGATAGCTGACTGCCAATATGAAAATGTAATAGTTTGGCGCAATGCAGCATATCCTCCTGCCGCAAACGCTCAATCACGTTAAGGATTTCAGCGATGCTCAAGCCGAATTTGGCATGATCACCGCTGGAGCCGGCCCATTTACCTGAGCTGCGCACCATCATTTTAGAGCGCAGGCCGATCATCGGTTCGACACCGAGTTTTTTAGCCAGTGGGATCAGCATTTCCAGCTCTGAATACTTCTCGATAACAATAATCATCTTGCGGCGCAACTGGCGGCCGAGCAGAGCCAGGGTCAGATAATCTTTATCTTTATAGCCATTTAAAATAGTCAATGCTTCGGGGTTGTCGTTATAAGCGAGAACCGCCATCAACTCAGGCTTAGAGCCGGCTTCCAGACCGTAATTATAGGGTTCACCGGCGTCGAGAATTTCTTCGACAACTTCCCGCATCTGGTTAACCTTTATCGGGAAAACACCACTGTATTTACCACCATAGTCGGCATCTACGATAGCCTGGGCAAAGGTTTCATTAATAATTTCAACTTGGGAGCGCAGAATATCGTGAAAACGGATTACGGCAGGAAACTTAATGCCTTCAGCTTTAATTTCTTTGACCACGTCCTGCATGTCTATAGTGATATCAGGAAAGCGATGATTAGGCGCTATTTTAATATTACCGTTACCGCCGATTGAGAAATAACCGGCACCCCAGCGCTTTACACCATAGAGTTCTTCGGCTTGATCAATGTTCCAGTCTGCCATTAAGCTTTAGCTCCTGACTGCTGCAAAGTAAGAATTATTTCACGCACGATTTTCGCGGCGAACACATCTGAATTGCCGGTAGGGTCAATTTGCGGTGAAAGTTCAACCACATCGGCACCGACGAAGTTTTTTTGGGCCAGGATTTTCATTAAACTGACGAAAGAATGGAAATCTTCGCCGCCAGGCTCAGGCGTTCCGGTCCCCGGCATAAAGGCGGGATCAAAATAATCGAGATCCAGGGTCAGATAGACAGGTCGTTCAGCAGCAATGGCCTCAACACTGTTCAGAAATTCCTGTCGCGACTGGCGCACGGTACCTTGCTCTTTCATCCATCGATATTCATCGCGGGTACCTGACCGGATGCCGTATTGAATTAACTCATTACCGGCACCAAAATGATCGTAAACACGGCGAATAATAGAGGCATGGGAATAATGGTAGCCTAAAAATCCATCGCGAAGATCGGCATGTGCATCAAGGTGCAGCAAGACTAAATCTGGGTATTGTTTCAAGTGTTTAACAATAGGCGCATAAGAAATAGAGTGTTCGCCGCCAAAGGTCAGCAGCTTAGTTTTCGTTGCGCTTAAGTCCAATGGTTCGAATATGGCATTAAAGTCATTAACCGCATGGTGCCACTGCTGTTCAACGTCCTCGTCAAAGCCAAGGCGCAGGTTACCCAAATCAAAAAACGGCTGGTCGTCTAAATCAGCATCCAGATAGGGTGAATAGGACTCGATATCCTCCGATACACTGCGTAGCCCGTCAGGTCCTTCTTTAGTTCCTTTACGGAAACACGCAGTCCCGTCAAAGCCAAAGCCGATAAGGTGAAGGTGGCCCGGGTGAACTTCAAACGCCCGCTCGGCGCCGAAAAAAGGGCGACTCGGATCGTTCGTTGCAACCGGTAATGAAATTGGGGACATAGAATCTCTCACTGTTACTTTGACCTACTTTTGTGTTGCCTTCTGGCGTTCTTTCTTAACGGGATTAAATATTTTTGTCTGAATATCAATCAGTTCCTGACTTAACTGTTTACGTTGCATCCAGGTTTCCTGCAGAGGTGTAGCTACCAGCTGATCGCGCTCGACACCCGACATTACACCTGTTTCGCCTTTACGGATCAGCTCGACTGCATGAACACCCAAACGAGTGGCGAGAATGCGGTCGGTGGCTGTGGGTCGGCCTCCTCGCTGCACATGCCCCAGCAAACAGGGCCGGCAAGGAAAATTAAGCCGGTCTTCGAGCTGCTCCGATAGGCGGACGGCGCCGCCCGGCCATTGGTTTTCGCACAGCACCATGACGTAACTTGAATCGCCGCGGATGCGGTGTACTGCTTCAATATGTTTAACCAAAGCTTCCACGGTCAATGGTTTATTTTTTTGCAGCTCCGGCAGGATCATTCGCTCAGAACCGCAGGCCATCGCACTGCTGATGCCAATATATCCGGCATTGCGGCCCATAACTTCAACAATAAATACGCGGTCCATCGCCTCTGCGGTGTCACGAATTTTATCCAGGGCATCCATAGCCGTTTCTACTGCAGTGTCGTAGCCAATAGTGAAGTCGGTGCCATAAAGATCGTTATCTATGGTGCCCGGAATTCCAATGATCGGTCCCTGCCAGAACTTAGCAAGATGGTCAGCTCCGCGGAAAGAGCCATCACCACCAATAACGATAAACCCGTCGATTTGGTGCGCGTCCAGGTTTTCTGCCGCTTCGCGGCCACCTTCATCGGATTTGAATTGCTCACTACGGGCACTTTTTATAATGGTGCCGGAACACTGAACAATATGCTCTACCTGCTCACGTGCCAGTTTAACATAGTCATTGGTTAAAACGCCCTCATAACCGTGGCGAAAACCAACCACCTCAATGCCATAATGTTCTGCCGTTAACACGACCGCCCGAACGGCAGCGTTCATGCCGGGCGCGTCACCACCGCTTGTGATGATTGCAATTCGGTTAATAGTATCAATAGATGACACGATCCCTACTCCTTGATAATGTCGTAGGCGTAAGCTTACCGATACCGTGGCGGGTTACCAAGAGGAAATTTGATGTCGGATGCAGTAAAACGTTTTGATTACCAGGAAATCCTGCAGTGGGCGACAAGTTGTCTGCAAAAGTCAGGTGCTTGCGACAAAATTGCCAGCAAGGTCAGCTTTTATCTGCTGGAAGCTGATTTACTCGGATTTTCAACGCACGGCTTGATTCGTTTGTTAAATAACTGTCAGTGGCTGGAGCAGGGGGTTAGTACCCACCGCGGAGAACCGCAGGTTTTAACTCAGCGCGCAGCAGTGGCTAACTGGGATGCCGAGTTTCTGCCAGGACCCTATGTTATGCCAAAGGCTATTGAAGCGGCGGTCACTATGGCGAAAGCAGCCGGCACAGGTACCATTGTCATCAGGCGTAGCCAGCATATTGCGGCCCTGGCAGCTTACTTAAGTATTGCAACGGAACAAGGGCTGGTCGTGAGCTTAATGTGTTCTACGCCGGGTCAGCGTGCCGTAGCGCCCTTTGGCAGTAAAGAGGCGGTGTTTTCGCCCAATCCGTTTGCGGTTGGTGTTCCCAGTAGTGGGCGGCCGTTATTGTTCGATATCAGCTTTTCTATGACGGCGGCAGGTAAAGTGCGTCAGGCCAGAGCCAACGGGGCTAAATTACCGTACCCGGCACTGATTACGGCAGATGGCGACTGGAGCGATGACCCGAGCACCTTTTTTGCCTCGCCGGCCAGTGCGATTGCCCCCCTCGGTGGCGAACACCTCGGTTACAAGGGGTACGGGCTGACATTGTTTAGTGAAATATGGACCATGGCGTTAGGCCAGTATGGCCGAATGCAGGGTCACGATGACGGTGACGCAAACGTGGTCTGGGTGCAGGTCATCGACCCGTCAGCATTTGGCGAACAGAAGGCTTTTATCACGCAGGTTGATAAGCTATTACAGGATTGTCGGCAAGCAGCCCCGATGCAGCCGGGAACAACTGTACGAATTCCGGGTGAGCAGGCGCTGGACAAAAAGCAACGGCAGCTAAGTGGTGGCGTAGAATACAGCGCGGCAACACTAAAAGTATTGCAGCGCTGTGCTGAGTTCACTCAGCTACCGTTACCGCCGGACAAGCCAGAGACGCCCTGCTAAGGCTGCAGCCGTTGTACCTGCCAGCCATTTTCAGCCAGGGTGTAAACAAAACGGTCATGCAGACGATTACGGCCACCCTGCCAAAACTCAAACTCAGTGGGGCGAATGAGATAGCCACCCCATTGCTCAGGGCGAGGCACTTCGGTGTCGGCATAGTGCTCCATTAAGCGAGTAAATTCTTCGTCCAGCTGTTTGCGTGAGTCAATCGGTTGGCTTTGATGTGATACTAAAGCACCAACCTGACTGGCTTTAGGTCGCGATTTAAAATAAGCATCGTTTTGCTGCTCAGTTAATGGGCTGACTTCACCCTTAACTTCAACCTGACGCTCGAGAGGCAACCAGGAGAAGTGCGCAGAAACTTTGCGGTTTAGTGCCAGCTCCTGACCTTTTCTGGAACCTTTACTGGTAAAAAAGCGCAGGCCGTCCTCGTCATGCCCTTTTAATAAGACTACGCGCTGGCTTGGCACCCCCTGCTGGTTAACTGTCGCCAGGGTCATAGCCGTCGGATCCGCATTAAGATCGGCCTCGATAGCTTGTTGTAGCCACAGTTCAAATTGACGATGTGGGCTATCGCTCAACTGTGCCCGTTGCAAACTGCCGAGCGCGTAATCGCGGCGAATTTTTTCAAGATCCATAAACCACCTCAACCAGACTTAAAGGATTACTGCGGATAGACTTTCTTACCGCCAATGTAAGTTTCTTCTACTTTGATTTTCCATAAATCAGATGCCGGAATCTTAAAGGGGTCCTGATCAATGATAATAAAATCAGCCCACTTGCCGGGTTCCAGCGATCCTAACTGTTGCTCCTGCCAGGCGGCATAGGCTGCGTCAATAGTGAACGCGCGTAATGCCTGCTCTGTTGACATTGCCTGATCAGTATACCAGCCACCTTGCGGTTGATTTAAGCGGTCTTGACGGGTTACCGCGGCGTGCAGTCCAAAAAAGGGATTGGCTAATTCAACCGGGAAATCTGACCCTGCCGCAATAATTGTGCCTTGCTCCAATAACGTCTGCCAGGCATAGGCGCCTTGCATGCGCTCTTTGCCGAGGCGGTCTTCGGCCATGTTTTTATCGCTGGTGGCATGGGTGGGTTGCATCGAGGCAATAATGTTCAGCTCTTTAAAACGTTCGAGATCATCGGGATGAACAATTTGTGAATGTTCGATGCGATTACGTAGGTTACGCCCCCCCAGTGTTTCGAAATTTTCTGCAAAAGAGTCCAGAGCAATGCGATTAGCGCGATCACCAATGGCGTGGGTGTTAATTTGAAAGCCATGAGGAATAATTAACTTATAAAGATCGTCAATATGCTCAGGTGAGGTCACCATTAAACCATGGTTATCATGATCATCGCTGTAGGGCTCGATGAGGGCCGCACCGCGACTACCGAGTGCGCCATCGGCGTATATTTTTACACTGCGGATAGTCAGCTGATCATCATCGGTGACGAAGGGCCCCTCAGCAAGCAGTTGCGGTAACTGCGGTTCGGTTGCTGAAATCATGGCGTAAATGCGTATTGGCAGTTCGCCCTTATTATGCAGACCTTTGTAGATGGAAAGGTCGGTTGCCGGAACGCCGGCATCATGAACACTGGTAATGCCGCGTTCGGCTAAATGCTGGAATGCCAGCGCAAAGGCCTGTTTCTTCTCGGCTGCACTGGGTTCGTCAATGATGGCTTCCACCAATTGCATTGCGTTGTCAATCAAAACCCCGGTGGGCTGACCGTTGGCGTCTTTGATGATTTCGCCACCCTCCGGTGACACGGTCGCGCCATCAATGCCAGCCAATTTCAGCGCTGCAGAGTTGGCCCAGCCAGCATGTCCATCGACCCGGGTCAGGTAGACTGGCCGTTCGCTGACAACTTCATCCAGGTGACTGGCGTTTGGAAACTCGCGACTTGGCCATTGCTCCTGGTTCCAGCCGCGGCCGATAATCCAGTTTAATTTTGGCTGCTGCCGGGCATAGTCGGCCACCGAAGCGACAGCATCCTGTACCGAAGAGCTGTCACGCAAGTCAACCTGCAGCAAGCTCATGCCCAAACCGAGGACGTGGCCGTGGGCGTCTGTTAAGCCGGGAATGACCGTTTTGCCGTTTAGGTTAATAACTTCGGCAGTGCTGTAACGCTGCCGCAGGTTATCCTCTCCGATAGCCACAATACGGCCGTTCTGAGTCACCATGGTTTCAAACTGCTGCAGTACGGCGTCTTGTCCCGCGGGGCTGGTTAAAGTGTAGCCGTTAACATTGGTATAAACCTTTTGGGCAAAAACTGTCGTACTTAAAACAGCAGCGGTAATAAAAAGTATGAACGGTTTGTAAAACATAAGCTATTCTCACTGATAAAAGTGGCTCTACTATAAACGGGTTTTAACAAAATTTGTATGTTGCTGTTAGCGTTTATGGCATAGACAAGGTCATTTACACTTGCTCAAAAAAACAATTAAGGTATGCTAAAAGTTAGATTTGTTGTCGCGAAAACTGGACTACGACCATGAAAATTCTCATTATTGACCCCTCGTTCTTTATGCGGGCCGGGCTTATACAATTAATCACTAATTACGCGACGCAACCGTCTATCTTCGAGGCCGAATCTTTCAGCGTGGCAGAGACTTACTTGCAGGCGGATAAATTTAATTTGATATTTATCGAGATGAATCTGCCTGACGAAGAAATACGTCCGGCCCTGCAACAGTTAAAACGTCTTGCCCCGCAGTCACATCTGGTATTGTTTACTAAAGCGCGGTCGTTAAGTGATGTGCGGCAGGTAATGTCGGCAGGTATTCGCAGTTATTTACCAAAAGATTGTTCTGCTGAGCAGGCCAAACTCGCGGTTAAGAGTCTACTTAACGGTGATCGTTATTTACCTAACGATCCGACCTTAAATGAGCCAAGACAAAAAAGCAGTGGCGCCGAATCTTTCTTATCTCCGCGGCAACTGGAAATTATGCAGTTATTGGCACAAGGCCTTTCAAACAAAGAAATTGCTAATATTCTTGGCATAACCGAAGGGACTATCAGAGTACACTTGTCAGCGATTTTTAAAGCGATAAAAGTTTCGAATCGAACTGAAGCCACGCTTTGGTATCTGTTACGTCAAAAAAAGTTGGTTGATTAGGGTTTATGTCGCTCGAACGTTTGTTTCAGCAACTAGAATCTCATCAGCGGGCGCCCACCGAACAATGGGATCCACCTTATTGCGGTGAGTTACCGATTCGCATTATGGCCAATGGCGACTGGCACTACCAGGGCAGCAAGATCAATCGGCCGGCGTTAGTAAAATTATTTGCGTCAGTATTAAAACGAGAGGGTGATGATTACTATCTGGTGACTCCTGCTGAAAAAGTCAAAATCCAGGTAGAAGACGCGCCTTTTGTTATCGTCGACTGGCAAGTGATGGATATCGAAAATCAGCAGGCGATACAAGTTGTCAGCAACATCGATGAGCGATATATTCTTTCTGCACAAACGCCATTAGTTTTGTCTGATGGCATCCCCTATGTGCAGTTAGGCAAAGGCCTGACCGCGAAAGTTCATCGCAACGTGTTTTACCAGTGGGCTGAGATGGCAACACCTGTCTCGGGCAGTGAACACCATGAGTTTGTTATTTATAGTGCCGGGCATGCGTTTTCGCTGGGTCACGGGTAGCTAACAGGGAAGATTACAGCCAAGTTGTTATGAATAGCGAAAAAAAAATAGTTTACCTAATCGAGAATGACAAAGTTCGTAGGCAGCGTTTACAGACAGTTCTGACCTTTATTGGCGAGCAAGTAACCGTGATAGACGCATGGTCCGGAAGCGTGCCTAAGGATAACGCCTTGTGTATTATAGCCGGGGGCGGAGTCGATAATCTTGAACAACTGGCCAGTAGTCTTCCCGAGCTACCCTTTATTTGCACCAGTGCCGAGCAAACAGCTGCTCTGCAACGAGCAAATGTGCTTGGCCCGATAGCCGATAGTGTCGACTATCAGGAGCTTTCGCGTTGGTTACATTATTGCCAGGCTTATCACCGAAGCCTGACCAGCCGGTATGTTACCGGTGACCAAAAAAGAGGTTTGCTGGACAGCATGCTGGTGGGGCAGAGTGACGCTATTCAGTCCATAAAACAAATGATTAGCCAGGTGGCCGGCAGCGATGCAAACGTTCTTGTCCTGGGCGAGTCGGGTACCGGTAAAGAGGTAGTTGCACGAGGGATACATGAAGTGTCTGCGCGCAAGAACGGGCCCTTTGTGCCGGTAAACTGTGGCGCTATTCCCGCAGAGTTACTGGAAAGCGAGCTTTTCGGTCATGAAAAAGGGGCTTTCACCGGAGCTATCGGCATGCGCAAAGGTCGCTTTGAGCTGGCCCAGGGTGGCACGTTGTTCCTTGATGAAATCGGTGATATGCCGCTGGCGATGCAGGTAAAACTGCTGCGGGTATTACAGGAACGAAATTTTGAACGAGTGGGCGGAAGTAAGAGTATAGAGGCCGATGTACGTGTGGTTGCTGCAACGCACCGGCAGCTGGAAACTATGATAAGCGAAGGTAAATTTCGCGAAGATCTTTATTATCGTCTGAATGTGTTTCCGATAGAAGTGCCTGCTTTACGGCAACGCCAGGAAGATGTGCCACTGCTGCTGCACGAATTGACGGCACGCTTTAAAAAAGATCGCGGCGTCGGTCTGCGATTTACCGAGCAGTCATTAGCCTCGCTGTCAAAGCACCAGTGGCCCGGTAACGTGAGAGAATTGTCTAATTTGATCGAGCGGTTAAGCATCATGCACCCGGATCAGTTAGTGGATGTACAAAACCTGCCCCCCAAATATCAGCACGTGGATTACCTGCCTGAGGAACCTGAATTTCCGGATGAATTACTCGAACGCGAAGCTCTCAATTCAATTTTTGCCGACGACGATTTTGACGAAACTGACTCGCAGGAAGATGCTGATCGTTTATTGGGTTCTGAGTTGCCTGACGCCGGGGTCAACCTAAAAGATATGCTCAGCGAGCTGGAAGTAGAAATGATTAAGCAGGCGCTGGAAAAAACCGACGGCGTGGTAGCAAAAGCCGCAGAATTGCTTAGCATGCGACGGACCACTCTGGTCGAGAAAATGAAGAAGTATCAGATTAAATAGCGGTCTGTCGAGTTATTGACACCGGATGTATTAATTAACTATTTGAAATCATTAGATATTATTCGGGCATGAAGTTTGCATAGTCAGAGTTAAGTTGTTTTACTTATCTCAGAGGAACCTATGCAGGCACATCATTCGTTGATCGACGTCATGCCTAATGCCGTGATTCTGGTTGATAGCCACGGAGTAGTCGAACATTGTAACGACAATGCGCAACGATTACTTAATTCGGCCTTAATCGGCAAGCTCTGGCGGCAGTGTGTTGCTGAGAACTTTTCACCGAAAGCCGACGACTGGCATGAAGTGTCTTTGCGTAATGGTCATCGTGTAAAGGTTGATATTTCGGCTTTGCAAGATGAGGACGGTCAGTTAATTGTGCTGACCGATTTAACTGAAACGCGTCGATTACAGGAAAAAATTAGTCACCTGCAACGCCTGTCAGCTATGGGCCGAATGGTGGCGTCACTGGCACATCAAATCCGCACACCTTTATCGGCCGCCATACTGTATGCCCATAACCTTAGCAAAACGGATCTACCGCCGGCTAAACAACAGCGTTTTTCTGAAAAGCTGCTTTCGCGCTTACAGTCACTCGAACAACAAGTTAATGACATGCTGTTGTTTGCTAAAAGTGGTGACAAGCAAGTTCTGCAAGTTCTGCCGGTAAATGAGATCCTTGATACGGTGTTAGCCTCGGTAAAGCCTTATGCCGACAGTAAAGACATTGTTATCAAGGTCGACCTGGAAAATCATGCCGTTGATATTAAAGCCAATAAAGTCAGTGTCAGTGGAGCAATTCAAAATCTGCTGACCAATGCTATTGATGCTAGCCAGCCCGGCCAGCAAGTGGTGCTTAAAAGTTGTCATGACCAAAACGATTGGCTGTGCTCGGTAAGTGATGAAGGTACAGGTATTCCCACAGAAATCGAACACCAGCTGTTAACCCCTTTTGTCACCAGCAAAGCTAATGGCACCGGCCTGGGTCTTGCTGTTGTCAGTACCGTCGTAAAATCTCATCAAGGCTCGTTACGCTGGAGCAGTGAACCCAATGAAGGAACTGAGTTCACGGTTAGTTTTCCCATTTATCAACAACACAGCAGCATTGCAGAGGTGTGTTATGGCTAAAGCCAAGGTTTTGATTGTCGAAGATGATGCTAATTTGCGTGAGGCAATCATTGATACGCTGGAGCTGTCAGATTATCAGTGTGTTCAGGCTGAAAGTGGTGAGAAAGCACTGCTGACCTTAAAAAACAGCAAAATAGACTTGATTATCAGTGACGTACAAATGCCGGGTATTGACGGGTTGCAACTGCTGCGCAGCCTGAAAAACCAGGGTTACAGTATTCCGGTAATTATGATGACAGCCTTTGCTAAAGTTGATGATGCGGTCATTGCAATCAAGGAAGGGGCTGTGGATTATTTAAGTAAGCCCTTTTCGACCGAGGCACTGCTGCAGTTAGTGCAGCGTCATCTGCCTCCACAAACTGAAACTGAGGCGTCGGTTATAGCTGAAGATCCAAGCAGTTTAGCGCTATTAGAAATGGCAAATAAAGTTGCCGCAACGGATGCCACGGTAATGATTACCGGGTCCAGTGGCACAGGTAAAGAAGTGCTGGCGCGTTATATTCATGAGCAGTCCAGCCGGAATAAAGCACCGTTTGTGGCCATTAATTGTGCTGCGATACCTGAAAATATGCTTGAATCAATTTTATTTGGCTACGAAAAAGGCGCCTTTACCGGCGCTACACAAGCCTCACCCGGTAAGTTTGAACTGGCCCAGGGTGGTACCTTATTACTTGATGAGGTGACCGAAATGGATATAAACCTGCAGGCCAAGCTTTTGCGTGTACTGCAGGAACGTCAGGTTGAACGGCTGGGTGCGCGTAAAGGAATAAGCCTGGATATTCGCGTGATAGCGACCTCTAACCGCGATTTACAGCAAGCGGTTAAAGATGGCACATTTAGGGAAGACTTACTTTATCGATTAAATGTTTTCCCGTTACGCTGGCGCGCTCTGAAAGAGCGTCCGGGCGATATCGTCCCGATTGCTAATGCGCTGCTAAACCGGCATAAGACCCGCCTGGGTGTAAAAACCGAGGTGAGCTTTGGCGAAAATGCAAAACAGGTTATGCAGAATTACAGCTGGCCTGGCAATATTCGTGAGCTGGAAAATGTCATCCAGCGCGCCCTGGTACTGCGCAATGGTACCGAAATTGCGCCAAAAGATTTGATGCTGGAAGTCGTGGTGCCGGACGCTGTTTTGCCGGAGCAGGTTGAAACACCTTCAGCCATGCCGGCACGAACTGAAGAACCCGATGCGCTGGGCGACTCTTTGTTTCATCAGGAATACTGTATTATCAAGAAAGCTTTGCAGCGACATAAGGGCAAACGCAAGCCTGTAGCCGAAGAGCTGGGCATATCAGCGCGAACTCTGCGTTACAAATTAGCCAAAATCCGCGATCAAGGGTTATCTATTTAACTAAATACTAAGTTGGCATTTAAATTGCATTATTACTGTTAAGAAATCCATGAGTGGAAATTTTGACGGAGAAGATGATGAAAGTCGATGCCAACGCAGCCTACCAACAGTGGCAAGCCTTATCCGGCGTCAATGCAAGTCAGGATAAAGCAACGAATGTCAATGCTCTGCCCGGTAACACGGCCCAGGCTGACTTCTCAAATATGCTGAAAAATGCCATTGATAACGTTAATGAGCTACAGCAAACCTCCGGCGATTTAAAAACTCGAATGGAACTGGGTGATCCCAATGTCTCGCTTGAGCAAACGATGATTGCCAGCCAAAAGTCCAGTATCGCGTTTGAAGCAACAGTTCAGGTAAGAAACAAAGTTGTTGAAGCGTATAAAGAAATCATGTCTATGCCGGTTTAACCGGATCTGAGGTAGGAGTTAAAGCGTGGCTGAATCAACTGATTTGATGGTAACTGACCCAAATATCAATAACCAGAGCAGCGGTAATGAAGGTGGCGGGAAAAAATCAGGCCTGATGGACATGATTGGCAACTTTGACATGTTACGTCAGGTTGTTGTCGTGCTGGCGCTGGCAATCTGTGTCGCTATTGCGGTATTTATCATGATATGGGCGCAGGAACCAAGTTACCGGCCGCTGGCCCGCATGGAAACAGAGCAACTTGTCAGTACGTTGGATTACCTGGACGCTAACGGCATAGACTACAAAGTTGAGGGCAATACGGTTTCTCTGCCCGAGGAAGATTACGATGCAGTCAAACTGCAGTTAACCCGGGCCGGAGTTGATTACGGCCAGACCGAAAGTAATGGTTCCGAAATCCTGATGAGTGAGCCGGGCTTCGGCGTCAGCCAGCGCTTAGAACGTGAACGCTTAATCCACTCGCGCGAAGTACAATTAGCCCGGGCTATTGAAGAAATGAAAGCGGTATCGGCTGCCCGCGTGTTGTTGGCGGTACCAAAAGAGAATGTTTTTGCGCGTCGAGAAAAACAACCTAAAGCCTCAGTGATGCTGAATGTGCGCGGCTCCCAGTCAATGAGCGAGGAAGAAGTAGCCTCTATTGTTGATATGGTTGCCTCTTCGGTAACGGGGTTACAAACCGAGCATGTTACGGTTACAGATCAAAACGGCCGGCTGCTTAACTCGGGGTCGCAAAGCGCTCTGGCCGCGCAAAGTAGTCGGGAATACCAGCTTGAACTGAAGCGTGAACAAGAACTGCGTCAGAAAATCGACAGTATTCTTATCCCGGTGCTGGGTTATGATAATTATACCGCCCAGGTTGACCTGAGTATGGACTTCACCCGGAAGGAAGTGACCCAGCGTCAGTATAATCCGGACATGCCAGCCATCCGCAGTGAAATGACAGTAGAAAACCGTGCTACCGGAGGCAGTGCCGGCGGCATTCCGGGGGCGTTAAGTAACCAGCCGCCGCTGGAATCTGATATTCCCGAGCAAGCGACTGGTGGTGATCAACAATCACAATCCAGTGGCAGTATGCATCGTGAAGCAACGCGCAATTATGAACTGGATAACACCGTAAGCTATACACAAAACCAGGCAGGCGTCATTGAGCGACTGAGTGTTTCTGTGGCGGTGAATCACTCCTCGCAGCAAAACGCAGAGGGGGAAACTGAACAGGTACCGCTTTCTGAGGAACAGATAAGCAATATCCGCCGCTTGTTACAGGGCGGGCTGGGCTTTAATTTAAGCCGCGGTGATTCGATTGAAGTGGTTTCAGTACCTTTTGCTAAGCTTCCGGACTTGGGTGAAGTTGAGCCCGCTATCTGGGACCAGCCCTGGTTTTGGCGCGCGCTGCGTCTGGTTATGGGCGCGCTGGTTATTATGGTGCTGATTCTGGCTGTGGTTCGGCCGATGCTGAAAAAGCTAATGAATCCGACTCAGGACTACGAAGATGATGCGCATGCTCTGCTTGATGATGACGAGAGTATGGGCGATGAGACCATTGATCTGTTATCCTCTCAATTCGACGAAAGTTCAGTCGGTTTTGGACCAGACGGTAGTCTGCAGTTACCGGACCTACATAAAGATGAAGATCTGTTAAAAGCGGTGCGGGCGCTGGTAGCGAACGAACCAGAACTGTCCTCTCAAGTTGTGAAAGCGTGGTTAAACGAAGATGCCTAATACAGAGATGCAGACCCAGAAGCGTGAATCAGAAGTTGATGTTCAAAGCTTAGAGGGTGTTGAAAAAGCAGCGATTTTACTACTCAGCCTGTCAGAGGAGGATGCTGCGCAAATTCTTAAACATCTGGAGCCCAAACAGGTGCAGAAAGTCGGTACCGCTATGGCGAGTCTGGAAGACTTTAACCAGGATAAAGTTAATGCCGTTCACAACTTATTTTTAGAAGAAATACAACGGTTTACCAATATCGGCTTTAAGAGCGAAGAGTTTGTACGTAAAGCACTGACTTCGGCTCTGGGTGAAGACAAAGCCGGCAACCTGATTGATCAAATTGTGATGGGCGGGGGGTCTAAAGGGCTTGACTCGCTTAAGTGGATGGACTCGAAACAAGTCGCCACCATCATCCGTAACGAGCACCCGCAGATACAAACGATTGTATTATCTTACCTGGATGCGGAGCAAAGTGCGGAAATCATGGCACAGTTTACTGAAAAAACGCGCCTGGATTTGATGATGCGAATTGCCAATTTAGAAGAAGTACAGCCGGCTGCACTGCAGGAACTGAACGAAATTATGGAAAAACAGTTTGCTGGTCAGGCAGGTGCTCAGGCAGCGAAAATGGGCGGCCTGAAAGCGGCTGCCGATATTATGAATTATCTGGATACCAACATCGAAGGCCAGTTGATGGATGCTATCCGCGAGCAAGACGAAGAAATGAGTCAGCAGATACAGGACTTGATGTTTGTCTTCGAAAACCTGGTGGAAGTCGACGATCGTGGCATCCAGGCCTTGCTGCGTGAGGTAGAGGGCGACACCTTACAAAAAGCACTGAAGGGTGCTGATGATAGTGTCAAAGATAAAATCTTCAAAAACATGTCCAAACGTGCCGGCGATATGCTGAAAGACGATCTGGAGGCGATGGGTCCTGTGCGGATTAGTGATGTCGAGGCCGCACAAAAAGATATTCTGGCAACGGCCAGACGTTTAGCCGATGCCGGTGAAATTATGCTGGGCGGCGGTGGCGGCGATGAATTCTTATAATGAGGCAGGTAATACGCAGCGATGAGCGACGGGCATAAAGGGACAGAAAAATGGCAGTTTCCGGATATAACGTCTGATGACTATTTAAAGGGGGATAAGACCAACGCACTAAGTAAGCCCAGTCGCTGGCATTATGAGCCCCCTGAGCAAGATGACGAAGAAGAGGAGCTAAAGCCTTTAACGGCTGATGAACTGGAACAAATTCGGGAAGCTGCTCGCGAAGAAGGCTTTAAAGCCGGTTATAATCAGGGTCATCAGGAAGGTCATCAGAGTGGCCATCAGGAAGGTCTGGAGCTTGGTCAAAAAGAAGGTTTTGAGAAAGGCTTTGAACAGGGTATGGCCGATGGTAAAGCAGCGATGGAAGCGCAGAGCCAGGGTTTAACCGAATTACTGAATAATTTGTCTCAGCCGGCACGCAAGCTAACCGACGAAGTCGAAGCCGAAGTACTGGAAATGGTCTTTGCCCTGACTGAGGCGATCTGCCTGGATATCCCCCACCAACAGCCGGACATTGTTAAAAAAGCCGTTCGCGAAGCGCTGGATGTTTTACCGGTAACCGACCAGAAGGTAGTGATTCATTTAAACCCTGACGATCTTGATCTTATTGAACAGTTATACGATGAAGAAGAGTTAAAACAACAGGGCTGGTTGTTAAGCAAAGACGAGTTGCTTGAGCGGGGCGGATGCCGGGTAACTACCGACAGCTCGTCGGTGGATTACACCATCAGCAGTCGCATCAAAAGTGTCTTTGATAAAGTAAAAGGCTGATAATGAGCGAAACCATAGTCGCAGGGCTTAAAAAAGCACGGCAGCGTATCCAGAAACCTCCCGTTCTAGTGTCGGGATACTTAACCCGGGTGGTTGGTTTAATGTTTGAAGCTGTTGGGGTGCGGGCTCCTATTGGCTCAAGTTGTCTGGTCGAGTCGGCTAATGGCGAAATTGAGGCGGAAGTTGTCGGTTTTGAAAACAACATCAGCTATTTAATGCCAACGCAGGATGCCGCCGGAGTGGTGCCCGGGGCTAAAGTAAAACCCCGCACAACAAAATCTGAAATCCCCTTTGGTATGGACTTACTTGGCCGTGTGATTGATGCGCGCGGCAATCCGCTGGACAGTAAAGGTCCCATCATTAATGACCAGCAACGCAGTTACCGCAGCCAACAAGTAAACCCTCTGAACCGTAGGCCGGTAAAAAAACCACTGGACGTGGGTGTGACCGCCATAAATGCCTGTATTACCGTTGGCCAGGGTCAGCGTATGGGCTTATTTGCCGGTAGTGGCGTCGGTAAAAGTGTATTGCTGGGAATGATGACCCGCGGTACCGATGCCGATGTGATCGTCGTTGGCCTGATTGGCGAGCGGGGGCGTGAGGTCAAAGAGTTTATTGATGAAATTTTGGGCGAAGAAGGACTGCAGAAGTCTGTGGTAGTCGCAGCACCAGCAGACCAGTCACCACTGCTCCGGCTGCGAGGTTGCGAAACTGCTGCCGAAATCGCTGAATACTTTCGTGATCAGGGCCTGAATGTTTTGCTGTTAATGGATTCGTTAACTCGTTACGCCATGGCGCAGCGTGAAATTGCTCTTGCTGTTGGTGAACCGCCGGCCACCAAAGGCTATCCGCCCTCGGTGTTTGCAAAGTTACCGGCTTTGGTCGAAAGAGCCGGTAACGGTGGTGAGGGGCAGGGCTCGGTAACGGCGTTTTATACGGTATTGACCGAGGGCGATGACCTGCAGGACCCGATTGCTGACTCGGCCCGGGCCATTCTTGACGGACATATTGTTCTTAGCCGGGAGCTGGCGGATGCGGGCCATTACCCGGCAATCGATATTGAGTCTTCAATCAGCAGGGTAATGCCGCAGGTGGTATCAGAAGAGCACATGCAGTACGCAGTCCAGGTTCGTAAATGGTACTCAAATTATCGCCGTAACCGAGACCTTATTGCTATTGGAGCTTACAGCCGCGGCTCGGATCCTGCCATTGATCAGGCTATTGCGATGCAGCCAAGGGTTGAAAACTTTCTCCAGCAGCCGATGAAAACCGTGGTCAGCTACGATGAGAGTCTGATGCAATTAATGCAGGTGGTTAAACCGCAACAGCGCCAGCGGAACCGTTAATAGATGGCCGATATAAAGCAAATGAAAATGTTGCTTGAACTTGAGCAAAAAAAAGTTGATGAAGCTGCGGCTCAGTTTGCTCAGGTGCAGCAACAAGTTGACGACGAAAAGCAGCGGTTAAATGGCCTGGCGCAGTATCGGCTTGACTACCTCAAACAACTTCAGCAACGCGGTGGTGACGGAATATTGTCACAGCAGTTTGGTCAGTACCACGGCTTTGTTGGTAAATTAGATGAAGGCCTTGAGCATTTGCACAAGTCGGTGACCCGCTTGCAGCAGGTTGCCGAGCAGCGCCGGCAGCAATGGCTGGCACAGCGCAGAAAGTATGACTCGATAGAACATTTAATAGAGAAGCAGGAGCAGCGAGAGGCAGCTGTTCAGGCAAGACGGGAACAAAAAGACCTGGATGAGTTTTCCAGTCAGCGATTTATCAGGGCTGCACGCCAGCGAAACAACAAATGATTAGTCTTGGTATGAAAGTTGCTTAATAAAATTGATTAATAGATAACCGTCAAGTAATCAGGTTTACCATCATAACCGAACCGCTAATGCGTTAGCGAAAAATTAGTGAGACCCATTATGCATCAGCTATTAACAGCGGCAATACAATCGGCGCTTTCGTCCAAAGGCACAGCGGAATCGAAGCTGTCTGCAGAAGATGGTTCTGCGGAAACCGGTAAGGGTGAGTTTGCCCGCGCGTTAATGGCAGGTCTGGAAACAGCCGATAGTGAAGAAATTCAGCTAAAGGACGCGTCGGCAATGGTTAAGCTGATGGTAACGGAGGAAGCGTCTGCGGGAAGCGAAAGCGAAGGTATGCAGCGTTTTGAGTTTGACGATAAAGTAGTAGGCGAACCGGTCCAGGCGCCTATCTTAGAGGTGCTCGAAGCTATGCAGAAATTACTGCCGAAGAGTGCAGAGGCCGATGAAGTCAGTCAACAGCAAGAGCTACCTGTAGCGGAAGATATTGAAGCGGCCATCGCAAAAATTGATGATGTACTGGCTGCGCTACAACTACCGGAACTGTTACCGGAACTGTCAAGCCAACAACGGCAAGAGTTTGCCGTCGACTATGTTGACCGCCTTTCGCCGGAACAGCGTCAGCAGCTTTTGGACATGGATATCAGTGCGGCAGGCGAGGCCATCACTCGTATCGCCGAGCAACTTGAGCAGCGGACCAACACCGTGGCCTCTGTTGACACCCTACCCGCGGCCGCAGTAAAGCAAACTGACGAGAAACAGGCCGTTGAGCTCGATCAGGATACTGTCGACTGGCTGACGCGCCAGCTGCAGGCTCTACCGGAGCAAAATAGCCGCACTTCAGAAACTCAACAAGCCGAGCAACAGGTTGAACCGATCAGGCGCTTACAAAAAATAGTCGATGCGTTACCTAACTCAGAATTAAAAGCGGAGCTTGGTAAGCAGCTGCAACAGATTCAACAGTCTCAACAAATTCAGCCATCAGTGGCGATTAGCGATGGCGATGTAGAAGCATTGAAAAACCTGACTTCAGAGCAACGTCAGCAACTACAGCAGTTAGTCGATGCGTTACCAAAATCAGAATTAAAAGCGCAGCTCAGTCAGCAACTGCAACAAGTGGAACAATTGCAGCAGCCATCTTTACAGCAGGCGCAGGCATTACAGCAACCCGTTACAAGTCGCAATGAGACCGCTGTGAACCAAGCGACCCCGCCGCAGCCTGCCGTACCCAGTGCGCTAAATACAGAACAACAACAGCCGTTGCAGAAGATTGTCGATGAACTGCCTGATTCTGACTTAAAAACTCAGTTAAAATCCTCGCTTTTAACCGAGCAGGGCGTCAAACTAGGTGAGCAGCAGATTAATGAGAATAAAGCATCAACCGTGTCACTAACGGCAGCAACTGCGGCAACAACTGCGGCAACAACTGCGGCAACAACCCAGGTTGGCAGCGAGCCAGATACCCTGCTAAGTCAGCAGATTAATGCTCCACAAACGACCGTTAAAGCGGCAGAAACCTCATCAACCGCGCAAAGTCTGATGCAGGCGATACAAAAACCCTTTGATCCTCAGCAGTCCGAAGCCTCTCAGAAGCTGCAGGAACGCATCAATATTATGTTGAGTAAAAATATTCAGCGGGCCGACATAAGAATTGACCCGCCCGAATTAGGCCAGTTGCAGGTTCGTGTCAATATGAATAGTGAACAAGCCAGTGTTCAGTTTCAGGTACAATCTCAACAAGCACGGGAAGTAATCGAGAATGCTATGCCGCGGTTACGTGAGATGCTGGAACAGCAAGGTGTTGCGCTGGCGGATACTGACGTTAAAGAACAGCAGCAAGGTGGTTCATCAGACCAACAACATCAGTCCGGCGCCGGCTCAGAAGCAGAAGAAGAGCAGCAATATCAAATTGCTATGGATAATGGAAAACCGGTGGCATTGGGTTCGGTAGATTTCTATGTATGAGACTGTAAATTATAGTGATAAACGCTATAGTGGCAGAACTTAATTTTGTTTTGAGCAGGTACAGTGAATGGCTGAAGAAAACGAGCAGGAAGAAGGCTCAGAAGGCAGCAAAAAAAAGCGGCTGATGATAATGGCCGGCGCGGCGCTGGCTGTGGTCTTAGTGGTCATTTTTGTGGTTTGGTTTTTTGTTGGTTCAGGTGAGCCGGCTGACAGCGGCAATGCCGATGGTGGCAATTCCAGTCCGCCTGCAACATCAATTGATGACAGTCAGGCTCCGGAAGTGGGTAACGCACTTTATGTGGGCATGCCCAGAGCCTTTGTGTTTATGGTACCGGGCGATGCCCGTGAACGCACTGTGCAAATTAAAGTTCAGTTAATGGTGCGTGGTGAAAGTAGTGAAGAGTTAGTTAAGCGTCATATCCCTTTGATAGAGGGTACGCTTCATGAAGTTTTTAGCTCGTCTACCGCAGAAGAACTAAAAACCGTTGAAGGAAAGGTAAAATTAAGAGAACTTGCCCGGCAAAGAGTGCGCGAAGCGCTACTAGAGGTAACCGGAAAAAGGTTAGTCGAGCAGGTGTTATTCACCGGCATGGTCATGCAATAACAGAGCGATATGGGTTGTGAGCGATTTATTATCACAAGACGAAATTGATGCGCTGCTGCACGGCGTAGACGATGTTGATGAGGAGGATCCCGAGTCCTCGGGGGCGGGATCCGATGCCCTGGATTACGATTTCTCTTCGCAGGATCGTATTGTCCGCGGGCGGATGCCAACACTGGAAATCGTTAACGAACGGTTTGCCCGGCATATGCGGGTGAGCTTGTTTAATATGATGCGACGTACAGCGGAGGTGTCCATCAATGGTGTGCAGATGCTCAAATTTGGTGAGTACGTACACACCTTATTTGTTCCTACCAGTCTTAACATGGTCCGGTTTCGGCCCCTAAAGGGAACGGCTCTGATTACCATGGAAGCGCGGTTAGTATTTATTTTAGTAGACAACTTTTTTGGCGGCGATGGCCGTTACCATGCCAAAATCGAAGGCCGGGAATTTACTCCGACTGAGCGCCGCATCATACAGATGCTGCTTAAGTTGATTTTTGAAGATTATAAAGAAGCCTGGGCACCGGTGATGGACGTCGGCTTCGAGTACCTTGATTCTGAAGTTAACCCAGCCATGGCGAATATTGTGTCGCCTACTGAGGTCATTGTGATTAGCTCTTTTCACATTGAGCTTGATGGTGGCGGCGGCGATTTTCATATTGCCTTACCGTACTCCATGTTAGAGCCCATTCGGGAGCTGCTTGATGCCGGTGTGCAATCGGATAAAGAAGATACCGATATGCGCTGGAGCAAAGCGTTGCGCGACGAAATAATGGACGTACCCGTTGAGATGATCGCGAAACTGGCAAATCTGGAGTTGTCATTGCGCGAAGTAATGGATTTGGAAGCCGGCGATATTATCCCGCTGGAAGTCCCTGATAACTTAACGGTTATGGTTGAGGACTTGCCAAGCTTCCACGCTAAGCTGGGCCGCTCTCGCGAAAACGTAGCACTTAAAATCACTGAAAAAATTAAGCGGCCGGAAACCGTCAAATCAGACATCCACATGTTAACTCGTGGAGGCCGCCGGATTGGCGGAGATGCTGAACTTCGGCAGTTAGAAGAAGATATCGACTTATAGCGGTTAGCGCTAAGCATTGATGAGGTTACCTAATGAGTAATGACGATAAAGATATGGACGACTGGGAAGCGGCGATGGCCGAACAGGCAGCTTCCGAGGAAGAAGGCTCTGGTGGCGACGACAGTGACCAGGGCTCAGAACAATCGGGTATGAAAGGCGTTAAAACGGCCGAGCTGGAAGAGCTTAATGAAGACTCGAGCATTAATGATGATGACCGCCGGAAGCTGGATGCTATCCTGGATATCCCGGTCACCATTTCGATGGAAGTCGGGCGCAGTCAAATCAGCATACGTAATTTACTGCAGTTGAATCAGGGCTCCGTGGTCGAGCTTGAGCGAGTTGCAGGCGAGCCGTTAGATGTTTTGGTTAACGGCACTTTGATTGCCCATGGTGAAGTGGTCGTGGTTAATGATAAATTTGGGATACGTCTGACTGATGTTATTAGCCAGATTGAACGCATACGCAAGCTGCGCTAGTTTATTGATGCTGCTAAGCCCGGTGGCAGCAGCACAAAAAACTGAGGCAGAGTCTCCGTTAGCCGGAACCGACATAGGCGCCATGTTACTGGCGCTTATTGTCGTTTTAGCGGTCATTATTGGATTGGCTGCTGTGGTTAAGCGGTTTAATTTAAAACTGCAGGCAAATCCTGACATGAAGGTGATTAGCGCCATGTCACTGGGCACTAAAGAGCGCCTTATCATCGTTGATGTTGCCGGTACAAAATTGTTGTTGGGGGTAACTTCGGAACGCATTGAGTGTTTGCGCGAACTCCCCGATACGGTCGAATTAAAAGGACAACGAAAAAATGATCCGAGCGCTCCTGGCTCTTAGCTTTATCTTGCTGGCTTTAGTTCCGGAGGCCGCATGGGCGCTGCAGGACATTAGTGCTGTAACGGTAAAGACCAACCCTGATGGTAGCGAAGAGTATTCGGTAACCTTACAAATACTTGCCATCATGACCGCGCTGACGTTTATTCCGGCGATGGTCATTATGATGACATCCTTTACCCGGATTATCATTGTCCTGGCGATCTTAAGGCAGGCAATTGGTCTGCAGCAATCGCCTTCTAACCAGGTGCTGCTGGGTATTGCGCTGTTTTTGTCGTTTTTTATTATGGCTCCGGTACTTAACGAAGTTAATGATAAAGCGTTGCAGCCTTACCTGAACGAAGAAGTGACCTCCATGGAGGCGCTGGACAGGGCTAAGGCGCCGGTTAAAGCCTTCATGTTAGCGCAGACCCGGCTTACGGATTTGGAAACCTTTATCGAAATATCGGGCGAAGAAAATATTGCTGAGCCTGATGATGTCCCTATGTCAATTTTGATTCCTTCATTTATTACATCAGAGCTGAAAACCGCGTTTCAGATTGGCTTTATGATGTTTATTCCTTTTCTGATCATTGACCTGGTGGTTGCCAGTGTTCTGATGGCTATGGGTATGATGATGTTGTCGCCGATGATTGTTTCGCTACCCTTTAAGTTAATGCTGTTTGTATTGGTCGACGGCTGGAGTCTGACCATGAGCACCCTGGCCGGCAGCTTTGGTATATAGGAGACCGGTATGAGTCCAGAAGTCTTTCTTGATGTCTTTTCAGAAGCACTGAAAGTTATTGTGACTATGGTCTCATTTATCATTGTTCCAAGCTTATTGGTGGGTTTGGTGGTTGCAGTGTTTCAGGCTGCGACGTCGATAAACGAGCAGACCTTAAGCTTTTTACCTCGTCTTATCGTGACATTGGCGGTGGTGGGCCTGGGCGGACATTTCCTGACCGAATTAATCATGGACTTCACGTTAGAAATGTACGCCCGCATACCGGAAGTCGTTGGTTAAATGGATATTGTTACAGCCACTATTATTGAGTGGTTAGAGCAACACTTGTGGCCGTTAATCCGTGTATCTTCGATGATCATGAGTATGGCACTGTTTTCCGGAACGCTGGTTAATGCCCGCGTTAAAACACTGTTATCAGTCGCTATCATTTTTGCTGTGGCTCCGGCCTTGCCCACCATTACGACCCCTTATGAAATGACCTCTGTTGCCGGCTTTGTGATTACTGCCCAGCAGGTATTGATTGGGGTAGGGCTGGGGCTGCTGTCCGTCATGTTTTTACAGGCCTTTGTCCTTGGTGGACAAATTATTGCAATGCAAATCGGGTTAGGTTTCGCCTCTATGGTTGATCCCTCAAACGGTCAGCAGGTGCCGGTTGTGGCACAATTTTTCTTGATGCTGGCTAGTTTGATTTTTTTAGCGTTGGACGGGCATTTATTGATGATCCAAATGGTTGTTGCCAGCTTTGATTCTATTCCTGTTGGCTTGTCCGGTCTGGATGCGGATGCGTTTCGCATGATTGCTGACTGGGGCAGCTATATGTTTTCTGCCGCGCTGGCTGCAATGTTGTCGGGCATTATTGCGCTGTTGCTGATTAATTTAAGCTTTGGCGTTATGACCCGGGCATCACCGCAACTGAATATTTTTGCTATTGGTTTTCCAATTACGATGGTCAGCGGCTTAATCGTTATGTGGCTGACGCTGGGGGGATTTATTTTTCACTTTGAAAATCTGTGGGCACAAGTCATCCAGACCATGTGCCGGTTGATTGGCAGCCAGTGCTGAGGTGCTAAATGGCAGAAACTGATCAGGAACGCACAGAAGACCCCACAGAAAAACGAAAACAGCAGGCCAAAGAAAAAGGTCAGATAGCCCGCTCGAAAGAGATGGGCACAGCGTTTGTGTTAGTCAGTGCAGCTGTCGCCTTTTTGTGGTTCGGTGATGGTCTGCTGGCGGGTTTACGCTCGGTGTTTCGTAGCTTCTTTACACTGGATCGTCAGGATGCCTTCGATACCAGTAAAATGTTTGAGGCCTTTGCTGTAGCCTTTGGTGAAATTGTCGGGCCGATTCTGATTATCTTCGCCTTTATTTTGGTGTTTACGTTCTTTGGCAATAGCTGGCTTGGGGGCATTAACTTTTCCTGGCAGGCGATGGCACCGAAGTTTTCGCGAATGAATCCTCTTAATGGTTTTAAGCGCATGTTCGGTGTACAAGCACTAGTGGAACTGGTTAAGGGTATTGCCAAGTTTCTGGTGGTTGCCGTTGCGGCTTTTTTATTGCTTAGCTGGCAATACGATAATATTTTGCAGATATCCATGGGGCAAATGCCCAATATGATGGAAAATGCGCTGGACATCCTGATGTGGATGTTTCTGCTAATGTGTTGCTCAATCTTTTTGATTGTCGTTATTGATGCACCCTTTCAGTTGTGGAAGCATCAAAAAGACTTACGCATGACAAAACAAGAAGTTAAGGACGAACACAAGGACTCGGAAGGTAGCCCTGAAGTTAAAGGCCGTATCCGCCGCTTACAGATGGAAATGGCAAATCGCCGCATGATGGAGGACGTACCAAAAGCCGATGTGGTAGTTACTAACCCAACACACTTTGCGGTTGCTCTGCAGTACGACGATAATGGCCCGAAAGCACCGGTTGTTTTGGCCAAAGGTACAGACGAAACGGCGGCCAAAATCCGCGAAATTGCCCTGGAGTACGAAATTCCGCTGGTGCAGTCTCCTGCCTTAGCTCGTTCCATTTACCATACAACAGAGATTGAGCAGGAAGTTCCACAAGGGCTTTTTGTTGCTATCGCTCAAATCCTGGCCTACGTTTACCAGCTGAAAATGCACAAGAAAGGTAAAGCGAAGCGGCCTAAGAAACCGGCCAGCGACTTGCCTATTCCGGAAGATTTAAAATACTGATGCGTTATTTGCCCTGTTGCCATAGCTACTATATCATTCGCACCCAATGATGATTTATTAACACGGAATTACAGTTTATGTCGCAGCTCTCAATTGGCTTGGCTCAGCTAGATTTTACCGTTGGTGCGATAGATGCGAATACCGCGATCGTTTTAAAAACTATTAGAGAGCAGAGTGCCCAGCACGACATTCTGATTTTCCCCGAGCTCGCGGTAACCGGCTACCCACCAGAAGATTTACTAAACCGAGACGACCACCAACGGGCAGTTGATAATGCCATTGAGCAAATCAGTGCAGCAGCTTCCGATTGCGTTGTTATTATCGGCCACCCCTACAGAACTGGCGAGCAACTGTTTAACACCTTATCGGTTTTGCACCGTGGCGAGTGTCTGGTGCGTTATCATAAACAACGACTGCCAAACACGGGCGTGTTTGACGAGCAACGTTATTTTCTTGCAGGGCAAAAAACTGAAGTTTTTGAATGGAAAAACAAACGCATTGGGCTGTTTATTTGTGAGGATTTGTGGAGTCCTCAGCCATTAGCCGAGCTGGCGGCCGATGAAGTCGACCTGATCTTGTCCATTAATGCCTCACCCTATGAAATGGACAAACATCGTCAGCGTATGACGGTATTGCAACAGCGCATCAGCGAAATCAATAAACCGCTAATTTATTTAAATAATTGTGGCGCCCAGGACGAGCTGATTTTCGATGGCCACTCACTGGTACTGGATGCATCGGGTAAGCTCATTGGCGAGCTGCCGCACTGTCAAACCACGTTTGCCTCGGTGACTCTGGCAGAACAACTGCAATGTGATGGTTTTCCCGCTTTTAGTATTACCGACAGTATTAACGAGCAAGACCGGCTCGCTCATATTTATGATGCATTGGTATTGGCAGTGCGTGATTATGCCAGGAAAAACGGCTTTAAAGAGGCGTTGTTAGGGCTGTCAGGTGGCATTGATTCAGCCTTGACGCTGGCAATCGCTGCTGATGCGCTGGGTTCAGATTGTGTCGAAGCCGTTATGATGCCCTTTAAGTACACCTCCAGTATGAGTCTTGAAGATGCTGAAAAACAAGCCACAGCAACTGGTGTCAGTTACCGGGTTATTCCCATAGAGTCAATGTTTGATGCCTTTATGCGGCAGCTCACGCCGATCTTTGAAAATAGCAAAACCGATACGACTGAGGAGAACCTTCAGTCTCGTTGTCGCGGTGTGTTGCTCATGGCGCTGTCGAATAAAACCGGAGCGCTGGTACTGGCAACAGGCAATAAGAGTGAAATGGCTGTCGGTTATGCGACGCTATACGGCGACATGTGTGGTGGGTTTGCGCCTTTGAAAGACGTGCCTAAACAGTTAGTATTTGAGTTAGCTAAGTTCCGTAATACGCGTTCGGCGGTAATTCCTGAGCGTGTGATCAGTCGTCCGCCGTCAGCTGAGCTGGCGCCGGATCAGGTAGATACAGACTCGTTGCCAGATTATGCAGACCTGGATCGAATTCTGGAGCTTTATGTTGAACAGGACTGGTCGTTAACGGAGATTGTTGCTGCGGGCTTTGATGAAGAGGACGTGCGTAATATTTTAAAACGGGTCGACTTAAATGAGTACAAACGTCGGCAGTCTGCCGTCGGTCCAAAGATAACGCAGCGCAATTTTGGCAAAGATCGGCGTTACCCCGTAACCAGTCATTATCGCTATGAAATACAGCGTCAATCCTAATTGGGAGTCATACTATGAAGAAAGTCGAAGCTATTATTAAACCATTTAAGCTGGACGATGTTCGCGAAGCGCTGTCAGAAGTGGGTATTGCCGGTATGACTGTATCGGAAGTGAAAGGCTTTGGTCGGCAAAAAGGTCATACTGAGTTGTACCGGGGCGCTGAATATATGGTTGATTTTTTACCTAAGGTAAAAGTTGAAGTCGTTATTGCAGATGAAGACGTGGACCGTTGTGTTGAAGCAATAATGGAAACAGCCCAAACAGGTAAAATTGGTGACGGTAAGATTTTTATTGCGGATATCGAACGGGTGATTCGCATTCGTACGGGTGAAGAAAACGAACAGGCCGTGTAAGGTCGCGCCAAGTGCGCGACCCAGATACCAGAAGGTTAATTAACTAAGCGGTTGCGCGGGTAATTGGTCCGTAAAACCGCCAAAGCATCGGCTCTTAGTTCATCCAGCCCCAGTTGCTGGTAACTTTCTACCATGATCGCAAGCGCGTTTTCTACTTCAGGCATATCACTGAAATGTTCTACCACATAACGGCCCCGGTTGGCGGCTGCTAAATAAGCCTGGCGCTCCATGTAGTACCGCGCCACAGCGAGTTCTTTTTTCGCTAAACGGCTTTTCAGTGCAATCATTCGCTGTTTGGCGTCTGCCGTGTATTTGCTGTCAGGGAACTTGCGTAGCAATTCGGCAAAATCTTTAAACGCCTCTTGTGCCATCGTCGAGTCGCGGTCAGAACGGTCAATGCCGGCAATTTCCTGAATCGCATTGTACTCAGCCCGCTGGTTAACCAAACCTCTCATGTAGAGAGCATAATCAACATCGCTATGATTGGGGTTAAGGCTGATGAACCGGTCGATAGCAGCAAGGGCTTCGTCTGTATTGTCTAACTTATAATGAACATAGATTAAGTCTAGCTGTACCTGGTGTGCAAAAGGACCAAAGGGGTAACGTGAGTTCAGGGCTGACAGCTGTTCTTCTGCCAGGTTTAAATTGCCCATCTCGAGCTGTTCTTTTGCCTGTTCGTACATCAGTTCAACCTGAGAGAACTTCAAACCCTCGTCAGGGCTGTCTGGGTTGCTGGAACACCCGGCTATAGTAAGCCCCAGCAGCGCTGAGACCAGTAAAATACGACGTTTCATAAAACCTCAAGTCATTACATAACAGTGCAATTACGTGTGCAAACGGTTACACTAACATAGTTTATATTCGTTAGGCATTCTAACGCAGCACAAAGGGCTTTCACAGCACAAACCAAATTTATGAGTGAAACTATTCAACTAGAAGCGATTGTTCCGGAGCAACTGGCCGGAAAACGTTTAGACCAGGCACTGGCCGACTTGTTCCCTGACTATTCGCGCTCGCGGATGAAAACCTGGATAACTGCCGGCAACGTCTCAGTTGATGCCGAAACCGTAACCAAGCCGAGAGAAAAGCTCAAAGCTGGCGCTTTGCTGGCAATTGATGCCGAACTGGAAGCGGAAGAACGCCACCAGGCACAGCCCATTTCGCTGGATATCGTCTACGAAGACAATGATATTATGGTGGTCAACAAGCCGGCCGGTTTAGTTGTCCACCCGGGAGCCGGAGCACCGGACGCAACTTTACTGAATGGTTTGCTGCATCATTTCCCAAAAATTGATCAGGTGCCTCGGGCGGGCATTATTCATCGGTTGGATAAGGATACCACCGGTTTAATGGTGGTTGCTAAGACAGTGCCTGCACAAACTCAGCTAGTTGATATGATGCAAAAGCGGGAAATTAGACGCGAGTACGAAGCTATTTGCAACGGTGTTATGACGGCCGGGGGACTGGTTGATGAGCCGATCGCCCGTCACCCGACAAAACGAACCCATATGGCTGTGGTCGCTAGCGGTAAACCGGCAGTAACCCACTACCGGGTGATGGAACGCTTACGGGCCCACACTTTGCTGCGCTTAAGGCTGGAAACCGGCCGTACCCATCAAATCCGTGTGCACATGGCGCATATCCGCCACCCTCTGGTCGGCGATTTAACTTATGGCGGTCGCCCGCGTCCGCCCAAGCAGGCAAGCGAAGACTTTTTGACTACCCTGCGGGGCTTCAACCGCCAGGCTCTGCACGCGGCTCAGTTGTCGCTGCACCACCCGGTTAACGGTGAATGGATGACGTTTACTGCGCCCCGGCCTGATGATTTTGAGCAGCTTTTAGAAGCGCTTCGTAATGACTTCCAGCAACATTCTAAGACCTGACTGGAGCTTACCGAATAATATCGAAGCAGCCGTTACGTTACGTGATTTTGGCAACCTGGCGACTCACGTAGGGGATGACCCGGCGCTGGTTATTTTACGACGCCGCCATTTAGCAAGGGCCCTGAAGCTTGCCACTGTGCCGCTTTACCTCAACCAGCAACACACCAACAGGGTCAGCATCTGGCCCAACCGGGAGCACACCAGTGATGCTTTAATTGCCGATAAACCGGCAGTGGCTGTGGTGTTAACTGCTGACTGTCTGCCGCTTTTGCTTTGTAGCAAAGACGGGCAACACATCGCAGCAGTGCATGCAGGGTGGCGTGGGCTGGCTGCCGATATCCTCGGTCAGACGCTCAGAACGCTAAAAGTTGACGCCCGGCAGTTAAAGCTGTGGATAGGTCCGGCAATTTGTCAAAGGTGCTATCAGGTGGGTAATGAAGTCAGGCAGGCCTTTTCAAACTGTTTTGATGGTCGTTCGGTGGAGCAGGCTTTTAGTTCTGACGGAGACCGCTGGCGGGTCGATTTACCCTTGCTGGCAGAACGACAGGCTCGTGATTATGGGCTGACCGAAATTACTCAAAGCAATCTGTGTACGGCTTGTTCAGCCGATAGATTTTATTCCTACCGGGAAAACAAAGACCGTGGACGCTTTGCGTCAATAATTTGGCGAAAAAGCTAAATCCTCTCTTGAATTTGCGCAAAAAGCACCCACTATTCTGGTAATGCAACAGAATTAAGGAAGTCATTATGCGACACGATAAATTTACCAGTAAGTTTCAAATGGCGATCGCCGATGCGCAGTCGCTGGCGTTAGGTCGTGATCACCCCTACATTGAGCCACTGCATCTGATGCAGGCGATGTTGGATCAAAATGGCGGGGCGGTGCGTCCGTTATTTACCATGTTGGGTGTTGATATACCGCAGTTTCGGTCAAGCCTTGCCAAAGCTCTTGAAGCCTTGCCTCAGGTCGAGGGTGCGGAAGGTGAAGTTCAGCTGTCACAACAAACGGCAAAGCTACTGAACTTGTGCGATAAGTATGCGCAAAAGCGCAATGATAGTTACATTTCATCGGAGTTGTTTTTACTGGCAGCGACTGAAGATAAGGGTGCGTTGGGCGACTTATTTAAAAAGCAGGGCATTACGAGAGAGAAGCTAGAGAAAGCAATCAATGACATACGCGATGGCCAGAACGTTGATGACCCTAATGCTGAAGATAAGCGTCAGGCGTTGGATAAATACACTCAGGATTTAACTGAACGAGCTGAACAGGGCAAGCTTGATCCGGTGATTGGCCGGGACGACGAAATTCGGCGGACGATACAGGTACTGCAGCGGCGGACTAAAAACAATCCTGTCTTAATTGGCGATCCCGGGGTGGGCAAAACAGCAATTGTTGAAGGTTTAGCGCAGCGCATTATTAACGGTGAAGTCCCTGAAGGCTTAAAGCATAAACGTGTGCTCTCTCTTGATTTAGGCGCATTGCTTGCCGGAGCAAAATATCGCGGTGAGTTTGAAGAACGTCTAAAAGCCGTTCTGAACGAACTGTCAAAAGAAGAAGGCCGTGTCATTCTGTTTATTGACGAGCTGCATACGATGGTCGGAGCGGGTAAAGCCGACGGAGCCATGGACGCCGGTAACATGCTTAAGCCGGCCCTTGCCCGTGGCGAACTGCACTGTGTTGGCGCTACAACCCTGGACGAGTATCGCCAATATGTGGAAAAAGACGCCGCGCTGGAACGCCGCTTCCAAAAAGTTTTGGTGGATGAACCCACGGTAGAGGACACCATAGCGATCTTGAGAGGTCTTAAAGAACGCTATGAAATACATCATTCGGTTGAGATAACGGACCCGGCGATTGTGGCAGCCGCGGCGTTATCGCATCGTTACATCAGCGAGCGTAAATTGCCTGATAAAGCCATCGATTTGATTGATGAAGCAGCCTCCAGTATTCGAATGCAAATTGATTCGAAACCGGAAGATTTAGACCGACTGGAGCGGCGCATTATCCAGCTGAAGCTGGAGCGGCAGGCATTGCAAAAAGAAAAAGACGATGCCAGTAAGAAGCGCCTGGACATACTGCATGAAGAGCTCGATGAACTAGAGCGTAAGTACCAGGAACTTGAAGAAGTCTGGAATTCAGAAAAAGCTGCTGTGCAGGGTACTCAGCATATAAAGTCACAGTTAGATCAGGCACGTACGGACATGGATATTGCCCGGCGCGCTGGTGATTTAAACCGAATGTCCGAACTTCAGTATGGCCGAATTCCTGAACTGGAGCGTCAGCTGGATTTAGCCTTGCAGGCTGAAATGCAGGAAATGACCTTGTTAAAAAATCGGGTCAGTGACGAAGAGATAGCCGATGTACTGTCGCGCTGGACGGGTATTCCGGTAAGCAAAATGCTGGAAGGCGAGCGCGATAAGCTTGTTCAAATGGAGTCTAATTTGCACAAGCGTGTGGTTGGCCAAAATGAGGCGGTAGATGCAGTATCTAATGCAATTCGCCGCTCACGGGCTGGCTTGGGAGACCCAAATCGGCCAATTGGCTCATTTTTATTCCTTGGGCCGACCGGGGTAGGTAAGACCGAGTTGTCTAAAGCACTGGCTAACTTCTTATTTGATACTGACGATACCATGGTGCGCATTGATATGTCGGAATTTATGGAAAAACACTCAGTTGCGCGCTTAGTGGGTGCTCCGCCGGGGTATGTCGGTTACGAAGAGGGTGGCTATTTAACTGAGGCAGTAAGGCGCAAACCTTATTCGGTGATTTTATTGGACGAAATAGAAAAAGCGCATCCGGATGTATTTAATATCTTATTGCAAGTACTGGATGACGGCCGTCTGACGGATGGGCAGGGGCGTACCGTTGATTTTAAAAATACGGTAATTATTATGACCTCGAATCTCGGTTCTGATGTTATTCAGGAGCATGCTCACGAACACAGTTATGAACAGATGAAATCGATGGTAATGGGCGTATTAGCGCAACACTTCCGCCCAGAGTTCATTAACCGAGTTGATGAGACGGTAGTTTTCCATCCGCTGGGACAGGCGGAGATTCGGTCCATTGCTGAATCGCAGCTACAATTGCTATACCAACGTTTGCAAGAGCGCGAGTACAGCCTGGAGCTGGATGATGAAGCTTTAGATCATTTAGCTAAGACCGGGTTTGATCCGATATTTGGCGCCCGCCCGCTGAAACGGGCGATTCAACATGAACTGGAGAATCCATTAGCGCAAAAAATATTGGCTGGCGACTTAACGCCGGGTAAACCGATTAAGGCAACGGTTGAAAATGAGCAATTAGTCATTACTCAGTAATTGCTTAACCGAAATAGAAACAACGCCCACTGTCCGCTGTAAGCGCAGTGGGCTTTTTTGTGGGTTTCCATGGGCAATAAACTCTGTGCTAAACTGGCCTTTGATTCAATAAATTATAGGAAGTCAGGCCATGGAAACAGAAAGCAATAAAAGCCGCGGAATTTATTTACTGCCAAACTTATTTACTACGGCGGGTTTGTTTTCAGGTTTTTACGCTATCGTGGCATCAATGAATGAGCGTTATATCGAAGCCGCTATCGCCATTTTTATTGCTATGGTATTTGACGGCATCGATGGCCGGGTCGCTCGAATGACCAACACCGAAAGTGACTTTGGTGCCGAATACGACAGCATGGCAGACATTGTATCCTTTGGCATGGCACCGGCGTTGGTGGTTTACAACTACGCCTTGGCTGACTTAGGTAAACTGGGTTGGCTAGCAGCCTTTATTTTTGTCGCCGGCGGAGCGCTGCGCTTAGCTCGCTTTAATACCAATCTGGGTTCATCAGATAAGCGCTACTTTCAGGGGCTGGCTATTCCGAGTGCTGCGGCTCTTGTTGCTGGTCTGGTATGGGTAGGCAACAAGTATGAAATTGTTGGCAGCGATATGGCGAGCTTCGCTGCACTGGTGACAATATGCGCAGGCCTGCTGATGGTCACTAATTTTCGATATCACTCATTCAAAGACGTCGACTGGAAAGGTAAGGTTTCTTTCCTTGTAATCTTAATCGTTGTACTGGCGTTTGTGATCGTCGCAACCCAACCATCACTAGTCTTATTTGGTATATTTTTCCTGTATGCGTTGTCGGGACCTGTTCTGACAATCAAAAATGTGAAAAAACTCAAGTTAGAGCATGTTGTTGGCGACGATAATGATGCCGACTTTGAGCAGGACAAGTCAGACAAAAAAGCCGAAGAAAAAGAGAATGATTAGTTTTTAATCAGTCAGAAGTAATTTTGAAAAAAGTGCTTGCAAGGGCCAATAAGATCTCTATAATTCGCCGCCGTTGTCAGGGAGAAAGCCGCGAGGTGATAACCGACAACGGGGTAGCGGAAAAGTTTAAAAAAGAACTTGACGATTACCTAAAGGGATGTAAAATACGCCTCCCTGCTTCGGAAAGAAGCAACGCTCTTTAACAATATATCAAGCCAAGCAAACTGTGTGGGCACTTGCGAAAGTAAGCAAACGAAAATTGTATTGCAACTTTTGAATGAGTGTTCAGCAAGACTTCGGTAACGAAGTTAAGCAAAAACGCGTAATTTATTGAGTTGATTGAACTACTTTTAATTGAAGAGTTTGATCATGGCTCAGATTGAACGCTGGCGGCAGGCCTAACACATGCAAGTCGAGCGGTAACATTTCCAGCTTGCTGGAAGATGACGAGCGGCGGACGGGTGAGTAATACTTGGGAACTTGCCTCTAGGCGGGGGACAACCACTGGAAACGGTGGCTAATACCGCATAATGTCTACGGACCAAAGTGGGGGATCTTCGGACCTCACACCTAGAGATGGGCCCAAGCGGGATTAGCTAGTTGGTGAGGTAATGGCTCACCAAGGCGACGATCCCTAGCTGTTCTGAGAGGATGATCAGCCACACTGGGACTGAGACACGGCCCAGACTCCTACGGGAGGCAGCAGTGGGGAATATTGGACAATGGGGGCAACCCTGATCCAGCCATGCCGCGTGTGTGAAGAAGGCCTTCGGGTTGTAAAGCACTTTCAGTGGTGAGGAAAGGGTAATCGTTAATAGCGGTTACAGTTGACGTTAGCCACAGAAGAAGCACCGGCTAACTCCGTGCCAGCAGCCGCGGTAATACGGAGGGTGCAAGCGTTAATCGGAATTACTGGGCGTAAAGCGTACGTAGGCGGTGTGTTAAGCAAGATGTGAAAGCCCCGGGCTCAACCTGGGAATGGCATTTTGAACTGGCACGCTAGAGTCCTGAAGAGGGTGGTAGAATTTCCAGTGTAGCGGTGAAATGCGTAGATATTGGAAGGAATACCGGTGGCGAAGGCGGCCACCTGGTCAGAGACTGACGCTGAGGTACGAAAGCGTGGGGAGCAAACAGGATTAGATACCCTGGTAGTCCACGCCGTAAACGATGTCAACTAGTTGTTCGTGTCTTTAAGACGTGAGTAACGCAGCTAACGCACTAAGTTGACCGCCTGGGGAGTACGGCCGCAAGGTTAAAACTCAAATGAATTGACGGGGGCCCGCACAAGCGGTGGAGCATGTGGTTTAATTCGATGCAACGCGAAGAACCTTACCATCCCTTGACATCCAGTGAATTTTCCAGAGATGGATTAGTGCCTTCGGGAACACTGAGACAGGTGCTGCATGGCTGTCGTCAGCTCGTGTTGTGAGATGTTGGGTTAAGTCCCGCAACGAGCGCAACCCTTATCCTTAGTTGCCAGCACGTAATGGTGGGAACTCTGGGGAGACTGCCGGTGATAAACCGGAGGAAGGTGGGGACGACGTCAAGTCATCATGGCCCTTACGGGATGGGCTACACACGTGCTACAATGGCGCATACAAAGGGCAGCAAGCCAGCGATGGTTAGCGAATCTCATAAAGTGCGTCGTAGTCCGGATTGGAGTCTGCAACTCGACTCCATGAAGTCGGAATCGCTAGTAATCGTGGATCAGAATGCCACGGTGAATACGTTCCCGGGCCTTGTACACACCGCCCGTCACACCATGGGAGTGGGCTGCACCAGAAGTGGTTAGTTTAACCTTCGGGAGAACGATCACCACGGTGTGGTTCATGACTGGGGTGAAGTCGTAACAAGGTAGCCGTAGGGGAACCTGCGGCTGGATCACCTCCTTACAAAACAGCTTACGGCAGTAAGTGTCCACACAGTTTGCAGGCTTGATAGCAATAGAGAAGAATTCGGGTAGGTCGCGTCCTGACGCGACGTAATGCCTGAAGGTTACTGGGTCTGTAGCTCAGCTGGTTAGAGCGCACCCCTGATAAGGGTGAGGTCGGTAGTTCAAGTCTACTCAGACCCACCATTTTGACGCTCTGGACTGCGTTGTCGGCTTCGTCGCATACTGGTGTATGCTTCCTTGCCTCCGCCTTGCCAGAACGCCAAAAGCATTTCAAGTAGATGGCCTTGCCCTCGCTTGAAATTCCCTTATTAGGTTAGCCGCGATGTTGAGAAGAGGGTTTCCCCGATGTCAGCACGCGCAGGCTAAAGCGCCGACAGCAAGGCGCACGTTGAGTGAGTGAGGGAGCATACCTCGATGGTATGTGACCGATTGAACGAAACGCGCAACGCAGCTGCCGGTGTTTTAGACAAGCACTAGGGGGCCATAGCTCAGCTGGGAGAGCGCCTGCCTTGCACGCAGGAGGTCAGCGGTTCGATCCCGCTTGGCTCCACCATATTCTTCTCTAACCGTATCCTGCGTCCTGACGCAGGAAACGATGTTAGCGTTAAGTGTTTTATTGAAAACATTTACCGGTAACCTTGTGTTACGCGCTCTTTAACAACATGAAAAGCTGATTGTAAAAAAGTAAGAAATGCCACTCTATTTGAACCTATGTGTAAGGTAGAGGCGTATCGAACTTGTGTACAGCAAAGAACAAACAATCTTAGTTGCATTACAGCACTGAAGTTAAGCGCAAGCAGACACTTTGGGGTTGTATGGTTAAGTGACTAAGCGTACACGGTGGATGCCTAGGCAGTTGGAGGCGATGAAGGACGTACTAACTTGCGATAAGCCATGATAAGACAGTAAGAGTCATTTGAGTCATGGATTTCCGAATGGGGAAACCCACTCTGTTTACAGAGTATCCGGCACTGAATCTATAGGTGCCAGGAAGCGAACCCGGAGAACTGAAACATCTAAGTACCCGGAGGAAAAGAAATCAATTGAGATTTCCTCAGTAGCGGCGAGCGAACGGGAAACAGCCCTTAAGCTTATTAAGTGTTAGCAGAATCCGCTGGGAAGCGGAGCCACAGACGGTGATAGCCCGGTATGTGACGGCACATAGTAAGTGAAATCGAGTAGGTCGGGACACGTGTTATCCTGACTGAACATGGGGGGACCATCCTCCAAGGCTAAATACTCCCAACTGACCGATAGTGAACCAGTACCGTGAGGGAAAGGCGAAAAGAACCCCGGCGAGGGGAGTGAAACAGAACCTGAAACCGTGTACGTACAAGCAGTAGGAGCCTCCATGAGGGGTGACTGCGTACCTTTTGTATAATGGGTCAGCGACTTATATTCTGTAGCAAGGTTAACCGTATAGGGAAGCCGTAGGGAAACCGAGTCTTAACTGGGCGTTGAGTTGCAGGGTATAGACCCGAAACCGGGCGATCTAACCATGAGCAGGTTGAAGATTGAGTAACATCAATTGGAGGACCGAACCCACTAATGTTGAAAAATTAGGGGATGACTTGTGGCTAGGAGTGAAAGGCTAATCAAGCCCGGAGATAGCTGGTTCTCCCCGAAATCTATTTAGGTAGAGCCTCGGACGAATACCTGCGGGGGTAGAGCACTGTTTGGGCTAGGGGGTCATCCCGACTTACCAACCCCATGCAAACTCCGAATACCGCAGAGTACTATCCGGGAGACACACGGCGGGTGCTAACGTCCGTCGTGGAGAGGGAAACAACCCAGACCGCCAGCTAAGGTCCCAAAGTTATGGCTCAGTGGGAAACGATGTGGGAAGGCACAGACAGCTAGGAGGTTGGCTTAGAAGCAGCCATCCTTTAAAGAAAGCGTAATAGCTCACTAGTCGAGTCGGCCTGCGCGGAAGATGTAACGGGGCTAAGCCATACACCGAAGCTGCGGCAGCGCATTTATGTGCTGGGTAGGGGAGCGTTCTGTAAGCGGATGAAGGTGTGTTGAGAAGCATGCTGGACGTATCAGAAGTGCGAATGCTGACATGAGTAACGATAATGGGAGTGAAAAACTCCCACGCCGGAAGACCAAGGTTTCCTATCCCATGCTAATCAGGGTAGGGTAAGTCGGCCCCTAAGGCGAGGCGGAAACGCGTAGTCGATGGAAAACAGGTTAATATTCCTGTACCGATGTTTATTGCGATGGGGGGACGGAGAAGGCTAGGCAGGCCGGGCGTTGGTAGTCCCGGTGAAAGTGCGTAGGCTGAGAGTTTAGGTAAATCCGGACTCTTAAGGCCGAGACACGAGACGAGCACCCAAGGGTGCGAAGCTGTTGATGCCATGCTTCCGGGAAAAGCCTCTAAGCTTCAGATAAACATTGACCGTACCCGAAACCGACACAGGTGGTCAGGTAGAGAATACTAAGGCGCTTGAGAGAACTCGGGTGAAGGAACTAGGCAAAATAGTACCGTAACTTCGGGAGAAGGTACGCCGCTGGTGGTGATTGACTTCGCGTCATGAGCTGCCGGCGGTCGCAGTGACCAGGTGGCTGGGACTGTTTATTAAAAACACAGCACTCTGCTAACTCGAAAGAGGACGTATAGGGTGTGACACCTGCCCGGTGCCGGAAGGTTAATTGATGGGGTTAGCGTAAGCGAAGCTCTTGATCGAAGCCCCGGTAAACGGCGGCCGTAACTATAACGGTCCTAAGGTAGCGAAATTCCTTGTCGGGTAAGTTCCGACCTGCACGAATGGTGTAACCATGGCCACGCTGTCTCCACCCGAGACTCAGTGAAATTGAAATCGCTGTGAAGATGCAGTGTACCCGCGGCTAGACGGAAAGACCCCGTGAACCTTTACTACAGCTTGGCACTGAACATTGAACCTACATGTGTAGGATAGGTGGGAGGCTATGAAACACCGGCGCCAGTTGGTGTGGAGCCACCCTTGAAATACCACCCTTGTATGTTTGATGTTCTAACCTGGCACCCTTATCGGGTGTGGGGACAGTGCCTGGTGGGTAGTTTGACTGGGGCGGTCTCCTCCCAAAGAGTAACGGAGGAGCACGAAGGTTGGCTAAGTACGGTCGGACATCGTACGGTTAGTGCAATGGCAGAAGCCAGCTTAACTGCGAGACAGACACGTCGAGCAGATACGAAAGTAGGTCATAGTGATCCGGTGGTTCTGAATGGAAGGGCCATCGCTCAACGGATAAAAGGTACTCCGGGGATAACAGGCTGATACCGCCCAAGAGTTCATATCGACGGCGGTGTTTGGCACCTCGATGTCGGCTCATCACATCCTGGGGCTGAAGTCGGTCCCAAGGGTATGGCTGTTCGCCATTTAAAGTGGTACGCGAGCTGGGTTTAGAACGTCGTGAGACAGTTCGGTCCCTATCTGCCGTGGGCGTTTGAGAGTTGAGAGGGGCTGCTCCTAGTACGAGAGGACCGGAGTGGACGAACCTCTGGTGTTCCGGTTGTCACGCCAGTGGCACTGCCGGGTAGCTACGTTCGGGATCGATAACCGCTGAAAGCATCTAAGCGGGAAGCGAGCCTCGAGATAAGCTCTCACTAGCACTTTGAGTGCTCTAAAGGGTTGTTGAAGACTACAACGTTGATAGGCGGGGTGTGGAAGCGCAGTAATGCGTTGAGCTAACCCGTACTAATTGCCCGTGAGACTTAACCATACAACACCCAAGGTGTTTGGAATTGTTGAGGCAAGTTTGAACGCTCTGCAAAGACATAGGTTGCGTAAGACGCGACAAATTGAGTGGCATGTACAATCAGATTTTTATGTTGTGACAGTTTTTGTCTGGCGGCCATAGCGGTATGGCACCACCTGGCTCCATTCCGAACCCAGTAGTGAAACATACCAGCGCCGATGGTAGTGTGGGGTCTCCCCATGTGAGAGTAGGACACCGCCAGACTTCAAATAAATAACCCCGGCCGTTTGGCCGGGGTTTTTTTATGCTCGTCGGTAAACCGAAGCTTATCCAAGACCTGAATACACTCCTCGTAATCGCTTCATATCCCGGTGTTCCATGCTACAATCTCGCTATTCAGTGGGAAGGGTATTTCATGAGCGTTGATTTACAACCATTACATTCATTTCGCTTGCCGGCACGGGCTTCGGAATTACTGCAGGTTAGTTCAGATCGCGACCTTCGCCTACTTAACAAGCTAACCAATTACCTCATCCTGGCTAGCGGCAGTAATACGGTTTTCGTTGAAGACTACCAAGGCACCATCGTACAACCCCGGTTCTTCGGCATTGACGTTAACGAAGACGATTACGCCTATCACGTGTCTTGCGGTGCTTCTGAAAACTGGCACGATTTTGTGCTTTTTTGTATGCAGCGGAAGATCTTCGGACTGGAAAATCTCGCCCTAATACCGGGTTCAGTAGGTGCCTCTCCCGTTCAAAACATAGGCGCTTACGGTGTAGAAGTTGCTGATTACATAGACTCTGTTGAATGCTTCGATTTAGTTTCCGGTGAATTGTTATCATTTTCTAAAAGGGACTGTAATTTTAATTACCGGGACAGCTTATTTAAACGCCAGCCCGGTCGGTGGCTGATCTGTCGGGTAAATTTTAAATTAACAAAAAACTGGCAGCCGAACATTAACTATCCTGTTTTTTCAGATATGACCAGGCAATCAGCCGCTACCGAGTTATTAAACCGGGTTATTGCGGTGCGCCAGGCTAAGCTACCGAACCCAGAGCAGCTGCCCAACGCCGGTAGCTTTTTTAAGAATCCGCTAGTCAGTGAAACGACACTTACTAACTTGCTGCAGCGCTGGCCCGATTTGGTTTACTTTAATGCTCCCCGGGGCGCTAAAATCGCAGCTGGCTGGCTTATCGATAACCTTGGCTTAAAGGGCTTCTCGGTAGGCGATGCCGCGGTCCATCAACAGCAGGCATTAGTATTGGTCAACAAAGGCAATGCGACGGGAGAGGACGTGCTTAACTTGTGCCAGCATATTCGACGGGTCGTTTTTGATGCCAGCGGAATTACACTGGAGCCCGAAGTGCGCCTGATTGGCCGCACCGGGCTGATTAAGGAATGGTACTAGTCGTGTCCTTTAAAAGCCTACACCGGATTAATGAGGTTTTACTGTTGCTTGCTGATGCGCAGTTTCACTCTGGCCAGGCGCTGGGCGAAGCGTTAGGAATCACGCGTTCGGCGATTAATCAGCACATACAGAAGCTGCTAGAGCTGGGTGTCGACATTTACTCGGTACAGGGCAAGGGCTACCGCTTAGCACAGCCTATCGAGCTGTTAGATAGCCATGTTATTGCGTCTTATAACCGAATGCCCGTTGATCAGTTGCAGGTTCATTCGGTGGTTACCTCGACTAATGATGAGTTAAAACATTATCGCCGGAGTAATTCGTTGAACAACGGCTATGTGTTTTTTGCCGAAGCTCAAACTGCGGGCAGAGGACGGCGTGGCAGGACCTGGTTGTCGCCTTTTGGCAGTAACCTTTACATGAGTGTCTACTGGAAAGTGGAGCTGGGTGTTAATGCTGCTATGGGCATGAGTGTTGCCGTGGGAATTGCCATTGCAGCGGCATTGCGCCACATGGGTATTGCGGATGCGGGTGTTAAATGGCCGAACGATGTTTACGTCCATGGTAAGAAAATAGCCGGGGTTTTGATTGACATCGAGTCCTGTGATGATGGGACAGCGGATTGTATTGTTGGTATTGGTTTAAATATCGATATGCCAGCGACTATAGCAACTCAAATTGATCAGCAATGGACGGACGTAGCAACGGAGTTAGTCGAGCCATGGTCCCGCAATGAAGTAGCTGCCACTCTTTACCGCTATACCGTCAACTATCTGCAGCAATTTAGCAAGCACGGGCTGTCGCCGTTAATCGAGCAATGGACAAAACTGGATGTTTACTTCAACAAACCGGTTAAACTAATTATGGGAAATCGTGAAGTGAGAGGGCTCTGCCGGGGTATTGATGAATTTGGTGCGGTACTGATAGATAATGGCGATCAGGTTGTGCGCTATTTTGGTGGCGAACTGTCTCTGAGGGGGGACGATGCTGCTTATTGATAACGGTAATACGAGAACTAAGTTTGCGTTATACATTGATAACCAGCTTAAATTCGAAGATAAGATTGTTAACGACGAGCTCGAAAAACGCCTCGATGCGTATTGGCTGCAACAATTGCAAGAGCTGGTTGGCGAGACAATTCAAGGCGTCGGCTGCAGCGTCGGAGAAAAACACTCAAGGGGCCTCATCGACCAACGTTTTAAGCACTTTACCGGAGAAATAAAGTGGCTAACCAGCCAGCGCAGACAGAATGATTTAGTCAATGGTTACGCTGATGATTTTGCCCGGCTGGGGGCTGACCGCTGGTTTGCAATGTTGGGTTACCGCGGGGTTAGCTGCCAAAACGCAGTAATTATCGATGCAGGTACGGCGCTGACGATTGACTGGTTGCACCATAGTGGTCAGCATCTTGGTGGGTGGATTGTACCCGGCCGGCGCTTAATGCAGGAGTCACTACACAGCGGTACCGCAAATTTAAAAGAACGGCTGTCAGAACAATGCTTTCCGGAACCTGCTACTAACACTCAGCAGGGAATGAGCTTCGGAGTACATTACGCCTTGGTCGGAGCCATTGCTCAGGCGCTGGAGGTAGCCCCCCGAATATTTGAACAACAAAGGTTTAATGTGGTGGTTACCGGCGGTGACGGAGAACGCTTGATCCAGTCGCTGAACAATAAGCAGCCATTGCTTTATCAACGAATTGATGACTTAGTGTTTAAGGGATTAGCGGCTGCGGCCGATAACCTGAGTATGGTATGAATTGGCTAAGCAGGATTAAATTAATGGGTCGCACTGGGCAATACTTAGTTACCGCTTTCAGCCTCGTAACGTCAATGATGACACCCGCATTGGCACAAGAAAGTGAACTGGAAGCTGTTCAGCTTTATAGTGATGAGCAATTGGTCGAGATGTTTGAGGATAATAGCCATTTGCGGCAGGTAGAGCAGGTCGATCGCTGTCAGCTGATACAAGACATTGAAGCTCAGGCGGCTCTTGAAAAACGTCCTACTTACCAGTTTTTATATGGCGATATGTTGGCCTGGGGCGTTTGCTATGAACGCGATGTAGAGCAGGGCATCCACTACATGCAGATAGCTGCTGATCAGGGTTTAATTTATGCTCTTGAGCAACTGGGACGCTACTATCATGAAGGCACATTAGTTCAGCCGGATATCCACCGGGCTATCGTTTATCTGCGGGAAGCGGCGTCTTTGGGTAATTTAGCAGCTCAAAAACGTTTCGCTGATATTATGATTGCCGGGAAAGGCAGTCCTTATGATTTTCCGCATGCTTACCACTGGTTGCACAACGCCGTTACCGGCGACGAAGAGCAACATCGGGAAATCCGCGACAAACTTAATCAGCTGGCTCGCTTAATGCCCGCATCAGCCGTGCAGCAAGCTCGCCAGAAAAACCTTTAATCCTGTTGCTCAGACAGCACTTAACCAGGCTACCGGATTAAGACAACCGGTCGCGAAAGTCCTGGTAGTTAAACTGTCTGACGCAGTCAAATTGCCCGTCTTTACGTAAGATACCAATAGCCGGATGCTGAACACCATTGAAGAAAGTTGTCTTTACCATGGTGTAATGCATCATATCTTCAAAAACCAGCCGATCACCGACTGCCAGAGGCTGATCAAAACTGTAACTGCCAATAACATCACCGGCCAGACAGCTGTTGCCCCCTAAACGATAAACAAACTCCTTTTCATTGGGCAGCCCGGCTCCTGTAATTGCGGGTCGGTAGGGCATCTCCAGAACATCAGGCATGTGGCCCGTTGCCGAAATATCCAATATAGCGATATTGCCATCGTTAACAACGATATCGACCACTTCACAAAGTAGTGGGCCTGTTCGCCAGGCAACCGCCGAACCGGGTTCCAGGATAATCTTTAGCTGATAGCGCTGAGCAAAATCCCTTAACAGGCTAATTAAGTGATCGACATCGTAGCCTTCTCGCGTCATTAAATGACCGCCGCCGAGGTTTAGCCATTCCATTTGCTCAAGGTAAGACGAGAAACGTTTTTCTACCGCATCTAGGGTCCTTTGCAGAGCATAAGAATCACATTCGCATAAGTTGTGAATATGAAGCCCGTCAATATCTGTTAAGTCAACGCCTTCCAGGTCGCTGGCCCGGACACCCAGCCTTGAGCCCGGCGCGCTAGGATCGTAAAGTTCAGTCTCTGCTTCCTGATGTTCCGGGTTGATCCGCAAGCCCATTGAGACGCCTGCGGCTTTAGTTTGTCGCTGATAGGTCTGCCACTGGGTCAGACTGTTAAACGAAATATGGTTTACCAGTGGTAGTAGCTCGTCAATATCCTGCTGTTTATAGGCTGGCGAGTAGGCATGTACTTCGCGACCGAACTCTTCGGCCGCGAGCTTTGCTTCCCAAACTGAACTTGCTGTACACCCTTTTAAGTACTCCCGCACAATTGGAAAAGCGGACCACATAGCAAAGCCCTTTAATGCCAGGATGATATCGGCGCCACTTTCCCGCTGCACACGCTCCATCAATTGCAGATTCTCGCGTAACAGCGTCTCATCCAGCACATAGCAGGGAGAAGGAATAGCAGGATCGGTATATCTGCTCATATTATTTGCCAAAAGGTTGCTCACACTCAATGATTTGCCATGGTAAGCCGTGTTGATTTAAGCGATTCATAAATTCGTCGGGATCAAACTGCTCCATGTTCCAGACACCGGGTTTCATCCACTCGCCCTGCAACATTAATGATGAGGCGATCATAGCCGGCACGCCTGTGGTATAAGAAACTGCCTGAGCTCCAAGCTCTTTATTGGTTTCTGCATGATCGCAATTATTAAAGATAAAAATCGTCTTTTGCTCGCCGTCTTTAATACCGGTGACATAAGTACCAATACAGGTTTTGCCAGTGTATCCCTCTGCCAACGAACCGGGGTTTGGCAATACCGCTTTCAAAAACTCCAGTGGCACAATTTCCTGCCCCTGAAAGCTCACCGGCTTAATGGAGGTCATACCAACATTCTCCAGCACGCGTAAGTGAGTCAGATATTGATCACCAAAGGTCATCCAGAAGCGCGCACGTTTTAGAGTCGGGAAGTGTTTAACTAATGATTCTAACTCTTCGTGAAATAATAGGTACGAGGGATGCACGCCAACATTAGGATAGTCTAAATCTTTGCGCACACTGATAGGATCTGTTTCGTGCCATTCACCATCTTCCCAGAACTTGCCACGCTGTGTGATTTCACGAATATTAATTTCCGGATTAAAGTTAGTCGCAAAAGCCTGACCGTGATCACCGCCGTTACAGTCAGCAATATCGAGATACTGGATTTCGTCGAAATAGTGTTTCGCGGCATAGGCCGTAAAAACATTGGTGACTCCGGGATCAAATCCGGCACCCAGTAACGCCATCAAGCCCTTTTCTTTAAACCGCTCCTGATAGGCCCATTGCCACGAGTATTCAAATTTGGCTTCGTCTTTGGGCTCATAGTTAGCGGTATCAAGATAATGAACTCCGGTTTCAAGGCAGGCGTCCATTATCGGCAGATCCTGATAAGGCAGAGCCACATTGATTACCAGAGAAGGCTTTACCCGGCGAATAAGGTCAGCTACTTTGGCCGCATCGTCAGCATCAACCTGATAGACACCGACTACCCGGTCTTTACCAGCTTTTTCCTGTAACGCTTCACACTTCGATAATGTACGACTGGCCAGATGAATCTCTGAAAATATGTCAGGCAGCGCTGCGCATTTTTGTACTACCACACTGGCTACACCACCAGCACCAATAACTAAAACGTTCGACATGGGATTATTCCTTTCAAATACTTCGTCAGAAGTCACTATTTCGGCGAAAGATAGCACATTTTTGATGCCGCTTTAAGGCAGATAACTCTTTAATATTTGATCAATCTGCTGTCGCTGTTCAACACCTGCCAGGTTTTTTAAAGCGCCAATCGGTAAGGGGTTGGCAATCAGAAGTTCACGGATGTCGTCAGGTATCTGAGGTTGCTGTATTAAAGCAAAGCGCGCGGACTCCAACTTCACAATACCATTTTTAAAAGCATCGATGATGTCTTTCACCACAGGATGCTTAGGCAGTGGCATGATAGTGCCGTCAATAAGCCACTTAAGTTCTGCTTCGCCGTAAGATTTCAGCGGCTGCAATTTGGTCGCAGCATCTTTGTTTAACGGGTATGCCATAATCAGCGGATGACGCGCGCTGACCCGGTCAACAGCGGTACTGATGCGAGCCGGATAAAAATGGTTTTGTTGCCAAAACTGCAGTAAATAGGGAGCATAACCAAAGCTGGTCGCCAAAAAATCCTGATTTTGTGTTATTGCCCAGTCCCGCACGAAGCGCAAAAGCTGACTGCCGAGGCCCTGACGACGTTGCGGCTCGCGAACCGCGATACGAACCACGCGGCACCAACGCTGTTGTAAAGCCCAGCGCTGCTGTAAAAAATAAGCCAGCGCCTGGGGGGCCAAATTACCTTTGGGGCGTCGTTTTCCGCTAACTATCGGTTCTTGTAGTTGCTCATCAATATCACCTTCCAGGGCCAACCAGGCCACTGCGACTATTTTATTCCCTTGATAGTGCAGTACCAAGCGTTGCTGATCATCGTCCAGTAACAAAGCCAGATCGTTGGGGCTGCTTTGATAGTGAGCCTGGAGCAAGAGTTCAAAGGCCTGATGCAGATGATCTTCAGGAAGTTCTGCTGCCCGATATACGCCATCGGGCAGTTTGTTGTTAAGCTCAGCAGGCGAGGGCGTCAGCAATAGGGCTGAATTTAACCAGCGCTCGAGTGGGTCATAGGCAGGCCAGCGCACAGGTTGACTAAGATGATGTATGGCAACTGAAGTAAACTGTTGTGTAACCCACTGTTTAAAATGTACGGTAAACCCGCGTCCACAACCCTCGTAGCCTTGCGTGGTTGTAGCCAGCATCCAGGGTTGAAAATGTTGGCATAGACGCTGAATTGCCCATAGTGGAATACCAGCGGCTTCATCGATAACTAAAAGGGCGTCGCCGAGTTGTTGCTGAAGTAGTTTATCCCAGGCCACAAACTGGACTTGGCCGGCCTGGTTTAATAATACCCTTGCGTTAGCTTTCCTTGGTGCGGTGACAATCACTTTTTTCGGCTGCGGAGACTGCAAATAAGTGGCCAGAGCCTTCCCGAGTAAGTGGCTTTTGCCGCGTCCGCGGTCGGCGATCAGCAAATGTACCTGATCGGTCCGGGTTAGCTGGTTGAGTGCTTGCTGCTGTTCGTCGGTCGGAAATGACGGGGCCGGACTGTAATGCGCTACGGAAACTGGTTGCCAGTGTTTTATCAGGCGCTGCAGCATGGGTGACTCTGAAGCTGCATTGTTTATCAGTAAGGTCAGTGAGCCGCCGGCTGTAACTGTACCGCATAAAGCAGCTATCGCATCAACATGTAACTGCGTTCGACAGTCAATGATGACATGCTGGATTTGATGACCCAGATAATCCCGGTAGCGACTTAATGTGGCATGGGCATCGGGACTGCTGTCAGATAAATAAAGAGGACTGAATTCTGAGGTTGGCAGCAACGGCTGCCAACTCAAACTTACGGGTTTTAAATTAAGCTGTCTGTACGACGGGCCTGTCATCAGAAAAAGGCGAACTGCTCACCGACGAACTTAGCCAATACAGTATTCACAAAGACCACTGCTAAAATTAACGGAATAAAGGTAGTAATAGAAACACGGACATACTTAGCCAGCCAGGTTTTCGGATAGCCATGATTACCATGAGTTAACTCATCCTCTAATCCTTTAGTGCGCCAGTGAAGCCAGACAAACAGGCAAATTAACAGCCCGTTGAGGGGCAAAATAGTGTCATAGAAAACGTCGTAAATGACGTCAAATACAGACTTAGGCTGGCCTGCATAACTGACAAACTCAGTGAAGGCAGGGATAAAGCCAAACGATGTGGCCGCAATAATGGTCAATACCGTATTAGCTAAAGCCATGATCAGCAATGCTTTTTTCCGGCTCATCTTTTTCTGCTCGATAAGCGCGGCAGTAGGCACTTCAAGAATCGAAACCAGTGACGTAATAGCGGCTATAAAGGCTAATAGGAAAAACACCGACGCAGCAATACTGGCACCGACATAGCCTACCGAGGTTTCAAGCTGCATAAAAATTTGCGGGAAAAACGAAAATATCATTCCTACGGAGGACTCGCTGAGCTCTGCTGGATTGGTATCCGGGTTAATGGCAAAGATAGCGGGTAATGTCATTAAGCCTGCGGTAAAGGCAACTGCTGTATCAGTAATTGCAACAAACTTACCTGACGTGACCATGTCGTCTGAACGGCTAAAGTAGGAGCCATAGGTAATTAAAATTCCCATCCCCAGGGACAAAGAGAAAAACGCCTGGGATAGCGCCCCGCTGATAACGCCACCATCTATTTTGCTAAAGTCGGGGATTAAATAAAATTTTACCCCCAGTTCCGCATTGTCCAGTGACAGTACAAAAATGACCAACAGAATCAGCATGACAAACAATGCAGGCATAAGAAATTTAGCCGCTTTTTCGATGCCCTGTCGCACGCCGCCCATTAATATAACGTTGATGATTAAGGTGACAGCGATTAAAAAGCCAATGAACCAGTAATCGTTTACGAAGTGCTCAAAATAAGCAGGCTGCGCAAGTTGATTCAGGTTACCGGTTACGGCATAAAACAGGTAACCAAAAATCCAGACCGTGATAACCATGTAAAAAATAGCAATCATGAAAGGGGTTAAAACAGCCAGGAAACCGGCGAAACTCCAGATGTTTTTACCCGGCGCAAGACTAATGTAAGAGCCTAAAGGGTTTTTCTGAGCGTGCCGGCCTACTCCCATTTCGGCCAACATAATGGGCACACAAATAAAGGCAACAAAAAGTGCATAAATTAACAGGAACGCACCACCACCGTTTTTAGTGGCAGCCACCGGAAATCCGACCAGGTTCCCAATGCCGACCGCTGAACCGGCGGCAGCCAGAATAAAACCTATCTTAGAGCTAAATTGATCGCGTTGCTCGCTCATGGTCTTCCTTTTTTAGTCATTATTATTAGCAGGCGGCAGGTTAGCTGCGCAAAAAATCTCAGCAATCCTAGCAAGGGCCATGACACTCGGCAAGCGCGGCCGCGCGGTTTTTGCGATTAAAGGTGTAAACCACAAGCTAATCAGAATAATTCAGAAACCTTAAGCCTTTGTTCAGGAGTCTTAAGAAGTAATCAGCCAGGATAGCACTGTCGATTACTGATAGGGCAGAACAATGAGCTGGATAAAATCAAGTCAACAGAATGCATTTGCAACGGTGGTTGCATTTTTAATTGTGGTGACTCTGGGGGTAACCGCGTCCGTACAACGTTTTTGTCAATCAGTCAGCTTTGGGGAAAGGGAAGTAAAAAAAAGGCCGGCAGAGGGGCCGGCCAAGCTCGTTGCTATTGAACAACCATTAATACATCATGCTGTATAATTCTCTACGAGCTCTGGATGAGAGTGGATCACCATCAGGCAATGCATTGATAACATCCATAATGTTGCGTTTTGCTTCTTCATTAACAGGGTCCTTGCGCAGCACCAGGAAGAGGTGCTGAAGAGCTTCTTCGTCACGCTTCGACTGGTGTAGCTGAATGGCTAACTTTAGCCTTACCTCATGTGCCTGAGGATCAGCATCAACTTGTTCCTGTAAGGCCCTTATCTCGGGGGAGTCAGCAGCCTCTTCCGCTAATTTAATTTTGCTGACAATGCGTTGGTAATCCTGATCCTGTTCAACCATCGGGATGGTTCCGACTAGCTCTTTGGCCTGTTCCAGCCGACCATTATCAACTGCCGCTTCTGCCAGAAGTTTAATACACTGCATGTTGCCGCTATCGACATCGCAGGCTTGTTTAGCATAGGTATAAGCGTCTGCGGCATTGCCTTCAGCAAGCGCCTGTTGTGCTTTTTCAATTAAGCCATCGGTTGGACTGGGCAAATGTTGGCTGAGCAGCTCTTTTATTTCATTCTCAGATTTCACTCCGGTAAAGCTGTCTATAGGTTGGCCATCCTTAAACAAAGCCACGGTGGGTAAGCTTCGAATACCAAACTGCATTGCCAGTTCCTGCTGCTCATCGCAGTTAACTTTTGCCAGCGTCAGTTGCTCGGGGTATTGTGCAGCTATGCGTTCAAGTATTGGCATCAGCTGCTTGCATGGCTCACACCAATCAGCCCAAAAGTCGATGATGATCAGTTTTTCCTGTGACCCTTCCAGTAGCACCTGCTGAAAGTTCTGAATTGTTACGTCAACCACGTTTCCTGCAGCCATATTTGTCGTCTGCTCCTGTTATTAAATAGGTCTGCTTAAGATATGCTGGCGAACAGCGTAAAATTCAATAGTAAATGAAGTTTTAACTAAGCCAGTTCAGTACTTTGTCCTTCAGACTGCTGTATGGTGGGTATCTTAATTTAATATCAAAGGCAAAACGCCGGGTCATTACGGGTTTAAGGTGGCTGAAAGTATCAAATCCCCACTTGCCGTGATAACGACCTATACCGCTGTTGCCGACGCCACCAAAAGGTAACTCCTGGTTTAGCATAAACATTAGCGTATCGTTGTAACAGACATTACCGGCTGAAACCTGTTCCGTAAATTGATCTAACAGGCGCTGGTTTTTGGAAAATACATAAAGGGCAAGCGGCTTAGGTTTTGACTGTATCTGTTCTATCGCTTCGGTGGCGGAGGCTACCTTAATGATAGGTAAGATTGGGCCAAAAATTTCTTCCTGCATCAGTGTGTCCGAGGCGGCAACATCATCAACAAAAGTCGGTGCCAGGTAACGATCTTTTTTACTGTATTGTCCGCCAAAAATGACCTTTTGTCCGTCAAGCATGTCGACCAGGCGCTGCCAGTGCTGCTGATGAATAATCCGGCCGTAGTCTTCACCGGCCTGAGGATCCTCGCCATAAAAATCAACCACTACCTGTTTCATGGCATCCACTAAAGCGTCTTTAATTTCCTCCTCGACCAACAGATAATCTGGCGCAATACAGGTTTGACCAGCGTTTAAGAACTTTCCCCAAATAATTCGCCGGGCAGTTACTGTCAAATCGCAGTCTGACAGGACGACAGCCGGGCTTTTACCTCCGAGTTCCAGAGTTACCGGGGTCAGGTGCTCAGCGGCTGCTGTCATTATAGATTTGGCCGCTTTTGAACCGCCGGTATAAAAAATATGGTCAAAGGGCAGCTTGGTTAGCTGAGAAGAAACTTCAGCGTCACCACAGAGTATTTTAAACGCTGCCGGGTCAAGATAGTCCGGCAGATGCTTTTCAATCATTAAGGCGGTCTGAGGAGCGTGCTCAGAAGGTTTGATAACCGCACAGTTGCCTGCAGCTATAGCCGCTATTAAGGGGGCTAATAACAGTTGCACCGGGTAGTTCCAGGCCCCCAATATGAGCACGGTGCCCAAGGGCTCGGGAACCAATTGGCTGCGGGCCGGAAACACCAATAAAGGGTTTGAAACTCGTCGTGGTTTTTGCCAATGCGGTAATTTCTTTAATGTATGCGAGATATCGTTTGAGAGAAACTGCAGCTCGGTGAGCCTGGCTTCACTGGGGTGCTTACCCAAATCGCTTTGCAGGGCGCTTAGCAAAGACTGTTGATGTTGTTGTAAAAAACGCTCAAGCTGTTCCAGTTGTTTTTTGCGCCAGGACACCGGGCGCGTCAGCCCGGTGTTGTAAGTCTGGTTTAAATCGCTTAGTAAAGCCTGGTAGCTACTCATCCGAGTCCGCCAAGCGTGATCGTTTTGATCTCCAGATATTCATCCAGACCATACTTCGAACCTTCTCTGCCAACGCCGGACTCTTTAATCCCGCCGAATGGGTTATAGGCATGTGAAATACCACCGGTGTTAACACCGACCATGCCGTACTCGAGCGCCTCACTGACACGGAAGATCCGTGCTGTGTCTTTAGCTGCAAAGTAGGAGGCAAGACCAAAGGGTGTATTATTGGCTTTTTCAATCGCTTCTTCTTCAGTTTCAAAGGTGCTGATGGCAACGACCGGACCAAAAATCTCCTCGTTATTGATCTCCATATCTTCGGTTACACCGCTGACCACGGTGGGAGCGTAAAAAAGATCGCCAAGGTCACTCAGAACATGGCCACCGGTTTCGATGGTTGCACCATCAGACTTTGCTGCGAGAACCAGACGCTGGACTTTATCAACGGCGTCAGTATCGATGAGCGGGCCAAGATCAACGCCTTCTTTATCACCGGGCCCCACCCGCAGAGCTTTTACCTTTTGAGTAATAGCGTTTACAAAGTCATCTTTTAACGATTCATGCACTAAAATTCGGTTTGCAGCGATGCAGGTTTGTCCTCCATTGCGAAATTTGCAGGCCATAAGTTGTTCAGCGGCGCTATCAACGTCGGCATCGTCAAAGACGATAAAGGGTGCGTTACCGCCAAGTTCTAATGATATCTTTTTAACGTTTTCGGAGCACTGCTGCATTAATACTTTGCCGACACCTGTTGAGCCGGTAAAGGATAATTTACGGACTTTGTCTGACGTGGCCAGGGTTTTACCGACTGTTTTGGCGTCTGTTGTCGGGATCAGATTAATTACCCCGTCGGGAATACCGACTTCGCTGGCCAGCTGAGCCAGAGCCAGGCTGGATAATGGTGTCAGTTGAGGAGGTTTAACAACAATGGTACAGCCAGCGGCAAGCGCCGGTGCAATTTTGCGGGTGATCATTGCGTTAGGAAAATTCCACGGAGTTATCGCAGCACAAACGCCGACCGGCTGTTTCATAACTAAAACGCGTTTGCTGTTATCAACGACCGGTAAAATGTCGCCATCCATACGCTCTGCTTCACCTGCAAACCAGTCAACAAAGCTGGCTCCGTATTCAACTTCGCCGGCAGCTTCCGGAACAGGCTTGCCTTGCTCCGCACTCATCAGTTCGGCCAGTGCCTGCTTATTGTCGATCATCGAGTTATACCACTTACGCAGTAACTCAGCGCGTTCACGGGCGCTTTTTCGAGACCACGAGTGCAGTGCATCCTCAGCTGAGTTAATAGCGCGCTGCGTCAGGTCTTCATCTGCATCAGCCACTTCGGCGATAACGTCACCGGTGGCAGGGTTTGTTACGGTAAAGCGAGCTTCGGTTGGCACCCAGTGGCCTTCGATAAAACAATCAGTTTTAGTCAGTGATGACATAGAATGAGCTGACATAGTCCGTCTCCTTACAAATAACGTGTTCTACCAATGTAGCTAATAAATGGGTGAAAGGTTCAACTTTTTGGTAAAAAGCCTGTTTAACCCATGCGTCTTTCAGTGTTTACGGTTAACGGGCTTGCAAATTAATAAAATAAGCGTATAGTATGCCCTCCTTCAAGGACATCCGCTTATATCAGTGACAGACACTGAGTCAGAGAGGCTGCGGAAACCCTTGATTCGTGGGGTTGAGCGCCTGATTCCAGATAATGGCAAAGTTTATCGCAGCATCCATCGTGTGACTGTCTGCATGTGCACTTATCATGATTCCTGTTGCCGGGCCAGACCCCTTATTTTGTTGTACGTTTGCCTCAGCGCAAACAGGAATGAGTGAGATATTCATGTCAGATACTATTACAGGCATGTCGTTCAGCGACATGGCACTTCCTGCTACCTTATTAAACCAGCTCGAAAAACTTGGCTTTAGTCAACCGACTCCGATCCAGCAGCAGTCGATCCCGGCGCTAATGGACGGTAAAGATGTGCTTGGTGAAGCGCAGACAGGTACCGGTAAAACTGCAGCGTTCGGCTTGCCTGCGCTGGCGGCCATCGATCCGTCACTGAAGCAAACACAAGTGTTGGTTGTTACACCAACTCGCGAGCTGGCGATTCAGGTTGCTGAAGCGATCGAAAGCTTTGCGCAGCAGATGAAAGATGTCAACGTCGCGACAGTCTACGGTGGTGCCGCTTTTGGACCGCAGGTCCAGGCGCTGAAAAAAGGCACCTCAGTTATCGTTGGTACGCCGGGCCGGTTGATTGACTTACTGAACAAAAAAGTATTGAAGCTGGATGCACTGCGCGTTGCCGTATTGGATGAAGCTGATGAAATGCTGAATATGGGTTTCATTGAAGATATTGAGACGTTGTTGGCCGCGGTTCCGGAAGATGCTCAGCGCGCTCTGTTTTCAGCGACCATGCCATCGGCTATCCGTAAGCTGGCGAAAACCTATCTTAAGCAGCCGCTGAACATTCAGGTAGAGGCTGTTGCACGAGAAAAAGCCACCATTAAGCAAAAAGCCTGGAAGGTTGCCGGCTTAACAAAAATGACTGCTCTTACACGGTTATTGGAAGTGACACCTTACCAGCGAGCGCTTATTTTTGTCCGCACTCGACAGGACACGATGGATCTGGCTGAACTACTGCAGCGTTCAGGGTTTAAAGCATCTCCGTTAAGTGGCGACCTGAACCAAACGCAACGGGAACAAACAGTCAGCCAACTGCGCAGCGGTCATATTGAAATTTTGGTTGCGACTGACGTTGTCGCGCGCGGCCTTGATGTACCAGAGATTACCCACGTTATTAACTACGATTTGCCAGGCGACACAGAGTCCTACGTGCACCGCATTGGCCGCACGGGCCGTGCCGGTCGTGAAGGTGAAGCGATTTTGTTTTTCCGTCCGAAAGAGCGCCATTTGTTGCGCCATTACGAGCGGTTAACGAATTCATCTATCGAGTACTTTGATGTGCCGAATGCCCAGCAGTTAAGCGAGCATCGGCAGCAGCAACTGTTAACTCAGATAGAGCAAAGCCTGCAGATAGACAATCATCAACCGATTGAGCAGTTATTGCAGAAGTGGTTAGCTGAGAGTGAGTTAAGTGCTGAGCAGATTGCTCTGGCCTTGCTGAAGCAACAGCACAAAGAGCGCCCTTTATTCCTGAAAGAGGATCGGCCGGTTCGCGAGCGTGCTGAACGCAACGAACGTGGTGCAGAACGCGGCGAGCGCCGTAAGCCTCGAGCTGAGCGCAGCAACCGTGCTGCAGATGTCGATTTTGATACCTACAAAATCAAAGTTGGACGCGAGCATGGTGCTAAGCCTGGTGATATCGTTGGTGCTATTGCTAACGAAGCTTCGATGGACAGTCGCTTCATTGGTCAAATACAATTATTTGACCAGCACTCGTTAGTACAGTTGCCGAAAGGCTTACCAGGCGATGTTGTTAACGTACTGAAACGCGCACGAGTGCGTCAGCAACCGATGTCTCTGGAAATAACCAGTGAGCAGGTTTCCCGCGCACCACGCCCAGCCCCGCGTGGTGGACGTGACAGCCGGGATGGTCGCAAGCCAGCGGCAAAACGTGGTCAGGGCGCAGCCCGCCGCTTTAACTAAAACCGGCTTACCTCAGTTCGGCCGGATGCTCCACCTGGATCATCTGGTCGATATCAAAGCCCCACTGTTTAGCTTTAGCCAGAGCGAAGTCAATATCGCTCTGAGCTACCGCCGGGGTTCTGGATAACAGCCAAAAATAATCGTGAGAATCACTGGTTACCATCGCTAACTGGTAGTCAGGATCCAGCCAGCTAACGTAATAGCCACCATAAAACGGCCAGAAAAACGTGACTTGATAGGCAGCGGTTAAATTCTCCACGGGCTCTGCCCGGCCGATTGCAGTTTGCCACTCGTTATCATTAACGTGCCAGCCGCGGTTAGTTACCTCCAGCGAACCGTCCCCGTTAAGTCGATATTCTGCAGAAACGGCGATAAGATTTTCTTCAAAACCATGCGGCATCCGCAGCACTTCATACCATTTACCTAAGTATTGCTCAGCGTCAAAAACTTGCACTGGAGCTTTCACCGGTGTTGGTTCTGACTGGCAAGCGGCCAGAAAAACCACAGAAATTAGACTAAAGAGACACTGCTTCATTGCCTTTTTCCTCATAAGTCGTTAACGCGTTTGAGATAGTCGTTTGCTTGCTGCAGGATCTGCTGACGCTCTTCCTGCGACTTCTTGTTCCATACAGAGTACATCATATTCATTCGATGATTGTCCTTAAAACGCTGCTCATGACGGTCGATAAAGTGCCAGTATAAGCTGTTAAAAGGACAGGCCCGCTCACCCGTTTTCTGATTGTGGCGATAGTAGCAGTTTTTACAATAATGCCCCATTTTTTGGATATAGTTGGCACTGGAGACATAAGGCTTGGTTGCTAACAGACCACCGTCTGCGTATTGACTCATGCCACGGGTGTTGGGTAACTCGACCCATTCGAAGGCATCGATATAGATACCCAGATACCACTCATCAAGCGCATCCGGATCGACCCCGGCTAATAAGGCAAAATTGCCGGTGATCATTAACCGTTGTATATGGTGAGCGTAAGCAAAATCGAGTGACTGCTGGACACTGTGCTTAATACAATTCATTTTTGTATCAGCATCCCAGTAGTAACGAGGTAATGGACGATCATGCTCAAGCTGGTTGAGTGTCTTGTAAGCGGGCATGTGATGCCAATAAATCGCCCTGATGTATTCGCGCCAGCCAATAATTTGCCGGACAAAGCCCTCAATCTGATTTAGAGTAATCTCACCCGGTCGCTGCCGCCAGGTTTCAATGGCCCTGGATACGACCTCCAGCGGGCTGAGAATTTTACTGTTTAAAGCAAAAGACAGGCGGCAATGGTACAGGCTCCAGGCGTGCTGATGCTCGTCCTCTGTGGTCATGGTATCCTGATAAGTACCAAATTTAACCAATAGATGATCGCAAAAGTAATCCAGTAATTGTCGCGCCTGCTGGCGCGAGGTAGGCCACAACAGCTTAGTAGCATCTACAGTGCCTAAGGTTTCAACACCTGCCTGGGTTAGCATCTCATCAATTGCGGTGACATCATTACCGAACGTCAGCGGTTGCGGTAAATTTTCGCTGGCAGGAATCTTTTTACGGTTGTTGCCGTCAAAGTTCCAGCGTCCCCCGACCGGCTTTCCATCTTCCATGAGCAGATTAAACTGGCGCCGCTGGTGGCGATAAAAGGTTTCCATTAGCAAGCTTTTGTTGTTACCAAAAATCTGCTTAATACTGTCGCGAGGGGTCAGAAAGTGTTCGCTGTCGCACCAGTCAATGACAATATCCCGGGCCCCTGCCCAGCTCCGCAATGCATGGTCCAGTCGGTACTCATCCGGCAATTGACACTGCAGTCGCGCTTCCGGATACTGTTTAAGTAACCAGCTCAGGTTGTCGGTGACTGACTGGCGATTTTCCTCATCATCCAGGGTCAAATAACAAACCCGCAGACCTTTTTTTTCCAGCGCTGTGGCAAACCGCCGCATCGCTGCAAAAAGCGCCAGTATTTTTTGCCGATGATGCCTGACGTAAGTGGCCTCTTGCATGACTTCCATCATCACATAAAGGGTATCGTCACCGTCTTGCTGATACCAGCTATGGCTGGCATTCAGTTGATCGCCAAGGATCAACCGAATTTTTGTTACCTCAGTCTTTTTCATCGTCAGACAATCCTGCCAACGGGATCTCACGAACCTCCTGGTCCGGTTTTGCGTAACTTAAACGAGCTAAAGCCGAGCTTTTGTGATAGCGATCCAGACCGGATACTGCCACAGTATCCAAAGCTTCTAAATCGACAAGACCATCGTCCTGAATGGCGCTTTCCTCGGTCCTTACCCACTGAATTTCGCCAATAACAAACTCAGTGTCATTGTGAGTAATGGTGGCAACTTCAACTAATTTCACCCCCATGGACAGTTTGCTTTCGCTGACAAAAGGCGCGTGAAATCCGTCGTAGCGCTCTGCCGTTAAGCCGGTCTCTTCAAACTCTGACAGCTCGCGGGCGTAGCGGGCGGAAGTTTGGTGAGCCGCCTTATAAATACCGGCATGAACCTGGTTGACCGTGTAAACACCGGTATCTTTGATATTATCTAGGGTATGCCGGTCGACCGAATGCGGGCGCAAGATAAAGCCGAGCAAGGGCGGGTTGGTACCCAGGTGGACAACGGAACTGATAATGGCAAGATTGTCATTATTCTTTCTGCTGCTGGTGCCAATCATATTGGCACTTTTGAAGCCTGACAGCGAGTTAATAAACTGTACGCGTTTGCGGTTATCCATGGCTGCAAGCTCTTGGCGGTCAAACTGTTTCACAATAAGTCCTTTTTTGGTCTGTTTAGTCTGTTTAGTACGGTACCTTAAAGCAGTCAGATCTAATACCGTCTGCCTTTAATTTATGGCATCATGCGCAGGTTAATTCAGTGGAGATACTTTAATGGATAAAGATACTAAAACGGTTAACGTGATATGTATCAAATGGGGCGACAAATACGGCTCTGACTATGTTAATACCTTGTACTCTATGGTCAGCCGCCATTTGAGCAGGCCCTTTCGCTTTGTTTGTTTAACTGATCAGGAAGAAGGTATTCGCGAGGAAGTCGAAGTCAAGCCTATTCCAAAAATTGGCTTTGATGACTTTGATCAGCAAAAACCCTGGACCAAAGCGCACGGCTGGCTAAAACTGACATGCTTTGCTAATCCACTGTATGATCTCAAAGGGCCAACGCTGTTTCTTGACTTAGATATCGTTATCGTTGGCAGCTTGGACGAGTTTTTTGAGCCCGAAGGCGAGTTTCTGGTGATCAAAGAGTGGGATAAATCCGATGCAACCGGCAACACCTCAGTATTTCGTTTTGAAGCTGGTGCACATGAGGATGCACTGGACTATCTGAAACAAAATCCTGAAAAAGCAACACAGCCCGTGCGTAATGAACAGGAGTATATTACTCAGTTTGTTGACCGTCAGGGCAAGTTAAGCTACTGGCCGGCCAAGTGGTGCCGTAGCTTCAAACGTCACTGCCTGCGGCCTTTCCCGCTGAGTTTCTTTCAACAGCCCAGAATTCCTGAAGGTGCCAAAGTTATCATTTTTCATGGTAAACCTCACCCCGATCAGGCCCTGCAGGGGCGTAGTGGTAAATGGTATCGTAAGGTATTGCCGACCCGCTGGATAGCAGAATACTGGCGATAATGATGTGGCGTAGGCTCTATGCTGGCCTGATGGGTCTTCTGCAGCCATTGCTGCTGCTCTATTTTTACTGGCGTAGCCGCAAGGACCGGCGCTATCGGCAGCATTTATCCGAGCGTCTCGGTTATTTGTCTTACCAGCACCACTGGCAGGGCGGCGTCCTCATTCATACGGCCTCGGTGGGTGAAACCATAGCGGCGCGCGCATTGATAGAAGCTTTATTGCAAGCCGCTCCGTCACTGCCGGTAACGGTCTCCTGTATGACCCCGACGGCACGCCAGCTGATTAAAGAGCATTTTTCACAACGTGTTCGCTGTGTTTATTTGCCACTGGATGCACCAGCCAGCTGTCGGCGTTTTATTCGCCGTACTCGGCCCCGGGCAGTCTGGCTAATGGAAACTGAGCTCTGGCCTAATTTTTTGCACACTCTTAAACAACATCGGATACCCGTATGCTTGCTCAATGCGAGGCTTTCGGCAAAGTCTGCGGCTGGCTATAAGCGCATCGCCGGTTTAACAGCAGGGTGCTGGCAACAACTGGATTGGGTATCGGCGCAGGATCGTCAGTCGGCAAGGCGGATAACAGCGCTGGGGGCAGACAAACGCAATGTACTGGTGGACGGCAATCTTAAGTTTGATATCCAGGTATCTGATGCGCAACAGCAACAGGCGGCGGTTATTCAACAGCAATTAAAGGGGCGTCAGGTATGGCTGGCAGCCAGCACTCATCCGGGGGAGAGTGAGCAAGTTATGGCCGCTGCAGCGGCGGTAAAAAAAGCGTTGCCGGATAGTTTGCTAATTATCGCTCCGCGACATCCTGAACAATTTCAGCAAGTTGCCAGGCTGCTTGATAATCAGGGCTTGAGTTTTTGCCGACGTGACGCCATTCAACAGGTAACCCCCGCTATCGATGCGCTATTAGCCGACAGTATCGGCGAAATGCTGGTGTGGACACGCCTTGCTCAGGTCAGTTTCGTTGGTGGCAGTTTAATCGAACGTGGCGGACATAATCCGCTGGAAGCGATTGCGGGGGAAAGTGCCGTACTCTCGGGGCCATCGGTTTATAACTTTTCAAGTATTTACCAGCAATTGCATGTTGCCGGGGGGGTTGAGTGGGTCAATCACGCTGATGCACTGAGCGAAGAGGTTATTCACCTTTTCACTAATGAGCAACTACGGAACAGGCAAAATGCCGCCGCACAACAAGTGCTAAATCAACACAAAGGCGCTACCGAGCGGATGCTTCATCACGCTATGGGAGCGACTTTAACAGGACAACGTATGGTACAAACCAAGGCAGACGGGAAAGAATTCATAAAATTTGACGAGCAAATGTTAGCGGATTGCGAGGCGAAGCACTTTTCTGCCCGTTATTGGCAGCAGCAAAAAGCCATCGCTGGTAATTCCGCGGGTCGGGCAACTGTCTGGTTTATACAGCAAGGTGATCATGGCATGGTTTTACGCCACTATTACCGGGGTGGGTTAGTTGGCAAAGTTAATAAAGACCGGTTTTTTCGGGAGCCTGCTGAACGTAGTCGCGCTATTCACGAGTTTGATCTTCTGAATAAGCTCCAGCAGTTAAACCTTCCCGTGCCTAAGCCTATTGCAGCAAGAATGTTAAAAACAGGTTTGTTCAGTTATCAAGCCGATATTCTGGTTGAAGTGATTCCCGGGGCCGTGGATGTTTTTAGATTATTACGTGAAAAGTCTTTAACTGCTGAAGAGTGGCAGCTGCTGGGCGCAGCAGTAAAGCAACTGCACAATTGTAATGTTTATCACTCAGATCTTAATTGTCATAACTTAATGCTCGATGACCAGGAGAAAGCCTGGATAGTCGATTTTGATAAGTGTGGTATTAAAGAGCCCGGTGAGTGGAAACAACAAAACCTGGCACGTTTAAAACGTTCTTTAATTAAAGAGAAAAACCAGTGTGAGCCGTTTTACTGGAAAGAGAGCCGCGACTGGCCCGAATTTTTAACCGGCTACGAAAAAGGTTAGTCACCGGCAAAAAAAAGCCTGCCCGAAATTACTGGGCAGGCTTTCTGAGCGCGGATATGCGGTTTATAACATTAATCGCGTGTTTGACCGTTTCCTGTTACCACAAACTTCTCTGTAGTTAGTGCCTGCAGGCCCATGGGTCCATATGCGTGTAACTTACTGGTCGAGATGCCGATCTCTGCACCCAGGCCTAATTGGCCGCCATCAGAAAAGCGTGATGAGGCGTTGGCCATGGTTACTGCAGAATCAACCTCGCGAATAAACTGTTCTGCAGTTTTATCGTTTTCAGTAATGATAACTTCAGTGTGGCCACTGCCAAATTGCTGAATATGTTCGACAGCCTGATCAAAGTCAGTGACGGTGCGCACAGCGATCTCAAGTGCTAAGTACTCTTCACCGAAGTCTTCAACAGCAATTTCATCAGCGCCGTCAAAGAATTTAATCGAGTCTTTAGCGGCGTGTACAGTGACATTTTTCTCGGCCAATGCTTTGGCTGCTCTCGGCAGGAAATCATCGGCAACGTCGCTATGCACCAGCAAAGCTTCCAGCGCGTTACAGACGCCGGTACGTTGTGTTTTGCCGTTAATGAGGATAGCCAGTGCTTTATCCAGGTCTGCGTCTTTGTCCACATAAAGATGGCAAACACCCTTGTAATGCTGGATCACCGGGATCTTACTATTGTCGCTGACATAGTGGATTAGGCCTTCGCCACCGCGAGGAATTACCAAATCGATATAGTCTTTTTGTTGCAGCAGTTCTTTCATTAAGTCGCGATCGGGAGTCGGGACTACGGTAATCACATCTTTCGGCAGGCCACTTTCTTCCAGTGCCTCGTGCAGAGCAACGGCAATCGCTTTGCTGCTCTCGATAGCTTCGCGTCCACAACGTAAAATCACCGCATTTCCGGACTTGAAGCAAAGTGCGCCGGCGTCAGCTGTAACATTGGGCCGAGCTTCATAAATCATTGCAATAACGCCCAGAGGGATGCGCATCTTTTCAATTTTCAAGCCATTTGGCCGTTCTTCAACCAGGTAACGCTCGCCAACCGGATCCTGCAATTCAATAATTTCTTCAATCGCCGTTGCCATACCTTCAATACGGTCATCGTCTAGTTGCAGGCGATCCATCATGGCATCGGACAGGCCTTTCTCTTTACCGGCCTCTAAGTCTTGCTTGTTAACCTGTAATATCGTGTTTTTGTGCTGACGAATGGCATTCGCCATTTTTTTCAGCACACTGTTTTTCTGCTCTTCTGAGAGTGTTGCCACTGCCCGGGCAGCTTTTGCTGCGCGTTGAGAAATCTCGGTTGCTAGTTGTTCGCTCATTAATCCTCCAAAATCATTAAATCGTCACGGTGTATAACCTCTGTCATCGGGCTATACCCAAATTGTTCGGCTATATCTTCGGTTTGCTGACCTTTAATGTGTAGCAGTTCATGAGAACTGTAGCGACATATACCTTTAGCCAATGCTTCGGTATCGTTAGCACTTCGGACTAATACCGCATCACCGCGGTCAAAGTCGCCCTGAACATCAACAATGCCTGAACTCAGCAGCGATGCACCGTTTTCCATTAAGGCCTTTTCAGCGCCTTTATCAATCATAACCTCACCCTGAGCCACTAGCGTGTGCCTTAGCCAATGCTTCTTGTTGCTAATCGGGTCTGACTGACGGCGGAACAGGGTACCGGGAATTTCACCCTGTAACAGAGACTCAAAGGTTTCGCCTTTGCGGCCGTTTACAATATAGGTATCAATACCGTGAGAGGTGGCTTTTTCTGCCGCTTCTACTTTAGTGCGCATACCACCCGTACCAACCGCGCTGACCGAGCCGCCGGCCAACGAGAAAATGCTCTCATCGATTTGCTCAACAATCGGTATCTTTTTGGCTTCCGGGTTAATATTAGGATCAGCATCGTACAAGCCATCGATGTCGGAACAAATAAATAACGCATCGGCATCCACCAGAGTGGCAATCATTGCGGATAGGTTATCGTTATCGCCGACCTTCATTTCATCGGTTGCCAGCGCGTCATTTTCGTTAACGACGGGTAAAACACTGTGTTCTAATAAACGATTCAGAGTGTTCTTAATGCTGACATAACGCGCTCTGTCGCGTAGGTCACTATGCGTCATGAGTAGCTGTGCGCAGGGAAAGTCAAAAAAGCGCGACCAATAACCCATCATTTCGTTCTGGCCGACAGCGGACATGGCTTTGCGCACCGCTACCGGAACTTTTTTATGTTCAAAATGAATGTGCTTTCGACCCGCAGCAACGCTGCCTGAAGAGACTAGAACAACTTCTTGCCCGCGTTCGCGGCACTCGTTAATAAACCGGGCTATGGGCAACAAATACTTGGTGCTGACTCCGGTTTCATCTGGCGCGATGAGCGCACTACCTACTTTTAGCACGGCTCTTCGCCAGGACGGCGCTTTCATAGAAACTCCCTCTTGTTGAATTCGTTAGTAGTCTAACAGAATTGACGCTGAGGCTCCAGTGAGGACCCACAGTCCGTTGCACTTGTCAATTTTTAACGGAAGACTTTATGTTACCCGGACGTCGGTGGCGTGTAGCCTTCAACATCAATGTCTTTGCGCTCAAACAGAAACTCAACCATTTTTTCTTCAAGAAACTTGCGATCCTGTTCTGCCATCATATTGAGGTGTTTCTCGTTAATTAGCATGGTCTGTTTTTTCTGCCACTCGCTCCAGGCCTGGCTGGATATGTTTTGATAAATCCGTTCGCCCAACTCGCCCGGGTATAGCTGAAAGGTCAGGCCTTCAGCCTCTTGCTGTAGGTATTGACAGAATACCGTGCGGCTCATAAATGCTCCTCAAGTTGTTTAAAAATTTTTACTGTGGCGGCTGCCAGCCCGACATCAATCTGGTGACCGATAACAAACCACCGTTGTTGTTTCTCAAGGATAATAGACTCAGAATCTCTACTATTAACCAAGATTGGATAACAGTCCAAGTGAAAATGTGAAAACGTGTGACGAAAATTTTTTAGCTCGGTAATTTCAGCGTTGGTACTCGCTACTGCGTTTAATAAATCCTGCTTATCCGGGAATTCGGGGAATCCCCACAGACCGCCCCATATGCCAGCGGGAGGGCGTTGGTTTAATAACACTTGGTTTTGACACACATTAACCAGCAAAAACGCTTTTTTAACGGGTTTTTCGACTTTTGGTTTTTTGCCCGGATAGTCCGTTTGCCGTTGCATACTTCTGGCGCTGCAGGTTTCGGCAACAGGACAAAGGTGACACAAAGGTTTAGAGCGGGTGCATACCAGGGCGCCTAAGTCCATCATCGCCTGATTGTAATCGGCGTGCTGGTGTGCGGGCGTTAGTTGTTCAGTAAGTTGCCAGAGCTGACGAAGTACAGCTGCTTTGCCCGGCCAGCCGGCAATGGCAAAGTGACGCGCGAGTACACGTTTTACATTACCATCTAAAATTGCCGCATGCTGGCCACAGCCCAGTGATGTAATAGCGCCGGCTGTTGAGCGGCCAATACCGGGCAACCCGGACAGCAATTCTACCGAGCAGGGCAGTTGCCCGTCGTAATGCTCGCAAACCTGTTGCGCTGCTTTTTGCAAGTTTCTGGCCCGGGCATAATAGCCGAGGCCTGTCCAGAGGCTCAACACTTCGTCCAGCGGTGCCTGGGCCAGGCTTTTTACCGTCGGGAAACGCTGCATAAACCGTTGAAAATAAGGAATTACCGTTGCTACCTGGGTTTGTTGTAACATTATTTCAGATACCCAGACTTTATAGGGGGTTTTATCCTGTTGCCACGGCAATGTTTTGCGTCCGTGGCAGGTAAACCAGCAAAGTACCCGAGTAGAAAAGCGTGTCTGCATCGCGACCGTCATCAATTATTCTATAGTGCTATAGCCCTATTAGAACCTAGCCCTTCGGCTATGTAAATAATTGCAAACAATTCGGATAAAACTCAGAAATGGTCTATACTGTACGCATCTGGGCAAAGGCTGACGTGAAATCACATCAGCTCAGAATTGCATTAGCATGAACAAGGAGTTTGCGATGAAAAAATTGAATACGGTTTTACTGGCTCTGATCGGTGTAGGTATAAGCTCTACCGCGTTGGCGCAACAGACGGCTAAAGAGCCGGGCGAGTGGTATCTTGGCGCCCGCGTTGGTGCTTTATCACTGGACTCCGACCGTCAGGGCATTAAAGAAAATGTCTTGTATCAGGCGGATGACGGCTTCAGTACCTTTGCCGGTGGTCTGGAAGGCGGTTTCATGTTAACTGAGTTCTGGGAAACCCGCCTTTACTACGACTACGTTCAGGCCGGTATTGATGGCGCCCCTGGTGATTTGTACGGCTACTCCTATGGTGTTGATTACCTCTATCATTTGAATGATAACTTCTACGCCGGACTGGGCATCAACGCCACTGACGTAGGCGATTTAACGGACGCCATGGTGCGGGCAACCTTTGGTCACCGTAGTTTCATCACCGATCAGGTATCCTGGCGCGTTGAAGCCGGTGCTCAACGTGGCTGGGAACTAGACCACACCGAGCTTTTTGCCAACGTTGGCCTGCAGGTATGGTTCGGTGAGCCAACTGCCAGTGATGTTCAGGAGCGTCCTGTAGTGCAGCCTAAGCAAGCCCAGCAGACAACTCAGGAAACCGTCGATAGCGATGGCGATGGCGTCATTGACAGCAAAGATAAATGTGTGAACACGCCGGCAGAATATTCTGTTGACGAAAATGGTTGTGTTAAATATAAAAATGAAACCGTTCGCGAAGAGCTGTTGGTGGAGTTTGCGTTTGATTCTTCAAAGGTGCCTGAGTCAGCCATGAGCCGTATTGAAGATATCGCTGATTTCATGAAAAAGCATTCTCAGCTGGATATCACCATCCACGGTCATACCGATAGTGTAGGTGAAGAAGACTACAATCAGTGGTTGTCTGAGCGTCGTGCGAAGGCGGTAGCCGATATTTTAGTTAACCGCTTTGATGTTTCAGGTCAGCGCGTTTCCTATAAAGGACACGGCGAGTCTGATCCCAAGGTGATGGAAGATTCAGCTGCGGACCGTCAGGAAAACCGCCGTATTGAAGCTGAGTTGAAAGTCGTTAACCGGGTTCCTGTCGAACGTTAATCGTTGCCTGACTAGAACTAAAAGCGTTAAAATTGCGGGCGGGTCTGTTAAAAGCAGGCCCGCTTTTTTATTGAGTAAGTTTTTTCTTCTTAATTACGTGGTGTTAGTCATTTCATGAGTCAGTTTAAAAGTGCCGAAGAAGCCGAAGCGGCGGGCAAATATGTGCGTAAAGTCCGTAGTTTTGTGAAGCGGGAAGGGCGTTTAACGAAAGGCCAGGCGGCAGCCATTGAACGTTATTGGCCGAAGATGGGGCTGGAGCTGGAACAGGGCAGGCTGGATTTGGCACAGGTTTTTAGCAACAGCAACCCAGTGACCTTTGAGATAGGGTTTGGCATGGGCTATTCATTGGTGACAATGGCTCAACAGGCCCCGGAACGCAATTTTATTGGCGTTGAAGTGCATGAGCCCGGCATTGGCGCCTGCTTAATGGCGGCCGGAGATGCGGGTGTTGATAACCTTCGTGTTTTTAATGAAGATGCGGTACTGGTGCTGGAACACTGTATTGCCGACGCCGCATTGGATCGGGTACAAATTTTCTTTCCCGACCCATGGCATAAAAAGCGCCATCACAAGCGTCGTATAATTCAACCGGAGTTTATCGAAAAGCTGGTTGTGAAACTGCAACGAGGGGGCATTTTACATTTGGCGACGGACTGGCAAAACTATGCCGAACATATGCTCGAAGTGCTTAATAACAACCCCAAATTAAAGAACCTATCGGCTAGCGATGACTATGTTGAGCGGCCGTCAAATCGCCCAAAAACCAAATTTGAACAACGAGGCGAACGTAAAGGCCATGGTGTTTGGGATTTGATGTTTGAAGTGCTGTAACCTTTAAAGCAAGGTTTCCAGCACCGTATTCAGGAAGCGGTGACCGCTGGCCGTTAAGTACCAGTAGCCGGTGTCTTCGGTCAGCCAGCCCTGACTGATAGCGCTCTGCAACTTGACAGAAGCTGAGACGGCTGACAGTTGTGTTGTTGCCTCAAAACGCTGTTTAGAAATAGGCTCCAGTAACCGCAGGTGGTTCATAAAAAACTCAAAATAACGATCTTGCGGGCTAACCTCGGTTAACTGATAACGCAACTCTCTGGTTAAATCGAGATACCCCTGGGGATGCTTAATTTTTTCACAACGAATGATGCGATTAGCCGAAGCCATTGTTATTTTACTATGCGCGCCACAGCCAATTCCCAGGTAGTCTCCGTAACGCCAGTAATTGCGATTGTGAAGGCTTTGATGTCCGGGCTTAGCATAGGCACTCACTTCATACTGGTGATAACCGGCTTGTTGCAGCAGCTCATGTCCTGCCTGGTAAATATCCCACAGCACATCATCATCCGGCAGCTCAGGCGGAGCACTGGCAAACAGAGTATTCGGCTCGATGGTCAGCTGATACCAGGAAATGTGGGGGGGCTGCAAGTCAATGATTTGCTGCAGGTCGGTTAGTGCGTTTTGCACGGTCTGCCCCGGCAAGCCATGCATTAGATCCAGGTTAAAGCTTTTTAAAGGAAGTTGCCGGGCATGACTGGCCGCCTGCCTCGCTTGGTGCGGATTGTGGATGCGGCCTAACGCCGTTAACTGCTGTTGCTGCAGACTTTGTACACCGATAGAAAGCCGGGTAACTCCGGCACTGACAAATGCGGCAAACTTTTCAGTTTCAAAGGTCCCGGGGTTTGCCTCCAGTGTGATTTCACATTCCGTTGTCAGCTTTAATCGCCGCTGAATACCCTCGAGTAGCCGTTCAATTGCGGTTGCTGACAAGACACTCGGTGTGCCTCCGCCAATAAAAATCGAGCTAATTTCTCGACCCTGAACCCATTCAAGATCGCTATTCAGGTCGTCGAGTAAACGGCTAATGTAGGCTTGTTCCGGAATAGCACCGCTAAGCTTATGTGAATTAAAGTCACAGTAGGGGCATTTTTGAATGCACCAGGGAACATGTACGTATAATGAAAGCTCAGGCGCTAGGGCCCGAGGCGGTGATACAGTCATTCGGTTACTGCCGTAAAGTAGGATACCAGTTGTTTTAATGCCTTGCCGCGATGGCTGAGATCCTGCTTATCGGCCGGACTAAGTTGTGCTGCAGAGCACTGTCTTTCCGGCACCCAGAAAATCGGATCGTAACCAAAACCACCATTGCCGCTGGGGGCCGTTAATATTTCACCATGCCACTGGCCATGGCAAATTAGTGGCGTTGGGTCGGTGCTATGGCGCAAAAACACTAAAACGCAATGAAAAGTTGCCTGGCGCTGACTGGCTGGTACATCCTTCAGCTCACGCATTAATTTTTCAATGTTTTCGGCGTCGCTGCAATCGGGGCCGGCATAGCGTGCTGAAATCACCCCAGGAGCTCCACCAAGAGCTGGAACGGCAAGACCAGAATCATCGGCGATTGCCGCTAAGCCGGTGTGCTGACAGGCGTGCCGGGCTTTAATAAGAGCATTTTCAACAAATGTGAGACCGATTTCCTCAGCCTCTTCAAATTGCCATTCGGATTGTGGCCGGATGTGCCAGCCAGAAGTGGCCTGTTGGTCTGCCAGCATAGCCTGAAGCTCTGTTACTTTACCGGGATTTCCGGTGGCCAATACAATTTCGCGACTGTTAGTGTTCATGATTGTGAATTTACCGAATTAATTTTGTGCCATACTATCATGGCTTGTAAAAATTCGCAGGAACTCAAAGAGGTAAGGAGGGCCATTTTGGAAACAGCTAATACACTGCTGCTGATTTGTGGCGTATTGCTCGTTATCAGTATTTTAGCAGGTGTGTTATCTAACCGATTAGGTGCGCCCATTTTGCTGACCTTTCTGGTAGTCGGCATGCTGGCCGGCACGGACGGCGTAATCGGTTTAACCTTTGATGATCCCAACATTGCCTTTTTTATTGGTACCACTGCGCTACTCATTATTTTATTTGATGGAGGTATGCGCACCAACCCGCAGCGCTTTCGGGTAGCTCTTTGGCCGGCAATAAGCCTGGCCACCATAGGCGTGGCAATAACCTGCACCCTAGTGGCAGTCGCTGCAGTTTACTGGTTTAACTTATCCTGGGGAGCGGCCTTATTGATCGGAGCTATTCTGAGCTCAACCGATGCCGCGGCAGTATTTGGGATATTCCAGCAACAGGGTCTGCAAATTAAAGAGCGCGTGGGCGCAACGCTGGAAATCGAGTCGGGTAGCAACGATCCTATGGCAGTCATCCTGACTCTAACTATGACGGCAGCTGTCGCAAGCGGCACCTTCAATTTGTGGTATGTCATGCTGCTTGAAGTACTTTGGCAGTTGCTGGGAGGCCTGCTTTTTGGTTGGCTGGGTGGGCGCCTATTTATTGTTGCGGCGCGCAAGTTACCGCTTAGCTTTTCTTTTTTCCCGTTGCTGGCAGTTGCCAGTGCGGTCATGATTTATGCGGCTACTGCGCTGTTACATGCCAGTGGCTTTCTTGCTGTTTATCTGGCCGGCTTTGTCATTGGTAACGCCCGCTTGCCGCAGCTAGTACATATCCTTCATGTTCAGGATGGCCTGGCTTGGCTGGCGCAAATCGCGATGTTTTTGATTCTGGGCTTGCTGGTAACACCCTCGCATCTGGTTGAATATGCACCGGTGGCGCTGGGTATTGCTTTTGCGCTTATTTTTATTGCGCGCCCGGCCGCGGTATTTATTAGTCTATTGCCGTTTTCTTTTCCCTGGCGCGAGCAGGTTTTTATGAGTTGGGTTGGGCTGCGTGGTGCAGTCCCCATTATTTTGGCTTTATTCCCCTGGTTAAGTGGTGTAGAGCAGCAGGAGCTGTATTTCGATATTGCTTTTGTTGTTGTTATGGTATCGCTGATAATTCAGGGCTGGACCATCGCCCCGATGGCCCGTTGGCTGCAACTTGAAGTCCCCAAAAAAGCTGAGCCCCAGCAGCGTATGCCCTTGTCTGCGGTACCCAGTAAAGAAGCACTGGAGGTTTGGCTGTACGAAATTGATAAGAATTCACCGGCATGTGACCATAACTGGAGCGAATTAAAATTAACCGCACCGGCAACCTTTATCGGACTGATTCGCGAGGGAGAGTGGCTGCAGCCGGAAACTCAGCCAACTGTCGAGGAGGGCGACAGCCTACTTGTTGCAGCGACCACCAAAGACATTAGCGAAGTCAGTCGTATTCTGGCGTCCGGCGGCAAGGGACTAACGGTTAATGACAAGCACTTTTTCGGTGACTTTAGCTTACGCGGTGATCTAAGTTTTGCTGAACTATCGAGTGTTTATCCGTTAGGACCCATTGATGAAAAGTTATTAGGAAAAAGCCTGAAAAACTATTTTACAGAAAAGTTTCACCGCCGCGTGGTTATCGGGGATAAAGCCACGCTGGGTGATGTCATCTTAACGGTGCGGGAAGTCGATGATGCGGGCGAAGCGACGTTCTTTGGCATCAAAACCAGAGAGTGAGCAAGTGCTCACTCGTGGTAAAGCTCTTGTTCGAACTCTAGCGTTTCTTGATTACCGCTGTCATCTTTAAGGTTTATCGTAAAACGCATGAGCTCCTGGTCGCCGAATAAAAAACTGGCCAGATAATAAATAGCGTCGCCTTCGGTGATTTTTTCAAATTCCAGATTTTGCACGCCGCCACGAGGGTTACTGACAAAACCTCTGGGCGGAACGGCCAGCGCTTCGTTAGTTTCACTGTCCAGAACCGAAATATTAATAACACCTCGTTTTGCGCTTCGGGTAATGTCGTACTGAGCCGCAATATCCGGTGTCAAAAAGGTTGAGTTAAACGCACTGTAATGAACGTCCCAGCCATTCATGGTCTGTTTTTGTTGTGCTGACGCCGGGTGGCTCACTAAAGCCATAGCAAGTGCACAGACAGCAGCGAATAAGTTAAGTTTTAATGTTCCGAACATTGCTGACTCCTTATACTCCGATTAACACCCGTAAAAACTGTAATAAAATGATAACTACCAGAACCGACAGATCCAGTCCGCCAATGGGCGGAATAATCTTTCTGACAGGCGCCAGTAGTGGCTCTGTTAGTTGGTAAAGCATTGCTTCCATAGGGTTATAGCCCTGCGAAAACCAGCTGAGGATGGCACGGATAATCAAAATCCAGAATAGCATCGATAATAAGCTGCTGATGGCGGTTAATATTCCCTGAACCACTACCGGCAATATCGCCAGCCCGTAATTATTGATCCACAACAGGGCTATCACTTTAATCATGCCCAAAGCAATCGCGAAAGTAACGCTGGCTGTATCCAGACGCCCGGCCATAGGCAGCACTTTTCGCAGCGGACCCACTACCGGCTGCGTTGCCTTAACGACAAATTGACTGAGTGGGTTGTAATAATCAGCTTTTACCAGCTGCATCCATACGCGAAGTAACACGACGATAAGATATAAGTCGATTAACGTCGCTACCAAAAATGTCATTGCATTATTCATTGCTGCTCCTAAAACAGTTTGGCCATTTCTTGATTACGGCGTACAGCTGCTTTGACTGCCTCGGCGGATATTTCCGGTAAGTTTTTTTGCTGATAGACTTCGACGCCCTTTGCCGTGGAACCGCCTTTACTGGTGACCTGCTGGCGCAGTTGTTCCAGTGTCAGCTCGCTTTCTTTGGCCATCTGTGCCGCACCCAAACAGGTTTGCTGCACCATCGCCCGGGCCTTGTCGGGGTCAAAGCCAAGCTCCATGGCTCCTTTAGCCAGGCTGTCCATAAATTCGAAAAAGTAAGCCGGGCCGCTGCCTGCGACCGCGCCCAGAATGTCCAGCTGATCTTCGTCTTCAACCCAGAGCGTTTCGCCCACGCCGTTAAACGCTTCAGTAACAAAGTTCCTGTCAGCGTCCTCAACCCGGGACTCGGTGACCAGCCCGGACATGCCTTGTCCAACTAACGAGGGTGTATTAGGCATTACCCGAATAATACGAATGTCGTCACCTAAATACTGGTGGTATTTAGTCATGCGAATACCGGCGGCAATGGTGATAATTAATTTGTCGTTAAGGTTTTCTACGTGCTCCTTTAAATGGGCGCAGACATCACTCATAAGTTGAGGTTTTACTGCCAGCACGATAGCGTCGGCCTGGCTGGCGACAGCGATATTATCCTGACTGGTGTTAACGCCCAATTCCGTTTTCATTTTGTCGAGTTTATCGGTGCTGGGGTTACTTACCCAGACACTTTCGGCCGGATAACCACTTTTACACATACCGCCGACGATACTTTGTGTCATGTTACCTGCGCCGATAAAGGCAATGTTACGGATATCGTTCATTATCACTCCCGTTGTCCAAAAATTGCTGTTCCAATACGTACCATATTAGCACCCTCTGCTACAGCTTGTCGCATATCTCCGCTCATTCCCATGGACAAGGTATCAACGGAAGGCCCAAATTTATGCTGCAGACTTTGATATAGCTCACGCATCTTAATAAAGCTCTGGCGTTGCTCCGCGGCTGTTGTTTCGGCTTTAAGAATGGTCATTAATCCTCTTAAGCGAAGCTTCTCGCAACTATCAACGAAAGCAGCCAGTGATTCTACCTGAGCCGCAGAAAGTCCCGACTTGTTCTCATCATCATCAATGTTCACCTGCAGTAATATATTCAGAGGGGGCAACCGCGACGGTCGTTGCTGATCCAGCCGGCGAGCAACTTTTTCCCGCTCAACGCTTTGTACCCAGCTGAAGTGCGTTGCGACCTCTTTGGTTTTGTTGGATTGCAGGGGACCAATAAAATGCCAACTGAGCCGTGGGTCATCGATCTGCTCAATTTTGGCGACGCCCTCCTGGACATAATTTTCGGCAAAGTGATACTGTCCCGCTTGCACTGCCGCCTGGATAGCGCTGGCTGGATGCCGTTTGCTGACTGCCACCAGCGTAACCTGTTCCGTGTGGGACGATTCAGCAGCCAGTTGTTCAAGCTGTTGACGTATTTGCGCCAGTTTTTCTACTATGTTTTCAGCACTGTTGTCTGCTACCTTAGTCACATTAAGTATCCTCAACTCACCGAGCGTTAGCTATGAATGTTACTGATTTACTCGCCTTTAGTATGAAACAATCTGCCTCCGATTTACATCTTTCTGCGGGCAGCGTTCCGATGATAAGAGTGGATGGTGATATCAGGCCACTAAATCAACCGGCTCACAAGGCCGACGAACTTAAGGAAATGCTTTACGAGATAATGGCTGAGCCGCAAAGAGAAGAATTTGAAAGGCGCTTTGAAACCGACTTCTCTTTTACCATAGAAGACGTTGCTCGCTTTCGGGTTAATGTGTTTACCCAGCGTAAAGGCATGGCCGCCGCTTTTCGCATGATTCCAAACGAAGTAATGACGCTGGACGATCTTAATGCACCGGATATTTTTAAGGATATTGTCAACGCGCCCCGCGGCCTGGTTTTGGTGACAGGCCCTACCGGATCCGGTAAATCGACTACCCTGGCTGCGATGCTGGATCACATTAATCAGTCAAGAGCGCAGCATATCCTGACCATAGAAGATCCGATTGAATTTGTTCATAGCAATAAAAAAAGCCTGATAAGTCAGCGCGAAGTTCATCGGGATACACGCTCATTCGAAGCTGCGCTGCGCTCGGCATTACGGGAAGATCCGGATGTTATTCTGGTTGGCGAAATGCGTGACCTGGAAACCATCCGGCTGGCCATGACTGCAGCAGAAACGGGACACTTAGTGCTGGGAACACTGCACACTACTTCGGCACCGAAAACCATCGATAGGATCATTGACGTATTTCCCGGTGATGATAAACCTATGGTGCGCTCTATGTTATCAGAGTCGCTGCGAGCAGTTATTTCGCAGTCGTTACTGAAACGAGTCGGAGGGGGCCGGATTGCGGCCCACGAAATTATGTTAAGTAATTCAGCCATTAAAAATCTAATTCGTGAAGATAAAGTCGCACAAATGTATTCGGCGATCCAGACCGGCGGCGAGCGGGGCATGCAGACGCTGGATCAGGCCTTGAAGAAGTTACTTGCCAAGGGCGAAATCGAAATGGACGAAGCGCGCCGCGTCGCGGTTACTAAAGAGGACTTCTGATGCTGGTAATAAAGGGCTGGCTGCTGCTTAGTCTGACGCTGCTGTGCGGCAGTTATGCGAATGCACAGCAGTCTACACGGGTAGCTTTTGGTTGCTGCTTTGATCACAGCGAGCGGCAATTGGCCTTTGATGCGTTGACCCATGCCGACCCTGAAGCTTTTGTATTTTTGGGGAATGCGTTGGATGTTAATGCCGGGGATATGGACGACCTGCTTGATGCTTACGATGTCTTTAACCGCTTTCGCGCACCAAAAGTTCTGCGCCGCCAATCAGCAGTGCTTTCGGTCTGGAACTTAAAGGATTATCGCATCGATGGTAAGACCGGCGCTAATAACCCATTAAAATATGCAGTGCGCAATCATTACCTGACCTTTTGGCGGGAGCCAGCTACTTCAAGCCGCATGTTTCAACAGCACGGGATTGCTAAAGCAATTGTTTTAGGCTCGGCGCCACAACGGGTTCAGATTATCGTTCTTGATGGTCGCTGGAACCGTGATCCGCTGCCGCGGGTGGGCTGGTTTGAACGTCAAATGCGTAAATTTGACCATAAACAGGGTCCTTACCTGAGCAATCCCGGTGGGCAACTACTGGGCGAAGAACAGTGGCAATGGCTCGCTGCTGAGCTGGAGCAACCTGCAGAAGTGCGGATTATTATGAGTGCGACGCCGTTTTTTGCTCCGCAGAATGGTTACGATAGTTGGTCAATGTACCCAAAAGCACAGCAACGGCTAGTCGAGTTGCTGACTGAAACTAAGCCAAATGGTCTGCTGTTAGCCGTCGGCGACAGAGGCTTTGGTGAGTTGTCGAAAGTTACCGATGTGCTGCCTTATCCGCTTTGGCAGATAACAGCCGGTAGTATTGAGTCAGATGACACCGAGCCCTATCCGTCTGAATACCGGCAGGGGCCTGCAATAACTCAGGCTCGCTACGGTCAAATAGAAGTTATCTGGAGTGAAACGCCAGACCTTCGACTGTCGCTACAGGATGTCGATGGCCGGGCGTTGCACTCTCAGACCTTATCGTTAAGTCAGTTACAAATTAGTCAATAACCGGAGCCCGGCGATGCTGGGTTGCCTGCTCGTAAGCAAACGCCGCTTCAATAAGCACGGGTTCAGCCCTGGCTGTACTAAAAAAGCTCAGTCCAACAGGTAAAGCCGGTTCATCACCAATTTGTATATAGCCCATCGGCACAGTGATATGCGGGTAGCCTGCAACAGCAGCCGGTGAGCTGGCAGAGCCTGAATAATTATCACCACTCACCCGATCAATTTTCCAGGCTGGCGCAGTTGTTGGGGCAACCAGTAAATCAAGATCATGTTGCTGCAACATGGCGTCAATGCCTTCTTTGCCGGCAAGGCGCTTGCTGTCTTTTAGAGCCTGCAGATAGTCCTCTTTATCCTGCTCTGTTTTAGCTGCTGCCATTTCGAACAGTTCCTGACCAAAATAAATAAGTTCCTGTTCTGCGACCTGCTCGTTGGCCTCAATCATATCACTCAGGTCTTTGTAGGGCAGCGAAGAGGTGGCAAGATATTTTTTCATATCTGTATTAAATTCATAAAGTAACACGGTAAATTCGTCAGCCCCGTAATCGCCGTAGGTCTCCATGGTCACGTCAATGACTTCAGCGCCTTGCTCACGCAAAACATCAAGTTGCTGTTCAAACTGCTGGTCAAGTAGCTCGTTATAACCGGTCAAATTGCGAACTACACCGATACGCTTATTCTGTAAGCCATCCCCCTTGAGGTGTTCGGCAAAAGCCACATCGGGCTGGTAAGCCGCCGGATCAGTGGGATCATATTCGGCCATCGCCTGTAACATTAAGGTCGCGCCGGTAACGGTGCGTGCCATTGGCCCTGCTGTATCCTGGCTGTGAGCAATAGGGATAATACCATCACGGCTAATTAGACCCAGGGTAGGCTTAATGGTAACAATGCCATTAATCGCTGCCGGACACACCAGCGAGCCGTCCGTCTCAGTGCCTACGGAAAGAGTGGAAAAGTCAGCCGCAACGGCCACTGCTGAGCCGGCACTTGAACCGCAAGTAGTGCGGGTAGGATCATAAGGATTAACCGCCTGGCCACCGAGTCCGCTCCAGCCAGAACTGGATCGGGTAGAACGAAAATTAGCCCACTCACTGAGGTTGGCCTTACCCAGAATAATTGCGCCTTCCTGTCTTAGCTCGTTAACAACAAAAGCGTCATCAGCAGGTAAATTATTGGCAAAGAGCACTGAGCCGGCCGTGTTTGGCATTCCTTCAGCGGTGTCAATATTGTCTTTTAATAGCACCGGAATGCCATGCAGCGGTCCGCGGATTATGCCCTCTGCTCGCTCGGTGTCTAATTGCCTGGCTGTTGCCAGCGCCTGTTCGTTAACGGTAATGACTGCCCGTAGCTCAGCACCCTTGGTGTTATGTTGCTCAATGCGTTGCAAATAGTAACTGACCAGCTGCTCGGCACTCAGCTCTCCATCGCTCATTGCTTGCTGCAGTTCGCTGACGGAGGCTTGTTGGTAACTGAAGTCTGTGCTGCTCTGATGTGCGGGCGACTGACAGCCGCTTAGTGCTAGTGCGACTGCCGCAGCCAGCAGCAGTGGTTTAACCGAGATCATTTTCATGGGGGTTCCTTTGCCAGGTAAAATTAATGATTAAAGTGCCACAAGTTCAGCAGCTTGACGATAAAAAATACGGTAAACTGATGTTTGATTAGGTTTATTGGCAAATTCAGTCCAGCAACAGCAGCAAAAGGCATTAATCAGATTATGCGAGTATTAGGAATTGAAACCTCCTGTGATGAGACCGGTATTGCAATCTACGATACGGATACTGGCTTATTGGCGCATCAGCTCTATTCACAGGTTAAATTACATGCGGATTATGGCGGTGTGGTACCAGAACTGGCCTCCCGCGACCATGTTCGCAAAACTTTACCTTTGATTGAGCAGGCCTTTACCGAAGCCAATATGACGGCTGAGCAGCTTGACGGAGTCGCTTACACCGTAGGGCCGGGCTTAGTTGGTGCGTTATTAGTCGGCAGTTGTATTGGCCGCAGTCTGGCATTCGGCTGGAACTTACCTGCGGTAGGCGTACACCATATGGAAGGACACCTATTGGCACCCATGCTGGAAGAACAACAGCCGGCGTTTCCCTTTGTTGCCTTGTTAGTTTCCGGTGGTCACACTCAGCTGGTGCAGGTAAAAGGTATTGGTGACTACCAGTTGCTGGGCGAGTCCGTTGACGATGCTGCTGGCGAAGCTTTTGATAAAACGGCAAAATTAATGGGACTGGATTATCCCGGCGGGCCACGACTGGCGGCACTGGCTACTGAGGGCCGTAGCGAGAGATTTAAATTTCCACGGCCAATGACGGATCGGCCCGGGCTGGACTTCTCTTTCAGTGGCCTGAAAACCTTTGCCGCTAATACGTTAGCGAGCAGCCCGACTGACCAACAGACATTGGCAGATATTGCCCGCTGTTTTGAAGATGCCGTGGTAGATACTTTGCTGATTAAATGCAAGCGTGCCCTGCAGCAGACTGGCTACAAGCGCCTGGTGATTGCAGGCGGGGTAAGCGCTAACCAACATTTACGCCAAAAGTTAGCGGCGCTAATGCAGCAACTTAAGGGTGAGGTTTTCTACCCCCGAACTGAGTTTTGTACTGATAACGGGGCGATGATCGCACTGGCGGGTGCTTTAAGGCTGCAAGCCGGAGAACGGCAATCACTGAGCATTAAGACCTTTCCGCGTTGGCCGATTACTGAATTAGCGCCGATGGCGGAAGGATGACTCGCTGCCGCTGCTAAGTCGCGCAATATTGGCCTGGTGGCGCCAGAATATCAGGACAGAAATCATGATGACCGGCACGGTGTATTGGGGTTTTATCCAAAAAGCATAAAAAGGCGCCAGGCTTACCGTAATTAAAGCTGCCAACGACGATATGCGGCTGACGCGAAATACCACCAGCCAGGTTGCAATCAACAGCAATGCCATTTCCCAGGCGACCGGGAACATGGCGCCTAAGGCGGTTGCTACAGCCTTGCCACCGCGAAAATTAAAATACAGCGGAAAGATATGGCCAAGACAGGCGGCAACGGCAACCAGGCCCAGAAAAAAGGGTTCCAGTCCAAGGAAATATGAACCCCAGACAGGCACCATTCCTTTTAATACATCCAGGCTCAGGGTAACAAAGGCAGGCACTTTGCCACCCAGGCGGTAAACATTGGTTGCCCCCGGATTACCCGAGCCGCTGTGGCGCGGATCCGGCAGCCGCCAGAGTTTACAAACCAGCACGGCACTGCTAATCGAGCCCAATAGATAGCCAGTCAAAATCATGAGCAATGTCAGTGCGGTCATAGGGTACGATTCTCTTGGGCTTTGTTGTAGACTGCAAAGATGTTAGCGCTACTAGAATAAGCGCTTTTCTCACTGAATACCAATGAAGGTTGGCAATGACTCCAGTAGATTTCGATATTATCAGTATAGAAGGCTTGAATATCGACACCATTATAGGTGTCTACGACTGGGAACAGCAGCAACAACAAAGGCTGACTGTTGATTTGCAGATGGCCTGGGATAACCAGGCGCCGGCACAAAGCGATGATATCAAGCAGGCGCTTGACTATGCGAGAGTCAGCGCGGCGGTAAGTGACTGGGTACAAAGCCAACCGCGGCAACTGATAGAAACCGTAGCCGAGGGCATTGCTCAGCTGGTTATGCGGGAGTTTATGGTCAGCTCGGTGCAGGTAAAAGTGAGCAAACCCGGAGCCATTCCCGCAGCCGCGAATGTCGCGGTTACGATTAATCGCCGGCAAATAGAAAGCCCGTTCGGGTAAGCTATGGCTCAGATATTTTTGGGCATTGGCTCAAATATTGACCGTGAACAGCACATTTTAAGTGGGCTGATAGCTCTGGCCGAAAACTTTACCTGGCAAAAACGCTCGCGTGTTTTTGAGAGCCGGGCGGTCGGATTTGCCGGTAAACCCTTTTACAACCTGGTGGTCGAGGTTACCTCAACAAAGTCAGTGTCTGAGGTGTTTTCGGTGTGCAAACACATCGAACAACAAAATGGCCGCAGTGAGCACAGTCCAAAGTACAGTCCGCGTTCGCTGGACATCGATATGTTGCTGTACGACGACCTGGTATCGGCTCGCTGTCCGCAATTACCGCGGGCAGAAATCACCGAAAATGCGTTTGTCCTGTGGCCGTTGGCCGAAATTGCGCCAAGCCGCCGACACCCGCTACTGAATAAGAGCTTTGCCGATTTATGGCGCGATTATGATAAACAACAGCAGCTTGCACCGCTGGCTGACGAACGCTGGTTGCCTTTCTAACTGGCTGCCAGTTTCTGCTCGAAAACCTGCCGGCGCTGACGGGCTAACTCCGCCCCGATAGCCTTACCACTGAAACCCTTAGCAACAATTTCGCTTGCACCAACGCTGGCTGCCTCAGCTGCCGCCGTTTTCACAGCCTCAATAAAGCCTTTTTCAGGCGCTAGAAACAGTGTAAAGCGTAAAGTTAAAAATTGAGTCAGTCGGTGCGGGCGCCGCCAGTAGTCTATCGCCTGCAGTAAGTCGAAATACTCGCTACTGCTAAGCTTTGCTTTACTGAGTAAAAGCTGATACTGAAAAGCCAGCTCTGCCGCATGCCGGTAACGATTTGGAATGGCCAGGCGCTGACAAAAAACCGACAAATTAAAGTCATCGGGCTGGCCAATAAAAACGCTGGCAAAGCGTAATTCAGTATCGTCGCTGGCGCGGGACATTTTTGCCAGTAAGGTCAGCTGCTGCTGGCTGACCTTAAGCTGCGGTAACACATCCTCAGTGGCGTTTAATTGGTTCAGTAGTTCAAGAAATTTATGCGGTTCGGGAGTTGTTAGCGATTTCTCCCATTCTTTCCAGACACGCTCGGGGGTCAAATGCCTGAGTTCACCTGAGGTGACCATCTGTTGCAGCAATTCTTTTGTCTGCTCGGCGATTGAGAAGCCTAAACAGTGAAAGCGAGCCCAAAAGCGGGCAATACGAAGCACTCGCAGCGGGTCTTCGGTAAACGCCTCCGACACATGGCGCAAAACACGCTGCTGGATGTCACGACGACCATCAAAAGGGTCGATTAAATGGCCCTCTTCATCCTCTGCTATTGCATTGATGGTCAGGTCGCGGCGAATTAAGTCATCAGCTAATGTTACGGAAGGATCAAAGTGAACGTCGAAGCCCTTATAGCCACTACCTGACTTGCGTTCGGTACGTGCTAAGGCATATTCTTCTCCGGTGTCCGGGTGTAGAAACACAGGAAAGTCTTTACCAACTTGCTGGAAGCCTTGCTCCTGCATGTGTCCTGGGGTTGCACCGACGACAACCCAGTCGCGCTCGTGCGGTTCAAAACCCAGCAGTTTGTCTCGTAC